>DASCOT010000206.1:0-19702 GCA_036012155.1 Acidobacteriota bacterium
CGCGACCTTACCCTGTCGCGTATGACGCCCGACGTAACCTACGACCAGATGATTGCTGCCGGTGTAGCCAGCAAGCTGATCTTCTCCTGGCTGGGCAACCCAGGGGTCGGGTCGTTGCACGCCATTCGACGTCGTGTCGAGCGGGCCGATCCGGCGCCGCTGGAGATCGAGGAGTACAGCCATTTCGGCATGGTGTGCCGTTACATGGCGGGTGCTGCGCGACTGCCCTTCATGCCGCTACGATCCTACGATGAATCCGACATCCCTTCGGTAAACGATCGGATTCGCTGGCTCGACGACCCCTACGGAGGGGACCGAATTGCCGTCGTGCCGCCGTTGAATGCCGACGTGGCGATCATCCACGCGCAGCGCGCGGATGCCGAGGGCAATGGCCAGATATGGGGCTTGCTGGGCTGCCAAAAAGAAGCGGCTTTCGGAGCCGAGCGCGTCATCCTCGTGGTCGAGGAGTTGGTCAGCGAGGAAACCGTGCGCCGTGACCCCAACCGTACGATGATCCCCGGCATCAAGGTAGACGCTGTTGTCGTCGAGCCGTTCGGCTGCCACCCCTCTTATGTTCAAGGACACTATGATCGCGACAACGACTTCTATGTGAAGTGGGATGCGATCGCCCGCGAAGCGGACAGGCTCGACGCCTGGCTCAAGGAATGGGTCTACGACCTGTCGTGCCATGCGGACTACGTCGAAAAGTTCGGCGCCGCCTACTGGGAGCGCCTACGCCCGACGGGGCCGGCTCTGTCCGGCGAAGTCGACTATGGGGAGTACGCATGAGCGTTACGCCCTTGGAGTGTGGCTTCTCGCGCAAGGAAATGATGATTGTGCAGTCGGCGCGCGCCCTGGAAGGCGAGAAGATCTGTTTCGTAGGCGTCGGGATGCCCAACATCGCAGTGAATCTCGCCAAACGCACTGTATCGCCCGATATTCAGATGGTTTACGAAGCGGGTGTCTACGGTGCGGCGCCCGCCCGACTCCCATTGTCGATCGGTGATCCGACGTTGGTCACCGGGGCAACGGCGGCGACCAGCATGTTCGAGCTCTTCGCCTACTATCTGCAGGCGGGTCTCATCGACGTGGGCTTCTTGCAGGGCGCACAGATCGATCGTTACGGCAATCTCAACACCACCACCATTGGCGACTACGAATCACCAAAGGTTCGCCTGCCAGGGTCCGGAGGTGCGTGTGAGATCGCCATCAATGCGCGGCGCATCTTTATCATCATGCCCCAGAAGCGCCGCTCGTTCGTCGAGCAGCTGAGCTTCCAGACGTCACCAGGGCACAATAGCGATCCAGAGGTCGAACGCGCCCGCGGCTGGCTCGGGACAGGGCCCCAGGTGGTCATCACGGATCTTGGCGAATACGGCTTTGACGCCCGGACCGGAGAGATGACCCTTACCTCGCTCCACCCGGGAGTGTCGCTGGAGGAGGTCCGCGACAATACCGGCTGGGAGATGAAGGTAGCCGACGACCTGGGCGAGACCCCGGCTCCGACGGACGAGGAGCTGCGGTTGATTCGCGAGGAGCTCGACGCCGACGGTATCTATTCGCGATGAGCCACATCTTCCGCCGTGCGGCAGCCGATGCGCCCCGCGCGGTTGCGGCCGAAGGTGTGTGGATCACCGACGAGCACGGGAACCGCTATCTCGACGCCGCCGGTGGCGCCGTGGTGGTCAATATCGGCCACGGGGTCCCCGAGATTCGTCACGCCATGCTCGAACAGCTCGAGCGGGTGTCGTATGTCCACGGCACCGAGTTCACCACCGCTGCCCTCGAGGAGCTAGGGGAGAAGCTGGCGCCGTTGTTGCCGATGCAGGCGCCGTCGATCTACCCGGTCTCGGGTGGATCGGAGGCCGTCGAGACAGCGTTCAAGATGGCACGAGCCTTCCACCTCGCCAACGGAGACGAGGCCCGTCACAAGATCATCAGCCGCTGGGGCTCGTACCACGGCAACACACGGGCGGCGCTCGCCGCCAGCGGTCGCGCACCGCTGCGCGCTCCGTACTTGCCGTGGCTCGACAGCGCGATCCACGTGCCGGCCGTCTACGAGTATCGCTGCCCAATGCCGAAGCATCCGCGTGCGTGCGGTATGGCACATGCGGCCGAGCTCGAGGCGGCCATTCGCGAACAGGGCGCCGAGACGGTCGCTGCCTTTATCGCCGAGCCCATCGGTGGTGCGACGCTCGGTGCTAGCGTGCCTCCGGACGACTACTGGCCGGCGATTGCCGAGGTCTGCGAACGCCACGGCGTCCTGCTCATCGCCGACGAGGTAATGACGGGCTTCGGCAGAACGGGAACCTGGTTCGGCGTTGATCACTGGGGTGTGAAGCCAGATCTGATCGCCAGCGGCAAAGGTTGCGCCTCCGGATACTGGCCTCTCGGCCTGACGGTCGCCAGCGGGCGCGTGGCCAGCGCGCTGCAGGATGGTGGATTCGTTCACGGCCTCACCTATTCGCATCATGCGGTCGGCGCTGCCGTCGGTGTAGCGGTCCTCGAGCGCCTGGTTGCTGATGACCTGGTGAGCCAATCGCGCGACAAGGGCGGCCGCTTCAAAGCACAGCTCATGGAGCGCTTGGCGAACAGCCCCCACGTGGGCGAGGTGCGCGGTCGTGGACTGCTGGTGGGTGTGGAGCTGGTCGCGGATCGCGAAACCCGGGAGCCCTTTCCAAGGTCGGCCCGCATCACCGAGCGTGTGCTGGCGGCATGCAAGGCCGAGGGCTTGCTCGTCTATCCGGGAACCGGCATGGTCGACGGCACCGATGGCGACGTGATCCTGTTCGGGCCGCCCTTCGTCATCTCCGATAGCGAGCTCGAACAGGTCGTCGAGATTACCGTTCAGGTTGTCGGTGGCGTCGAAGAACTACCGCACGCTTGATCTCACGGTAGCAGGCCCTCCCACACACTTCGACTGCGCCGAGGGGCGCTACTCGGCATCGTCTTCATCGGGCTTCGGCGGGCGCGGGCGATCGAGCCAGAGCCGGACGCCTCCTCCCCAGTGGGCGGCGCCTTTGCGGTCGACGCTGTGCTCACCCTCGTAGAGGTAGTCGAGGATCGCCTTGTCCCACTGCAAGCCCGCCGTCGCGACGAGCTCCATCCAGTCGCCGTAGGCGGTTTCGTCAGGTGCCTCGGTGTTGCCGCTCCAGATCGTCACGCGGGGATTGTAGCCGTCTCCCGGTGGGCCCCCTTGGCCAGACCTGCCGCCCTTGAGCGGCATCTGGATGTTGACGCCGTTCACCATGTCCTGCCGATACACGAAGGGCTCGTACTCGCCACCGTAGCGTTGGTAGCGGTCGTAGGCGCGTCCATTCATTGCCCGTACATCTTCGGCATCGTTGATGTAGCGGGTGATGTAGTCGCGGATCTTGAAGGCGGCGTTCTTATGGCGTGGGAACTGCGGATCGTCCAGGTATCCGAAGCCGGGGAGGAACCAGCCACGATTGACACTCCAGTTGCGCTCGGTGATGCGGCCACGGCGCACCAGCCCGGCGTATTCGGAGAACAATTGCACGACTTCGTGCGACGGGTAGCCGTGCGGGTTGAGGAAGATGTCCGGCAACCACGTTCTCCACAATGTGGGTCGGACCTTCGACTCGGGATAGATGGGCATGTCCTCGCGCCCACCGTTCGTAGCGTCCTGACCGAGCGAGCCGAGGTAGCCGGCGTGGAGGATGAAATCGGGTGTGATCTCGTAGAGGTCGTAGGCGAGCTGGGCGCCGTCGGGGTTGGTGAACGGATGAATGATCACGTTTACGTCGAGGAGCTTCTTCTGGAACTCCTCGTCGGTCAGCAGCAACTCCGCGAGCTTGAGCACATGGCTCGTCGACGAGACCTCGTTGGCGTGCTGCCGGGCCGAATAGACTACCGTCGGCTTTTGTGTGGTGAACTTGTAGCGCGACCAATGCGAAGCGTCGATCGGTGGCATGAGCACCATCGCCCAGATGTCCTTGCCCAGGTAGCTGCGGCCCGCGTGGTACATCGTCGCTTCGGGGAACGTCGACATGCGCGCCAGAATGGCGTGTCCCTCCGGTGGTGGGATCGGCGTCTCCCACTGCACCAAGTTCTCTCCCGCGTAGCGGTAGCCGCCCGCCGGCAAGAGATCGGCGACGGAGGGGTATGGCTCGGCGTTGCCGTTGGCGCCGAGCGTAGCCACTGCCTGGGCCTCGCGATCGATCTTCCAGTCCCAGCCGGCGGCGATTCGGATGGTCCCCAATCCATGGAATGCGAGCGCGTCCTCGTATAGGCCCCGAGCTCTCAGTTGGACGAGGTTGTCGATCATCGACGTCGCTTGGACAGCGGTCATGATCCTGCTGTCGACCTGGAACTCGTCGGCTTGTTGGAGCAGGTCGGCGCGGTCGTCGGCCTCGAAATCCACCTTGACGCGTATGTCCAGGCTGTCGAGGCCCTCCTGCCCCGCGCGCACGGTTGCGGCGAGGGCGCTCGGGCGTTCCACGGTAACCACCGGGATATCGCGACGCACCTGTCCGGTTGTGCCATCTGCCTCCGTATAGTCGACCACCACTGCCGGTCGGCTGGTAGCGAATCCGGTCAGTCGGATCTTTGCCCAACCGCCCTCGCCGCTGCTGTTGGGCCGCATGATCGGGATGACGCGGCCGATGTGGCTGAGCTCCTCGCCACGTGCCATGCGCCCCAAGACGCGGAAGAAGAACAGGGTGGGGAAGTAGATCTCTTCATGAAGGGAATCGAGCGAGGAGATGTACTCCTTGTCGATGCCCAGCAGGTAGTCGGGCTCGCTCAAGCTCACCTCGACGGTGAGCTCGCCGAAGTACGGAGCGTCGGCGCTCCGTGGGTTGCCGTCGTGCACCTCCATCACGTGGTCGTAGAGTCCGCTCAGCGTCTTCGACTGGTAGTGTTCCCAGAAGCTCTCGATGTCGGTGACGATGCGCTCGTCGATCAACGTGTCGTCGCCGCTGTGCGCGGCGAGCCAGCCGGTGGAGACGCGGACCAGCTCGTAGTCATCGAATCGCTCGTAGTACGGCTGCAGCACGTACTTGGGCTCGAATGTCCGTCGAAGCAGCTCCGAACCGCTGGTCGAGGTCACGACGACCTCGTATGTAGGGGCGTCGATGGGTGCCATCTGGAAGTCGACGAGCTCGGGATCGAGCGACAGATCGTTCGACATGACCTCGTCGACCGGCCAGATCTCCTTGAGCCAACGCACCTTGCTGTACATCGCCTGCTGTGGCCAGTCCTCGGGGGGACCGGTCTCGGCGAAGTTCACGCGGATACCGCCGATGGTCGGAGCAGCGCTGGCGGACTGGATCTTGCGAAGCTCGGGGACGATTACCTCACGCAACCATGAGAAGCCCTGCTTGAATGCCGACAGCACGACGACCTGCGTCGCGCCGGTGTCGGCACCGGCCTCGATCAACAGTTCGCGCGCTTGCTCGGCGATGCGTTGCCGGACCTCCGGCGGCTCGCTGAGCCGTGCTTCGACGTGTACCGCCGCACCGCGCCGCACGCCCGGTATCACTCGCTCGCGAAAAAGGTCCCAGAACGCATCGACCTCCGACGGGATGTCGAACGCCTCCTCGCTGAGCACCGCCGCCCTTTGTACATCGCGATCGTCGAGTCGCACCGACAGGTCGGTAACCCCCAACGACGCGACACGCTCGCGGACCAGGGCTTCCAGACCGGGCTCGATCTTCTCCAGAGAGACCGTCACCTGTGCTGCGTCGATCTGCCTGCCGCTGAGCTCGTCGACCATGCGGTCGAGCTTGTAGAGGGCGGCCGCCGCCTGACCTCCCGGGCTGCGCTGCGACAGGAAGCTCCAAATCTCTGACTCGACTTGATCTATCGTCGCGCGATCGTGGCCGCGCTCCGAGAGGTTGGGGAACTGCTCCGAGAGCTGTTCCAGGGCGCGGGCTACGCCGTTGGCGTCGCCCCCAGTGACGACCACGGCCCGCTTGTCGCCAAAAGCGTCGGGCACCACTTCGATGAGGCCCTCGCCGGCGGCGAGCGCCTCGATGCGGCCGGGTGCCAGCTTGCCGTCATCGACGAGGTCGGCGACCAGCGGATGGTCGACACCGATCGCCACGAGGGTGGGCTCGTTCTCGGCATCGCTGATTTCGTCCGGCGTACGGCCCAGCGGCAGAGTGATCCCCGCCGACTCCAGGCCGAGTCGTGCTGCCAGATCGATGGCCCCGTCAACGCCCGGACCGGAGGCGCTGAGCACCGCGTCGATCCTGTCGGGAATCACGTTGTTGTCGCTGTCTCCCAGCAAGCCTTCGGCCTCGAACAGAGTCGACAGGTCTAGATCGTCTTTGCCTCCGGAGCCCGGGCGCGCCGGGGTCGGGCGAGATGGGGCCTCGGGTTCGGCGCGGCGGATCTCTACGCCGACCGACGTGCCACCCGATCCCGTCAACGAGACGCTCAGGCGCCCGGCACCGCTGTACGAAAGCAGCTCGGATCGGTCGGTATCGGCATCGTCCGATGGGCCAGTCTGGCGCCGGGCAGGCACCTCTTCCAGAGCGGCTTGCGCCCGTGAGACGTCGGCTGCCGACAGGCTGACCAAGACATCGACCGAGGAGAAGGAGCCGTCGCCATCGGCCTGGGCGTGGATCGTCGGAACGCTGACCGCCTGTACGCTGATTCCTTCGCCGGCCAGGTACTCTTCGATATCGGCGGTCAGGTCAGCCAGAGTGGCTCCGCTGGCTGATCCCACGTACGGCAACCGACCACCGAAAGCAGCGGCGGCGGCGCGGGTGCCGGCGTCGTCGGCTCCGGCGATCACCAGCCACTCGTGGGCTGCGGAGCTGGCTCGGGTGACCATCCCAGTTCCTGCGGCCAACGCATCGAGCTCGCCCACGTCCAGCCCGAGGCGCTCGGCTCCGCCGCGGCCAACGACAATGCCGACGCTCCCCTGCGGAGCATCCCGGCGTACCGGAATGTCCATGGCCATGGTTTCGAATCCGAGCCGCGCTGCTACGTCCAGGGCCGCGGCGAGGTCGGAGTCCGAGCGTTCGAGACCGAGCACGATGCCCACGTCGACGAAATCGACCACTTCGTCACCGTTCCGGTCCTGGAAGATCAACCCCGCGTCAAACAGGTCCTCGAGGCCTGACGCCCCGCCGTCTTGCCCACCCGCCGGTGCAGGGATGCCGACGGCACCGAGGCCCACAGCGAGCGCCACGAGCAATGGTTTCCAGAGACAAGTCATGCTGCGCGGTCGGAACATCGCTATTCTCCTGGGTTCCCGTGTTCTCGAGAATCTCCGGTAACGCTGACGGCGGCCCTAGTCTGTCCCGAAGCCACCTCCGCCGGGGGTGTGTACGCTGATGATGTCTCCAGCTTGGATCGATACGGTGACCTTACCTGGAAGCTCTCGCGCGTCGTTCCCGCTGATGAGAACGTTGCGGCCCGGGCGCCCAGAGCCGCCACCCTGCAGGCCGTATGGGGCATTGACGCGGCGATCGCTGAGGATGGTCAGCTGTGCCGGAACCAGCAACTGGATGTCGCGGCGAATCCCGTCGCCGCCGCGCCAGGCGCCAGAGCCGCCGGAACCGCGCCGTACCTCGTAGCGTGTAACGCGGAACGGGTAGGCGTGCTCGAGTGCTTCTACCGGCGTATTCAAGCTGTTGGTCATGTGGGTATGCGTAGCGTCGAGGCCATCGGCGTACGGTCGGGCTCCCATTCCTCCGGCCACTGTCTCGTAGTAGGCGAACGGTGCTCCCGACAGATCGGTGCCGCCGAGCGTGGTGTTGTTCATGGTGCCGCTGCTGGCGGCCGGGATGATGTCGGGGATCGCCTGGGCCAGCGCGCCGAGCACTGTGTCGACGATTCGCTGCGAGGTCTCGACATTGCCGGCAGCCATCGCTGCCGGCGCCTGGGCGTTGATCAGGCAGCCGTCCGGCGCGGTGACTTCAAGCGGTTGTAATGTTCCGTGGTTCGAGGGAATCGGGAACGGAACGATGACCCGGAAGCAGTAGAAGACCGCCGCCAAGGCGATCGCGTAGTTGGCGTTGATGCTCCCCTGTGCCTGCGGTGCGGTGCCTGTGAAATCGATCAGCGCGCCGTCTTCTGCAATGGTGATGGTCACCGCGATGGGGAGCGGACCATTGCCCTGGCCGTCGTCGTCCATGCAGTCCTCGAATCGGTAGGTCCCGTCCGGAATCTGGCGGATCGCTTCGCGTGTCATTCGCTCCGCATAGGTCATCAAATGGGCCATATAGGCCTCGACGGTATCGAGGCCATACTTGTCGACAATTGACAGCAGGCGACGCAGTCCGGTGTGGTTCGAAGCGATTTGTGCCGTGAGATCTCCCTCCCGTTCCCGTGGTGTGCGTACATTCGAGAGGATCATCGACATGACGTCACTCACCAATTCGCCGCCACGCACCAGATGCACCGGTGGGATGCGGATGCCCTCCTGGTAGATCGAAGTCGCCAGCGGCATCGAGCCGGGCGTCATGCCGCCGACGTCGGAATGGTGTGCACGGTTGGCGAGGTAGAATGTCGGCGCCGCAGCGTCGTCGACGAAGACCGGCTCGACGAGCGTGATGTCGGGCAGATGGGTGCCGCCCCGGAAGGGATCATTGACTACCACCACATCACCCGGTCCCATGCTGGTGTGCTCGATTGCCGCGGCAACCGAGAGCGGCATGGAGCCCAGGTGGACAGGCATGTGATCGCCCTGGGCAACGACACGCCCGGCACCATCGAAGATGGCGCACGAGTAATCGCGTCGCTCCTTGATGTTGGGGGAGAACGAGGTGCGGCACAGTGCCACGCCCATCTCTTCCGCGGCGGAGTGGAAGAGGTTGCGGAATACCTCCAACTGAATCGGGTCGTATTCACCGCGTGTGCTGCTAGGAGGGGAGCTCACGGGTTGATCTCCATGACCAGGTTGCGCTGCCCATCGATGTGGCAACCGACGCCCGGCGGGACAACGGTCGTCGTGCTGTACTCGACGACGAGGGCGGGCCCGGTAAAGGCGCCTCCTGGATGCAGTCGGTTCCGATCGATGAGCGTCGCCTTGTGTAGCTCCTGATCGAACACCATCTCGTGATCCCCGACAATTGCCGCCGCGCTGTCTGGCTCGGTCAGCGGCTCATCATCCATCGCCGGCTTCTGCGTCGGCGCTACGACGCGCAGGCGGACGTTGACCACCTCTGTTGGCCGCTCGGGATCGCTGTACCCGTACCGCTGCTCGTGCAGCTCATGAAAAGCGGCTTCGAAGTCAGCTTGCATCGGTACCTCGAGCTCGTAACCCTGGCCTATGTAGCGCAAGTCAACGCTGCGCTCGTAGCGCAAATCGGTGGCGTTCAGCTCGTCGAGCGCGAAGTCCTCGAGCGCCCGCGCCTCCAGCTTCAAGAACTCGGCCTCGAGTACGCCGGGTTGGAGCCCGCTGGCAGCGACCAGGAGCGTCTGGGAGTAATCACGCACGATATCCGTCAGGAGCATACCGAGCGCTGAGAGGATCCCCGCGGCGAAGGGTACGATGACGCGGGGAATGCCGAGGTCGCGAGCCAAGGCGGCCGCGTGCATCGAGCCGGCCCCACCGAACGACACCAGACTGAAGTCGCGTGGGTCGAAGCCGCGTTCCACTGAGATCACGCGAATCGCCCCCGCCATGGTCGTGTTGGCGACGCGGACGACCCCCTCGGCAAGCTCGACAGGTGCCATGCCGAGCTCGTCGGCCAGCTGTTTCATCACCTCCGCTACCGGTTCCTGTGCCAGGTGTTGGTCGCCGCCGAGGAAGTGGTCCGGCGCGAGGCGACCCAGGAAGAGGTTCGCGTCGGTCACCGTTACCTCGGTGCCACCGCGCCCGTAGCAGATGGGCCCGGGCTGGGCACCAGCGCTGCGGGGCCCGACCTTCAGCGCGCCGCCCGGGTCACGATAGGCAATTGATCCACCGCCCGCCCCGACGGTGTGGATGTCGATCACCGGAAGGCGGATCGGCAGCCCGCCGACGCTCGACTCGGCGGTACGGCCGGGCTGACCCTGGCAGAGGCTCACGTCGGTGCTCGTGCCGCCCATATCGAAGGTGATGCTGTTGGGAAAGCCGGCTAGTCGTCCGATCTCGGCACCACCGACGACGCCCCCGGCGGGTCCGGACAGTACCGTCTGAATGGCGGCTCGCTGCGCCGCCTGCAGCGAGATCGAGCCACCATTGGACTGCATGATTCGAATCGGCGAGTCGGACAACTGTTCGGCCAGCTGCCCGAGATACCGCTGCATGATCGGTCCGACGTAGGCGTTGACTACGGTGGTGCTGGTACGCTCGTACTCACGGAACTCGGGAACGACTTGGTGCGACGCGGTAATGAATCCGGTGAATCCGTCGGTCAGGGCGCTGAGCAGCGCGCGTTCGTGGGCCGGGTTGGCGTAGGCGTGTAGCAGGCAGATCGCTACGGCGTCGTATTCGCCCTGCCGGATGCGCTCGACGGTGTCAGCGACGCTCTCGGGATCAACCGGCTCCACCACGCCGCCCTGTGGGTCGATGCGCTCGTGCAGACCGAGTCGAGCGTCGGTATCGACCAGTGGAGCCGGCTTCGACACTCCCAGGTCGTAGATCGCCGGGCGTGTCTGCCTGCCGATCTCGAGCACGTCCTCGAATCCGGCTGTTGTCACCAATGCTGTTCGGGCGCCCCTTCGCTCGAGCAGGGCGTTCGTCGCCACCGTCGACCCGTGAACGATCTCGACTCCTTCGACGCCCAGTGTCTCGAGCCCGACGAGGATCGCGGCCGCCGGATTGTCGGGAGTGGAGGGTTCCTTGTGGACGCGGACCTGTCCGTCCTTCATGAGGACGAAGTCCGTGAAGGTCCCGCCGGTGTCGATGCCGATCACGAGTGTGCGCATGACTTACTCGCCGGTCGCACCGTAGACAAGCTCTTCGATCGCCCCGTGGACCCGGTTGACGGTCGCCGCAGACGGCGCCTGGCTAACGCGCGACACCAGCACCGCTGTCAGGCCGTTCGCTACCAGCGCCCATACACCGCCGTGCAGCGTAAGCGGATGGGGCCAGACTACAAGCGTGAGGAAGAGCACTACCAAGCCGACCCCGATTCCGGCAAGCACGCCGGTGGCAGTGAGCCGGTTACGTGACGGGAAGGTAACGCCTAGCACCGCCGGTAGGAGCTGCAGCGCTCCGGCGCCGGAGAGTGTCACCAGCACGACAAGGTACTCGAAGGTGTACACGCTGAGGATGTAGCCGATTATCAGGAACCCGACGATGAAGACGCGGCTAGCGGTGACGTAGTGGGCAAGATCACCGTCGGCGCGCACGTAGCGCTGATAGATATCGCGCGTCAGAACCGCCGAGTTGGCGTGCAGGATCGAGTCGAGCGTCGACATCGCCGCGGCCGTGGCACCGGCCAAGATTACGCCGGTCAACCACGCGGGTGCGTAGGCGAACAGGAGCTCCGGGAAGATCCTATCGGGGATAGCAATGCCCGGCATCGCCAACGCACCGCCCAGACCGACGAAGGCGGTGGGAATGAACAGGGTCAGCAGGAAGATCGGGATCGTGGCACCGAGCCACTTCAGCGTCCGTGCGTCCACTGCGGTGTAGTAGCGGATCATTATGTGCGGCTGCAGGACGACCCCGAACGACAGCGCGATCATCATCCCGAACCACATCGGATACGTGAAGAAGTCACGTGGTCCCGGGATCGTCAGCAGATCGGGTCTCTGCTCGCTGACCGCCTCGAGCAACTGCACCGGGCCGCCGAATAACTCATAGGAGAGGTAGAGAGCCCCCGCCCAGACCGCCACGTACATCCACACACCCTGCAGCACGTCGGTCCAGTAGACGGCTCGGAGGCCGCCGGCCATGAGGTAGGTCGCCGCCACCACCAGCAACACCGCGGTGGCGACCTCGAACGATATTCGGTCTCCAGAGGCCGCGCTGATGATGTAGCCCAGTCCCTGGGCCTGTACCTGGATGTACAGAATCGTGAAGACGACAGAGACCGCAGCCACGATGACCCGCACCGGCTCGCTTTCATAGAAGTCGGCCAACATGTCGGCGGGTGTCATGTAGTTGAACTTTTTCCCGAGAGCCCAGATCCGGGGGCCTAGCACGTAGGTGATGACGCCGGTCATCAGCGTCCAGGTGCCCGCAACCCAGAATCCGATGCCGTGTGTATAGAAGAACCCACTGCTGCCAAGAAACGCGAAAGCGCTGTGATAGGTGGCGACCATGGTGAGGTAGAGGACGAAGAAACCGGCACGACGGCCGTACAGCAGGAAGTCCTCGAGATTCACCTCGAGGCGCCTGTTGGCGACGACGCCCAACAGCAACGTTATTACCAGGTAGGCGCCGATCAGCGATAGCGCGACAATCCACGGCTCCACCGATCAGGCCCTCCGGCTCACAGTCGTTCGCGCGCCGCGTAGATCAGCACCGCCAGCTTGATGGCATAGATGACCGACAGATACACGAACAAGAACGGGAACCCGAGAACCGTAGGCTCGATCCGATTCGCCAGCGGCAGCAACGGCCACTCAGCGAAAACGAACGCCACGACGTAGAGAATCACGGCCCAACGACCCTTCGCGGTGCGCGGCAAGTAGTGGGAGCGGAATTCGCGGTAGCGACTTTGATCGCCGGTCGTAAGGCTCACTCGCGGAGCTCGCTCCTAGCCCTCAGGGCCCGCCTACCATTGTTGCCTGTGGTCGGCCGCAAACAGCGACCGAGGCGCTACAAGAAGCGCACAGGGGAGTCGACCCGACGCCGGAAGACTGCAGTTGGGGAGTCTAATACCATTCGTCGCAACGAGCACGATACACAGGTCCGGACATCGGCAACTGAGACAACTTGATACAAACAATTACGTTCGATCGACGTGACGAGGCGGCGCACGCTCAGCAAGAGGCTGTCGTGGCCATCTAGCCGGCACCAAGCTTCAGATGCCGCCGCAGCTCGTCGACCCAGGGACTGTCGGGCTCGATGGCGGCAGCACGTTCGACCAGTGAGGTGGCGTCGGAGCCACGGCCCGCATCAACGTACGCCTGGGCCAAGGTCAGCAGGCAAACCGCGCGGTACGGGTACAGGCTCGCGGCGCGCTCGAGAAACGCCAGGCCCTCGGGTATCGATTCGCGCAGCCGTGCCCTTCCCAGCACCATGAGCGCCTGAGCATTGCCCTGGTCGGTTGCGAGGAGCGCTGTGGCAAGCTCTATCGCCGCTTCCGTCTGTCCGGATTCCAAGCGCGCTGCCGCCAGGTACGAGCGCGCCGTGGCCCACCCGGGGCGTTCGCTCAGGGCGCGTTCGAAGTGTTCGGCCGCCGACTGAACGTCGCCTCCGTTCCAGCTCTCGATGCCAGTTGCGACTTCCACCATTGCTCGAGCCTCGGCCTCCTGGGCCGCCTTGGTACGGGCCTGAAGTGCCTGGAATCGCTCCAGCGTAGCTCTCGCCTCCGGTCGCCCCAGCGCCTGTTGCGCCTGGCCGAGCAAGAAGAGCGCGTCCGGTAGGTCGGTGAGCTCGCCCAGCAGCGCGATTACGTCGTCCGTCCGGTTGGCGCGCAGGTACACGCGGCCGAGGTCAACCGCGAGGCTGGTTTCGGCCGGGGCCACTCGCACTGCAGCAGCGAGGTGACGCGCTGCGTCATCGAGCTCGCCGAGGGCGGCGAGTGCCAACCCCATCTCGCGCAAGAGCTCGGCGTCCTGGGGAGTCTGGTCGAGGCCTTGCTGGACGATCCCGCGGGCCTTGGCGGCGTCTCCGCCGATCCGCGCGACGCGCCCGAGCAACAGGAACAGGTGGGGACGCGAGTAGCCCAGTGCATGGGCACGCTCCAGCCCATCGATGGCTGGGGTCACCAGTCGTTGTTCGCGTCGGAACACCAGTAGGGCACGGTGGTAGTGGAGGCTAGCGGTCTCGGGATATTGCTCCAGCGCGACTGTAAGCAAGTAGATTGCGCCGTCGAGATCTCCGTGGCTCGCCAGCACGGACGCGAGATTCTCGATCGCCGGCACCAAGCTGGAATCGAGCGCGATGGCCTGTCTGTACGCACTGATAGCGCCGACTGGATCCTCTACTCGCTCCAGGATGACTCCGAGCTCGAAGAGCACGTCAGCGCGTTGTGGCGCCAGACGTCGGGCTCTGTTCAGAGCACGATGTGCAGAATCCCAGTCACCGCGCGCCGCGGCGTCGGCCGCCTGCTCCAGCAAGAGAGCGACCTCTTGTACGGGCCCCATTCGACAGGCATGCCGTAATGCAGCACAGCTCCCAATGGCCTCGGCACGCGGGCTGGTGGGGGCAGCAGCGGCTGGCGCCGGCATGAGCGCGATGGATGTCACCGCCCACAACCCCACGACGATGAGGTAGAGGTGGCTCACAGTCAGCTTCCGGGGCTCACGAGCTGCGTAGCTGCTCCAACAACTCCGCCATTTCGGCGGCATCGGCAGCCTCGGGCTCGATCTCCAGGTAGCGCGCCAGATGAACGGCTGCACGCGCCGTATCCGACTTTCGAACCAGGGCGAAGGCCAACGCCTTGTGTGCCAGCGCCGACTCAGGATCGAGCTCGGTCGAGCGCGCTAAGTATTCGATCGCTTCGTCGATGCGATCGGCGCGGATGAAGATTGCGCCGATGTTGTAGTACGCGGAAGCATCGTCGGGCTGCATCGCCACGGCTTGCTCGAAGTATCCCGAGGCACTGTCCAGGTCCCCTGTGGCGGCCAGAGCTACTCCCAGATCGAGGTAGGCGACGGGCACGCCGGGCTCGAGCTCGATGACGCGCTTGTAGCCGGTGATCGCTTCGTCCCAGTGCTCGAGCTCGTAGTGCGATCTGGCGAGCAACAGATGGGCAGGACCGAAATCCGGTTGGTGGCCGACGAGCGTGGTCAGTATCTCAATGGTCTGAGGCAGATCTCCAACCTCGAAGGCGGCATACGCGGCGACGTACTCTGGTGACGATCCGAGGTTCGCCGGCGTCGCGCGCGCCGGCTCCAGTACGGCATCGTGCGTGGTCTGGCCGCTCCCCAGGCGTCGAGAGTCGCGCGCCGAAACGTAGCCCTCCTTTTCGAACGTGATCTCGAAGCGACCGATCGGTAACGATCGACGAAAGTAGCGTCCGTCATCATTGCTTTCGATCTGAACAACCGCACCGTTGTCTACGTTGCGGAGCGTGATGGTGACGCCGGCGATAGGCTCGCCGTCGACCATGTTGGTGACACGTCCGGTAAACCGCGCCGTCTGGGCGACGGCGGGAGTGGCTGCGGCCGCCAGGATCAGCACTCCGACTGCGATCCGCAGGAAGGTCAACGATACACGTCGTCTGATAACTGGTCGCAGTGCCATTCTCAGGGCTCCGTCGGGGAACTCGGTTCGTTGGGACCGGTGAGGGCGCATCACTCTTCGCCGCCCTTCAATTGGTCACGGAGTTGCCGGACTTGTTGCTGAGACGGGTTGATCTCGAGCGACAGCTCGAGCATTTCGAGCGCCCGGGGAGCGTCGCCTGTCGACAGGAACGCCTCAGCGAGGCCGTTGTAGATAGAGGGTGTACCGGGGCCGGCATCGAGGCTCTTGTCGTAGGCCTCGATAGCGCCGGTGAATTCACCCTTCTGAATGCGGAGAAGGCCGAGGGTGGCCCACGCGTCGGCGTTGTTGGGCCGGTTGCGGGTAGCGCGATCGAGGAGAAACTCCGCCATCGTGAGCTCGCCGGCTAGCACCAGTGTCTTCGCCGCGTCGATCTGAAATGCGGCATTGTTGGGCTCCAGCCGGACGGCACTCTCGAAATGTGCTCGTGCCGCGGCGAACTCATTACGTCGCAACAGTTGCTGGCCGATCTGATGATGCGCTGCCGCTGTCTGGTCAGCGTCGGATTGGATCGGTAGGATGCGGGCGAGGGGCAGAAAGTCATCGACAAGCTCGACCTGTCGCCGCCCGACGGTGCCCAGATCGATGGCAGGAGCGTCCGGGTCGCGGCCAACGCGCGCCCGGAGAAGCAACTCGTAGCTCCCGGCCGGCAAATCTCCAATCCGCAACGTTCGAGCAACTCCCCACCCGTCGGCGTCGGAACGTGGCTCCGGCTCGCCCGCCCAGGTGTCGGTCCACACGACGCGGCCCGCCTGTCGAAGCTCGTAGTAGATCTCCAGCCCCTCCGGTGGTGCCAGCCCGGCTCGAGCCGGGCTCTCGCTGGCGCGCGAGATGCGCACCACCGAGGCGACAGGAGAGCCCCGCCGGAGCTGCGATCCGACCCACGGGATATAGGCGCGCCAGTCGTCATTCGCCCGCCCGCGGGCGCCATCTTCCTTGACGTAGAACAACGTAGGCTGACTTATGACGAGATCAGCCGGCTCCGGTACGACTGCGACAGCTTCGGCGACTCCGATACGGCGAGTGGCCACCTCGGTAAGCAGGGCACGGATCTTGTAGCTGCCAGGAAGCAACCAGAGGCGTTGCTGGTAGAGGATCGGCAAGTCCCGAACCGCCTCGAAATCCTCTTGCGGAATGCGTATCACGACGCTACCACTATTGTCCTTCCAGGTACCGGCGATCGGCGTCTCGAGCTCGAGCTCGAGCTCGAAGTTGGCGATCTTGCGGTCATCGACGTCGATGAATGCCGTATCGGTAGTGGGAAGCTCGACGGCGACGTCGACGTAGCCCTGGAGCTCGCGGTGGGTGTATCCGGTTGCCTCCATGCGCACGTCGAGGGCGGCGGCAGTGAGGAACGTGCTGTCTACCTCGGCTTCGGGCGTGTAATAGAGCGATAGCGGGCGTGGTGGTGGCATCGGGGCCATGGTGCGAGCGATCACCGTCTCCGATCCCAAAGCTCCATAGCCCGCAGCGACGCGCTGCGCTGCCAAGAACACGATGGGGAACTTCGTGGCGAGCTGCTGGAAGTCGATATTCCCGATGTTCGATGGGTTGGCGATCACCAGACCTTCAGGCCCGTCTACGGACGGCGAGTACAGGCGCCATTCGTTGAACACGCGCGGCTTGAAGAAGATGATCTGGTAGAAGGGCGGCATCCCGGGCCGCGGAGAGTCGCGGTACTCCCATACCTCGAGTGGCCAGAGCTGCTGAGTATTGGGGTAGGGGTGTATGCGGAATGGTGGCCCGTTGACGATGTAAACGCGGCCGCGATCGGTGCGCCATCCGGGCATCGGGGTGTCGCGGCCAATGACGTCGTTGGCGTGGTTCCAGCGTCGTACATGCTCGATCTCGAACTCGTTCTCGGGGGTTACCGGTACGGGGTCGCGACGCTTCCAGAACGCGTCGATGAAGCGATCGCGCTGCCATACGGTGCCGAGAGCCTCGAAGATCGCCTTCTCGCGATCGTCAATGATGTACGCGACGAGATCGAGCCATTGCTGATGGGTCTGCGATAGCTCCTTTTGTAGGGTCGCGGTACGGACGGGCCGCGGCTCGGAACCTCCGTCTATGGCCTGAGCTGCGGCGATCGTCTCGCCAGGTGTGACCAGCATGGGAAAGACTGCCAGGCAAGCGGCCGCGCGAATAAATCCGTGTCTCATTGGTACATCGACCTTGGTGGCATCCGGCACAACGGAATGGGGCCGGCGAATCGCTTCGCCGACCCCATCAGTTTAGCGTCCGAGACGGTAGCAGCGTTAGAAGATCAACCGCAGGGCGAGCTCGAGCTGGCGCTTGGCCGATGCGCTGACCGGGACACCGAAGGAACCGGAGCGCATGTTGCCCGTGCCGTTGATGAAGTTGTCGCGATTGAACAGGTTGAACACCTGGGCGATGGTCTCGAGCCGGAAGTTGCGGCCGATTTCCCAGGTCTTGGTGGCGCGCAGGTCGATGTTGACGAACGTCGGACACTCGGCCTCGCTTGCTGCCGAGAGCCCCTGGGAGGCTCGGTACGCGTTCACCGTGCTGAGGTTCAGCCCACGGCAACCCTGGTTGTAGGACACGCCCGAGATGTAGTCGCTGCCGCGACCGTCACTGTTGAGGTCGAGTCCGGAGTGAGCGTTGAATGGCGTCGACGAGTTGTACGACGCGATCCCCGACAGCTGGATGCCGGCCGGGATCATCACCATGCCGGAGGCGATGAACCGATGCCGACGATCCGCTCCCGCCGGACCGTTCAGGTTCGTCAGGATCGTCTGATCCGGAGGCAGCCCCTGGGTGTCCTCCGAGGCGTCCGACAGCGTGTACGACAGCAAGTACTGGTGGTCGCCACGGAAGCGACGCTCGAAGCGCACGAACAGTGCCTTGTACTCGCTCTCGGCAATCGACTGCCGCATGCTGGCGCGGCCGAACTGCGAGAACGGACGCACGCCGTTGACAAAGTAGTTGACGTCACGCAGCGCGCCCAGACCCGTCGTCTTGGTGTACGTGCCCTCGATGCTCAGCGCCGAGTTGTCACCGATCTTCTTGCTGATCCCGGCGCTCAGCTGCGTCGCCTTAGGGTTCTCCATGTCGTTGGCTAGCAAGTTGATGTTCGGCCTATTCAACGCAGCCACGAAATCGTCGAAGCTCAGGCCCCCGAATGGATCCGGGAACGACGGGTTGACGATGAAGATCCTGCGCTGTGCTGGCCACAGACGTTCGGAGAAGTTCAGCAGCGTGCGGATGTTCTGGTAGAAGACGCCCGCGCCGCCGCGAATGACCAGTTCGCCATCTGCATTCGGGTCGTAAGCGAAGCCGAAGCGTGGCCCGAAGTTGTTCTTGTCACCACGGTCGGAAGCGCTACCGAATCCACTGACGCCGCCATTGTGCCAAGGCACATCGATGCCGGTCAGCCGCGCCTCGCTGGCGATGTTCTCGTTGAACGACTTGTCCTGCAGGTCGTACCGCACCCCGAGGTTGAACGTCAGGTTACGGTTTGGCGACCAGTCGTCCTGGATGTAGGGGCTGATGTGGTTGACGGTGATCTGGGTCGCTGCCGCCCGCGCCTGAGAGTAGGCGGTCGGCTGGTTGTCGGGACCGGGCAAAGCATCGTTCGGGAACGTCCAGGTGCCCCGCATCTGCTGCCCGCCGGTGTCGGCTTCGAACGGCACGATGCTGACGTCGGCGCCGATCTTGAAGTCGTGCGTCGACTCGCCTTCGCCAGAGACGAACAGCGAGAAGTCGTTACGGAACTCGTAACGGTGCTCCGGGCCCATCTGCAGGTTGCACTGTCCGAGCGCCAGGCTCGGATAGCGGAACTGTGTCTCGCACGAGGTCCAGGCCTCGTGCTGCTCGAGCTCCGCCTGCGACAGCCCGTCGATCGATGTCGGGTCGTACTCGGCGCGGCCGCCGGAGCCGTACACCTGGTACATCGCGAACGCGGCCTGGAAGCGGAACTCGTTCACCGCCCGGTCGTTGACCACCCAGGTATGTCCGGCGACATGCGACCAACGCGGCACGGCGAAGCCGAGGCTCTGGAAGTTGCGGCCGCCGGCGATCTTGTTCGGCGCGTCCTCGTCCTCGTTGCCGTAGCGGTAGAAGACGCGATGCGAGGGACTGAACTGATGGTCGATCCGCGCCGTGTACATCTCGCGGTAGAACTCGCGGTTCTGGTCGCCCTCGTAGGCCGGCCATGCACCGCCGGTGTTGACAGTGAACTGGTCGGTTCGGTTCAGCCGCTCGTAGGAGCCGAAGAAGTGGGTCTTGTTCTGGACGATCGGCGCCCCGAACGTGCCGCCAAACTGATCGCGGCTGAACGGCAGCTTCTCGTCCTGGAATGTTCCCAGAGCGTTGAACGATTCGTCGCGATAGAACCAGAAGGCGCTACCGTGTACCTGGTTCGTACCCGACTTGGTAACCACGTTAAGTACACCGCCG
>DASCOT010000207.1:0-4735 GCA_036012155.1 Acidobacteriota bacterium
CGACCGGCACCATCACCACGGTGACCACCACCGGCAGCACCAGGTTGCGCGCCTTCTTGCCCTCCGCGGGCGCACCTTCGCCAAGATCTACCGCCGGCGCGCCGATTCGGCCAGCACCCTCCGCTGCAGCTGCCTCGGCCCGAGCCATGGGCCCGTAATCACGCCCGCTCAGCGCCACGAGGAAGACGGCGGCGAGCGCCAACAGCGCATAGAAGTTCAGTGGGATGGCGGCAATCAGAACACCCTGTGGTTGGGCGATCCCCTCGGCCGCCAGGAGGCTGATGATGAGCGCACCCCAAGCGTTGATCGGAATCAGCATGCAGATAGGCGCCGAGGTCGAGTCACACACGTAGGCTAGCTTGGCGCGCGAAAGGCCGACGCGATCGTAGAGCGGGCGCGACACCGTGCCGGTTACGAGGCAGGTGATATTCGACTCGATGCAGATCGCCATCCCGAGAAACGCCGAGACGACCTGAGCGGAGCGCTTACCCTGCACCCAGCCGCGCGCCACAGCCCACTCGGCGAAGCCCGCGACCCCGCCCGACTCACGCAGCAGGACGATCAAGGCGCCCACCATGAGGGTGAACATGAGCGTGCGCGCGTTGCCGGCATCGGAAACTACGCTGACAAGCTGCTCAATCGCCGCCGCTGCTCCGGCGATCGGATCGAACCCGGCGACGATCGTCGTTCCGATCCAGATCCCCGCGAACAGAGATAGGTGTACCTGTCGGGTCCGCAGGGCCATGACGATGGCCAGGATCGGAGGCACAATCGACAGCCAGCCGTACGTAGACATGGATCCGTGGGTATGAGGCGTTTCGGGACCGGAAGGGCGGCTATGTTACCCCGGTGCCCTCGACCCTGCCGAAATCGCGCTCGCGGCGCTGCTACACTCGCCAACGATGACCACACCCGCCGCACAGCTGGGTTACTACCATGGCGCCGAGCGCCTACGGTACGGAGGTAACTGGGCGGCGACCGGGCTATCGACCACGGTTCTCGGCACGCTGGGGATCATGATCTCCATTGTCGCGCCGCACAGCGCCGTTGCGCAGGCTCTCGGCCGCCTCCACGCCCGCACCGTTCTGTGGATCAGCGGTATCGTGGTCGAGACCGTCGGCGGCGAGAACCTTGACTGCACCGCTGACCATGTATTCGTGGCCGACCACCAATCGGCGCTCGATCTTCCAGCTCTGCTGGCCGCGCTACCCGTACCCCTACGTGGCCTCGCTCCCGCGTCGCTGTTTCGCGTCCCGCTCCTCGGCTGGTACTTGCGCCGCGTCGGCTACGCGCCCCTGGGAGTAGCCTCCGACGACTCGCTGGCGGAGGTATCGAGGCATCAGCAGCGGACCGGGAAGTCGATGTCAACCGTCATCCTCGCCGATGCCCCTCGCGCTAGCGAGGCAGAGCTTGCGAGGCTTCGCAATGCAACCGTAGAGCTCGCCCGCCGAGCCCGTTTAGCGCTCGTTCCGGTGGCGCTCGTCGACAGCGGGCTCCTCATGCCGAGCGACAGACGCTTTGCGGATCCCGGCAGCCTTCAGGTGCGCATCGGCGCCGCGATCGACCCCAATACAGAGGCCTCGGTCGAGCATGTCGCTGCCGCCGTTTGTGATGCCCTGGCCGAGCTCAGGATGGCAACGGCCCGATGATTCCGCTGCGCGACGAGAATCCGACCCATCGAACGCCTTGGGTAACGTACCTGTTGTTCGGAGCCAACCTGGCGGTGTTCGCCTTCCAACTGCAGGTCCGCGTGGCAGGCGGCGATGAGGCCTATGTCGCCTTGGTTACGCGGCTGGGATTGATCCCGGCCGCCCTGACCTCCCCATCGCAGTGGATACAGATGCCGATCCCGGCGCCGCTCACCCTGCTGACTTCGATGTTCGTGCATGGCGACCTGTTTCACCTGGGCGGCAACATGCTCTATCTCTGGGTATTTGCCGACAACGTCGAGGACACGCTCGGATCGGCGCGCTTTCTTGCCTTCTACCTCCTGTGCGGGCTCAGCGCCGCCGGCGCGCAGGTGGCCTTGGTGCCGCAGAGTGACGTTCCGATGGTTGGCGCCAGCGGCGCCATCGCCGGGGTTCTGGGTGCCTATATGCTCCTGTACCCGGCAGCGCGGGTGCTGACGCTCGTGTTCCTGGTGATCTTCATCCGGGTGATGTACCTGCCGTCCGTCATCCTGCTGGGATTCTGGTTCCTGATCCAGATTTGGTCGGCGAGCGGTACGGGCACGGCGGGGGTAGCGTGGTATGCGCACATTGGCGGGTTCGTGGCCGGTGTCCTGCTCGTCAAGGCCTTTGCCAACCCAACGCGGCGCCGGCTGCCGAGAGTCGAGACCTATCGATACCGCCCGTAGCCACGGCAACTGGACGGCGGTGCCGAGAGGGTGGTGGATCTGCTAGCTCGAAAGGACCTCGAGAACCTTCGCACCGAGCTCCGATGGGCTCGCCACGACGTGGGCGCCGGCGTCCTGCAGCGCCGCCACCTTCTCTGCAGCCGTGCCCTTACCACCGGCGATGATGGCGCCGGCGTGCCCCATGCGCTTGCCTGGTGGGGCGGTTTGCCCAGCGATGAAGGAAACCACCGGCAACGGGTAATCAGCGGCAATGTACGCTGCGGCTTCCTCTTCACCGCTGCCGCCGATCTCGCCGATGAGCACCACCGCCTCCGTCTGCTCGTCCTCGGCAAACAGCTCCAGGCAATCGCGGAAAGTGGTACCGATCACCGGGTCGCCGCCGATACCGATGCACGTTGACTGGCCTAGTCCGGCGCGTGTCAGCTGGTCGACTGCCTCATAGGTGAGCGTACCGGACCGCGAGATCACTCCGACACGACCTTGCTCATGCACGAACCCCGGCATGATGCCGACCTTGCTCTTGCCTGGCGAGATCACCCCGGGACAATTGGGACCAATGAGCCTCGTGCCACGGCCGTTGCAGTAGCCGACGACATCGACCATGTCGAGCGTAGGAATCCCCTCCGTTATGCAAATGACTACCCGCATGCCGGCATCCGCCGCCTCCATCACCGCGTCGGGAGCGAACGGAGGCGGGACGAACACCAGTGAGATCTCTGCGTCCGTCTCCTCAACCGCCTCGATCACCGTGTCGTACACCGGCACCGCTTCATCGAACACGGTGCCGCCCTTGCCGGGAGTTACACCGGCAACGATTCGTGTGCCGTATTCGATGCACTGGCGGCTATGAAACGACCCCTCCGTGCCCGTAATCCCCTGAACGAGGACACGCGTGTCGGCGTCGACCAGAATGCTCACCCGGCTCCTCCGCCGGCCGCATCCACAGCCTTTCGCGCCGCGTCTTGAAGGGTCTCAGCGACCATGAACTCGAGCTCCGAGCTGCGCAGGATCTCGCGGCCTTCTTCAGCGTTCGTGCCCTGCAATCGGACCACGACGGGCACCTTTACCTCTACGGTCTGCAACGCTTCGATCACGCCCAGAGCGACACGATCGCCGCGCACGATGCCACCGAAGATGTTGATCAAGACGGCCTTTACGTGCTCGCCCTTCATCAGGATTCGAAAGGCGCTGGCAACGCGCTCCGACGACGCGCCGCCGCCCACATCCAAGAAGTTGGCCGGGAATCCTCCAGCGTTGCTGATCTCGTCCATCGTGCCCATCGCCAACCCCGCCCCGTTCACCATGCAACCTACGGTGCCACCAAGCGCCACGTAGCTCAGAGAGTGCTCCGACGCCTCGAGCTCGAGCGGCTCCTCCTCGCTACGATCGCGCAACTCCGCCAGATCGGGCTGTCGAAACAAGGCGTTCTCGTCGAGCACGATCTTGGCGTCGAGCACAACGACCTCGCCGTCCGGCCCGATCACCAACGGATTGATCTCGGCAAGTGAAGCGTCCAAGTCGTCATAGGCGCGGGCGAGCTTCATGATCGTGGCTGCAACGCGGCGAGCCACCATACCGTCGAGGCCCAGCCGATAGGCAAGGCGGTTCGCCTGAAACGGACGCAGTCCCCATCCGGGAACACAAAGCTCCTTGAGGATCGCCTCCGGGTTGCGCTCGGCTACCTCCTCGATCTCGATGCCTCCCTCGGCGCAGGCGATCACCACCGGGCAACGCGCCGACCGATCGATGGTCAACCCCAGGTAGAGCTCGTCGGCGATCTCCGCGCCGGCTTCGATCAGCACCTGACGCACCACCACTCCCGCGGGCCCGGTCTGCGGCGTGATCAGCGCGGCCCCGAGCATGGCCTCAGCCAGCTCGCCTGCCTGTTGCGGGGTCTCGGCAAGCTTGATGCCGCCGCCCTTGCCGCGTCCGCCCGCGTGTACCTGCGCCTTCACTGCGAAACGCGTCGCGCCATCTGCCGCGAGTTGTTCGGCTACCTGGCGTGCCTCGGCGGCGTTGGTGGCCACGGCGCTCGGGCCGACGTTCAGTCCACGCTGACGAAGCAGCTCCTTGGACTGGTACTCATGAAGCTTCAACGCGCCGACAGCGGGTTAGGCCAGCGCCGCACGAGGACCGAGGCCAACAGAATCTTCAGGGAGTCGCCGGGAACGAACGGCGCTACGCCCATGAGAAACGCCTGGGCCGGAGACAGATCAAGCAGCATCGCAAGGTGGAGGGCCCCGCAGGTGAGAATGATTGCTGAAGCAATCACCATCGAGCCGGCGGTACGGCGCCAAGAGTACGTGCGCCCGTCCAGGAGGCTGCTGAGGACGATAGCCGCCACGAACCAACCAAGGACGTAGCCGCCGGTAGCGCCAG
>DASCOT010000208.1:0-8389 GCA_036012155.1 Acidobacteriota bacterium
ACGCGGGTACCCCGGTGGCCGATGTTCTGCCGGTGGTCCTACCGACTACCAGTGACCCTGCACAGTTTGCGGAGGTCGTGGTCGCTCCGACGCTCTTCGGTCGTTCTCATCCCGCGGTGCAGCTCTCGGACACTCTTGAAGACAGCCAGCAGCGCTGGGAGACACTGCCCCCGCTGCTTACACTGAATCCGATCTCGCGAACCAAGCCGGGTGCAGCGACCCTGCTGCAGGGGCGCTCCGAAGCGCTGAGTGATCCCCAGGTGGTGCTTGCGTATCAGCGATATGGCGCTGGCAAGTCGATTGCCCTGACCGTTACCGATACCTGGCAGTGGCAAATGCACCAGAAGATTCCGCTCGAGGATCAAACGCACGAGATGCTCTGGCAGCAGCTTCTGCGCTGGGTGGTGAGCGGTGTTCCCGGGCAGGTGCGGGCCGAGCTGGGGCTCGACCGGTTTGCGGTCGGTGAGACCGTACAGCTCAGTGCCGACGTGTTCGACGATACCTACCTGGCCGTCAACAATGCTCGCGTCGTCGCTACCGTCACCGATCCAACAGGAGAGGTACGCCAGCTTCCGCTGCAGTGGGACGTCGAGATCGACGGCCGCTACCGCGGCTCCTTCGCGGCGACACGCGAGGGCTATCACCGGGTAAATGTCGAGGCGTTGCGCAACGGTGAGCTTCTTGGCCAGGACAGCGTCACCGGTGAGGCCGCACAGCTGACGCGGGAGTTCTTCGGTGCCGAGATGAACCGACCGCTCCTCGAGCGAGTTGCCGACGAGACCGGCGGGCAATTCTACGCCGCCGCAACGGTGGACGAGTTGCCAGGCGACGTCGCATTCGCCGAGGGCGGAACAACGGTCACCGAGGTGTTGGATCTTTGGGACATGCCGATCTTCTTCTTGGCGTTCGTCGCCCTGATCGGCACGGAATGGTCGTTGAGGAAGCTGCGGAGGTTGGCTTGAGGTTTACGTTACTGGCCGGCACCGTCCTCGGCCTGTGTCTGTGGCCGGCGCCGGCAACGGCGCAGGACACCTGGCTGCTGGTCGTCAGCGGTGTAGGTGGCGACGCCAGCTATCGGCAGACGTTCGTGGATCGCTCGGTGCAGCTACTCGAGGCGGCGCAGCACCGTTTCGGCATTCCCGCCGGTCGCGTTACCTACCTGGCAGAGCGTACTGAGCTTGCCGAAGGGCGCGCCGCGGCGCGCTCCACGCGTGAAGAGGTCGACGCTGCGATCGCCGACATTGCTTCTCGGTGCAAGCCCGGTGACCAGGTGTTGATTGTGCTGATCGGACACGGCAGCACGCAGGGCGAGGGTGGCCGCTTTGCCCTTCCCGGACCCGACATGGGCCCGGTGGACTTCGCCCCGCTGCTCGAGCGGTTGTCACGGCAGCGGGTCGGCTTCGTCAATACGGCGAGCGCTTCGGGCGGATTCCTGGCGTTGGGGGCCCCCGGCCGGGTGGTGGTCACGGCGACTCGGGATCGTCAGCGCGAGGAGCCGCTGTTCAGCCAGTTCTTCGTCGATGCCCTCAGCTCCGACGGCGCCGATACCGACAAAGATCAAGGGGTCTCGCTACTGGAGTCGTTTGTGTATGCGCGCACAGAGGTCGCTCGTGCCTATGAGCTCGAGGGGACGCTGCGCACCGAAAACGCGCTACTCGATGACGATGGAGACGGGGAGGGCACCGAGACTCCGGAGGTGAGTGACGAAGAGGGTGTCCTGGCTCGCAGCTTCGTGCTCGGCGGGATCCATGGATCGGCGGCGCGCGTCGCCGGTGCCGCCGACGACGCGGAGCTACGCTCCATGCTGGCTCGGCGAGCGGAGCACCAAGCGGCGCTCGATCGCCTTCGAGCCGCCAAGGCCGAGTTGTCGGAGGACGACTACCTGGCGCAACTGGAGGAGCTGTTGGTACAGATCGCCGAGCTCGATACGGCAATCCGTACTCGCGGCGAGGCCGGCCAATGAGGCGGCTTGCCGGGATGCTCGCGTGTCTGTGCCTCGTCGGCGCCGCGAGTGCACCACCTGCGGTCCAGGATGATGCGGCGGCGGCGTTTCGGAGCGGGCGTTACGACGAGGCGATCGCTGTGTGGGAAGCTGCGCTGGCCGACAGAAGCGTCACCGTGGCTCAGGTGAGGATGCTGGTCGAGGCTCTTCGTGCCACCGGACGATCGGCGCGCGCGGCTGCAGCCGCTCGCGCATTCTCCGAGGCCGGCAATGCCGCAGAGATTGCCAACCGCTGGGGCGAAGCTCTCTACGAACGTGGCCAGATCGAGGCGGCGCGCGCCCGGTTCCATCTCGCCATCGACGAAGGCGCTCCCGACGCGCTTGTTGCCGAGCTCAACCTCGCAGTGCTCGAATTCGAAAACGGGGAGCGTGATTCGGCCGCGCAACGCTTCGATCGATTCATCGACGTTTACAACTCGGCAACCACGCTCAACGCCGAGGAACTAGTGGCCGTCGGCCTGGCCTGCTCGTATCTAGGCCGCGACAACCCGTCTCTGTTCCACGACGCGGTACGGGCGCTCGAAGAGGCGATCGCGGCCGATCCGGAGAGTGCCGAGCCACGATTACGACTGGCGGAGCTTTTCCTGGCAAAGTACGACGGCGCCGAGGCCGGGATACTGATCGAGGAGGTCCTACGACTCAACCCGAGCCACGCCGGAGCACATCTTGCCGAAGCCCGACGCCACCATTTCAACGGCTTGTCGGAGGCAATGGCGCAGGTAGATCGTGCACTCGAGCTCAACCCCGAGCTTGTTCCGGCCCGAGCGCTACGGGCTCGGCTCCTCTTGGCTGCCGAGTCCCATACGGCGGCCGAGGCGGAGATCGAGCGGGCTTTGGAGTCGAACCCCGTTTCTCAGGAAGCGCTCTCGCTGATGGCGGCGCTACATTTCCTGCGTGGCGAGCAGGGCGCGTTCGACGACGTCGCCGAACGCGCCTTGGCGCGCGATCCCAACTACGGCGAGCTGTTCGCCGTAGTCGCCGAGCTGGCGGTTCAGAACCGGTTGTACGAACAGGCGGTGGATCTGGCGCGACGGGCGACGGAGATTGATCCGAGCCTATGGGGCGCACACGGAACCCTGGGCATCAACCTGATGCGAATCGCCCGCATCGACGACGCCCGCGCCAGCCTCGAGCGGGCGTTCGAGGGCGATCCCTTCAATGTGTGGATAAAGAACACCCTCGACCTTCTCGACACGTTTCCCGAGTACCGGACTGTGAAGACGGATCGCTTTCGGCTGATGATTCGTCGCGAGCGGGCCGACCTCGTGTCGTTGTACATGGCTCCCCTGGCGGAGGAGGCGTACGCTGCGCTGAGCGCCAAGTACGGTTTCCAGTCCCCATCGCCAGTGCGGGTCGAGGTCTACGATCGGCACGCCGATTTTTCCGTTCGTACGTTGGGCTTGGCGGGTTTGGGTGCTCTTGGGGTGGCTTTCGGCCCGGTAGTTGCCGTCGACGCTCCGATGACGCCAGGCATGGGGTCGTTCAATTGGGGCACGACGCTCTGGCACGAGATCGCCCATGTGGTCACGTTGGGAGTCACCGATTCCCGGGTGCCGCGATGGTTGAGCGAGGGGCTGTCTGTCTACGAGGAGCGCCGTGCCCGTGAAGCCTGGGGCGACGATGCGACTCCCGGGTTCTTGCTGGCGTTCTTGCGCGGGCAGCTGCTGCCGGTGAGCCGAATCAATGAGGGGTTCGCGCGTCCCAGCTACCCGGAGCACTTGGCGCACTCCTACCTGCAGGCGTCGCTGGTGTGCGAGCTGATCGAGGAGGAGCTTGGATTCGACGCCGTCCTGGCGCTGCTCGATGCTTATCGCGACGGCAAAACGGGCGATGAGGCGATCCGCGTTGGGCTGGCTCTCGAGCCCGCCGAGCTTGACGCACGTTTCGACGAGTTCTTGCGTGCTCGCTACGCGGGTCCGCTTCGTGCGCTCGAGGCCGCGGCCGAGCGACCGCCGTCGCGGGGTCGCCAGGGTATGGATCCAGCAAGCCTGAAGGCCCTCGCCGATGCTGACACTACTGACTTCGTTGCCCATCTCTCGGTGGGCGCGGCGCTGGCAAGCCAGGGGAGCGACGAAGCGATCGACGAGGCAATCGGGTATCTGGAACGCGCCAAGCGCCTGTTTCCCGGCTACGCCGGGCCCGACAGCCCCTATGTGCATCTCGCAAGAATCCATGAGGAGCGCGGCAATGTTGCGGCCGCGGCTGCCGAGCTGCGAATGCTGCTGTCCCTCAATGAATCGCTCCTGCCCGCATATTTGAAAGGGGCGGAGCTTCTCGAGCAGTTGGGACGGGCATCCGAAGCGGCTGACCTGCTGGGGCGATCCATGTTCATTGATCCTTGGAACATCGCGCGCCACGAACGTTTGGCTGAGCTCCGCGAGAGGTTGGAGCAATGGAGTGAGGCGGCTCGCGAGCGCGCCGCGGTCGTCGCGCTCGGACCCGTCGATCGGGCCTCGGCGCTCTATCGTCTGGCCTACGCGCATGATCGGCAGGGCGACGCGCGTGCTGCCCGTCGCGCGGTGATCGCGGCACTCGAGATCGCCCCGGGGTACCAAGAAGCTCAGGAGTTGTTGTTGGCCATACGAGCTCGGGAGGGAGCGTGAAGCCTCCACGATCTCGCCCGCCGTTTGCTTCGCTGGTCGCCACCGCCGTCGTCTGTATGCTCACGACCGGTGCCATGGCCGCCTCGATTGGGCAATGGGGCCGTCGAGGAAACACCGGCCCTGCGCCAGAGGTTGAGTACGACAACGCCGAGTACGACGGTCGATTCAGCTTCGCTCGAGTGAAGTTCAACCCTTCTCAATGGCGCCCGGGCCGCTACCAGTGGGGCCTCGACCTGAAGTGGAACCACGATTACCCACGTGGCGACCGGCGCTTGGCGGAGATCCTCGACCTGGTGACCGGTGTGTCGGTGAACCAGGACAACGGCAATATCGTCGGCCTGGATGAGCCCGAGTTGTTCCGGTATCCGTGGGCCTACATCTGCGAAGTTGGCTTCCTGACTCTCACCGATGGCGAAGCAGAGAACTTGCGCAACTACATGCTCAAAGGCGGTTTCGTGGTGGTCGACGACTTCGTCGGCTACCACTGGTACAACTTCGAGGACGAGATGCGGAAGGTGATTCCTGGGGGACGATTCGTCGAGCTCGACGCCAGCCACCCGGTCTTTCACGCCTTCTTCGATATCGACGATCTGTTCTTCGGCGGCGGGCAGTATTACGGCTATCAGGGCGGTGGCATGCCACGGTACTTCGGGCTCTTCGAAGACAACGATCCTGACAAGCGACTCATGATGATCGTCAACTACGACAACGACATCGGTGAGTACTGGGAATTCGCGGGTAGCCCCTATCTCGAGATCGATCTGACAAACGACGCCTTCAAGTTGGGCGTCAACTACGTCATGTACTCCATGCTCCACTGAGAACAGGAACCTCCATGAGCGAACCTGAAGAAGTCGTGGAACCTACGTCACCCGCGGTCGACGAGGAGATCCACACCGAGCCGGCACCGAGCATCGCCGATTCGACCGCCGAGCTTGCCGCGGCAGACGATATTGCCCTCGCAGACCGCCTACGGGACGCACGCCTGCAGGTGCTCGGCGAGCTGCGCAAGGTGATCATCGGGCAGGATGCCGTGGTCGAGCAGGTATTGATGTCGCTGCTGGTGGGCGGTAACAGCATCATCACCGGGGTACCGGGGCTGGCCAAGACGTTGCTGGTGCAGACGATCGCTCAGGTGCTGGACCTGAAGTTCTCGCGTATCCAGTTCACCCCGGATCTGATGCCATCCGACATTACCGGCACCGATCTGGTGCAAGAGGATCCCGAGACCGGACGCCGCAAGCTGGTGTTCGCTCCCGGCCCCATCTTTTCCAATGTGGTCCTCGCCGACGAGATCAACCGTACGCCGCCCAAGACACAGTCGGCGCTACTGGAAGCGATGCAGGAGCATCGCGTCACCGTTCAAGGAACGACCTACGAGCTCGAGGAGCCCTTCTTCGTCTTCGCCACCCAGAACCCGATCGAGCTGGAAGGCACGTATCCCTTGCCTGAAGCGCAGCTCGACCGCTTCATGTTCGACATCATCATCGAGCACCTGCCGCTCGACGAGGAGTTGGAGGTGGTGTTGTCGACGACTTCCGAGCAGGACGTCGAGCTCGAGCCGGTGGTCAGCGGTGCCGAGATCGTGGCGTTCCAACGGTTGGTACGCCGTGTGCCGGTTGCCGAGGCCGTCATGCGATATGCCGTCGACCTGGTGCGCACTAGCCGCCCTTCGGAGGACGGACCCGAGTTCGTGCGCAAGTGGGTCGAGTACGGAGCCAGCGTACGCGCTGCTCAGTATCTGATTCTGGGCGGCAAGGCCCGGGCGTTGATGCAGGGTCGGTACGCGGTGGATTTCGATGACATGCGGGCTCTTGCCAAGCCGGTTCTACGTCACCGTATTCTGACCAACTTTCATGCCGAGTCGGAACGAGTGGGGTCGGGCGATATCGTCGAGCAGCTACTCGAGGCGGTGGCGGTAACGAGCTCGAGCATGTAGCCGATTGATCGAGGCAGGAAAAGCTTAGCGAAAGCGGTGTTCCACAGTCAGCGTAGGGAGCATAGTGGCAAACGACACACGTAGTCATGCTCGCCCCGGATCGCGCTTCATCGACCCGTTGGTCTTGGGGCGCATCGATAACCTCGACCTGCTGGCGCGCACGGTTGTCGAGGGCTTCATCGGCGGGCTACACCGCTCACCCTACCGGGGACTGTCTGTCGACTTCGCCGAACATCGTGCCTATATGCCCGGCGACGATATCCGCATGATCGACTGGCGCGTCTTCGGTCGAACCGATCGTTTCTACATCAAGCAGTTCGAAGCAGATTCGAACGCCAACTTCACCGTGATGCTCGATGTATCGCGCTCGATGGGCTTCGCGCAGTCGGGGATCAGCAAGCTCGACTACGCGCGCTATCTGGCCGCCTGTCTGATCTACTTCGCCGGCAAACAGCGAGATCGTATTGGCTTCCTGAGCTTCAACGACGATGTGGTGGACTACGTACCGCCGGCCGCCAAGCATTTGGATCTGATCCTGCACACCATCGACCGGATCGAGCCCGGCGGCGCGAGCACGCTCGAGAGGCCGATGTGGAAGCTCGCCGAGGCGGCTCGCAGGCGCGGCATCATGGTGCTGATCTCCGACCTCTACGAAGACCCGGGGATGGTTCTCGAGAGCGTTCAGCGCCTCGGATACAAGGGCAACGATCTGCTCGTATTCCACGTGCTGGACCGCGCCGAGATCGACTTCCCGTTCGATGAGTCAGCCAACTACGTCGATATGGAATCCGGCGAGAGCTTGCCAGTCATCCCGGATCGCCTGCGTGAGCGGTATCAGGAGCTGGTGGCTGAGCATATCCAGGCGTTGCAGAACACGCTCGGGCAGCGTCGGATCGACTATGCATTGTTCGACACCAGCCAGCCTCTCGACCATGCGCTGTTCCGCTATCTATCGATGCGTCATCAGCTGACGCGGGTTCGCTAATGGGCTTGTCGTTTCTTGTTCCCGCCTTTCTCGCCGGCTTGGCCGCGATAGCGATTCCGATCTGGGTACATCTTCGCAACCGGACCAAGACGGACACCATAGACTTCCCCTCGCTGATGTTTCTGGAGCGCGTGCCCTATCGTTCGGTGCAACGTCAGCAGTTGCGCCATCGACTGCTTTTCGCGGCCCGCTGCACCGCGATCGTCCTGCTGGTATTGGCTTTCGCACGGCCCTTCTTAGGCGGTGTCGATATTGCGGGGGCGGCCTCGCGAGGTGATCGCGAGATCGTGATCCTCTTGGATCGCAGCTGGAGCATGGGCTACGGGGATCGTTGGGAGCGTGCCCTGGAGGCGGCTGCGGTCGAGGCAGAGAGTCTCGCGGCCGGCGATCGCGCCTCGCTGGTGCTGTTCGACGATGCTGCCGAGGTGGTCGTCGAATCGACTGCCGACCGCACGGCCCTGTCGGCGGCTCTACGGGCCGCCGAGCCGGGGGCGTCGACGACCCGGATCGTCGCTGGCTTGCGCGCGGCATCACGCTTGCTGACGTCGAGCTCGCTCCCGAGTCGCGAGGTGGTGCTGATCAGCGACTTTCAGCGCATCGGCTGGCATGAGGACGACGACGTGGACTTGCCGGAGGGGACGGTGATGCGCCCGATCAACTTGAGCGATGGCTCGGAGCGCAATATCGGCGTGGCGAGCGTCGGGCTGCAACGGCGGCGGTTGGTAGCCGACGCTGCCAACGATGCAGTCGTGGTCACCGCGAGGATCACACGGCAGGGTGGGGAAGCGACCCAGGCGGTAACCGCCGAGCTCCGAATCGACGGCGTTGCGCAGCAGGCACAAACGATCGATCTGCCAGCG
>DASCOT010000209.1:0-8150 GCA_036012155.1 Acidobacteriota bacterium
CGATCAAGGTCTCGCTAGTGTGGCCGATGTTGCTGCGCTGCTCGTGCAGCACATCGCCGGCGTCACGCTGGACCCCGGTCCAGAACAGCATGATCTGTCGAAACAGCTCACTCGTCCCGTTTCCGCGAAGCCAGACCGAGTCGAGGTGGACCCGACCGTCACGCTGGAATCCGATGTAGTTTAGTCCGCCGAAGGCCGCCGCGTATTGATCCTGCTTGCCGATTGGGCGGCGCAATACGTCGATCTCTACATGGCAGGCCTCCTCCGCGAGCTGGCCGGCGGCAACATCCTCGCCTCGCATTGTGTGCAGAGCGTAGAGCAAGCCCACAGCGAAGCTGCTGGACGAACCGAGACCCGAGGATGCCGGGAGATCAGACGCCGTGGCAATGAAGAGGGGCGGCTCAACTTCCACGAGCCGCAGGCACTCGCGGGCGATGTCGTTCTCGATCGCATCGAGGCTGTTGACGTGCTCGGTCGTCGAGTAGCTCAGGCGGTAGACTTCTTCGAAGAGCGGGCTGTGCCGCTTCACGGTCACATAGATGTACTTGTCGATCGCGGCACTGACCACGGCACCGCCGTGACGCTGATAGAAGTCCGGCAGATCCGTACCGCCACCGGCGAAGCTCAACCGTTGCGGAGTGATCGTCGTGACCGCTCGAGGCAGCGTCACCATGCTCGAGCTTCCCACGCCTCGAAGCGCGCGACAATCCACGGCACCGCCTCGACCAAGGTCGCCACCGTCAGAGCCGGCTTCGCACCAGCGCCCGGGTCCTGGTCACGCTCCGGGCCGACCAGGACGCTCAAGCACTCAGCGTTAAAGGCCGCGCGGCTGTCCCGTGGATCGTCGCCCACGTACACCGTTCGATCCATTCGCAGCAGGTGATCGCGCGAGGCGCTGAAGAACATCCCAGGCTCGGGCTTCCGGCAACTGCATTTCTCGTCCCAGTGGTGGGGACAAACGTAGACGTCCAGCACGTCGATCCCGCGCGTGCCGAGCTCGGTCACCATTCGCCCGTTCATCTCCTCCACGGCCTCCGCCTCCAGCATTCCGCGCGCGATTCCCGCCTGATTGGAGAGGACGATGAAGCTGAACCCTCTTTCTGCCAGCTGCCGCATCGCCTCGACCGTCTCGTCGATCCAGTGGAACTGGTCCCACCCGGTCACATACTCCCCGACCGGCGGACGCTCGTTGATCGTTCCGTCGCGATCGATCAAGACCGTTCGCTTGATTTCGAGGTATCGTTCCGTGAGCCTCCATCGTGCATTATCGGAAATGCTGTGATAGGGATCGTGCGACACCATGGCGGACACGCGACCACGATTCGTAAGCGCCTCCAGAATACGCGAGAAACTGACGTCCGGCTCTCCCATCTCCGCCAGTACGTGATCTCGATCGACGATCATGTAGCCAATCTCGACGTGATCCAGACCTGACGCCGCGCGGCTCGAGTCGTACAACTCGATGCTGTCGTCCGCGGCCAGGCGGATGTTGCCCTGTTCCTTCGGTTGAAGCAGCAAAGTAACGGGCTTGGCTCGTGTCTCGTAGACCGCGGCCAGCTTCTCCAGATTGAGCGGGACGTAATTGTCCGAGTACAGCAATAGGAAGCGCTCCTCGAGCATCGACCTGGCTTCCCAGACGCGCCGGCCCGTCTTCCACTCGGCCGGGCCGGCCGAGTAGGCGATGCGGACGCCATACGCCGATCCGTCGCCGAACCGTTCCTGGATCATGTGGCCCAGATAGCCGGTCAGCAGAACAATCCGTCGAATTCCCTGTTCGCGAAGCTGGTCGAGCAGGTAGGCAAGAAACGGCCGACCGTGAATGGGTGCCAGCGGCTTGGGGATCGTGTCGGTCAGCGGCCGAAGGCGGGTTCCGAGTCCACCGCACAGGATCACGGCCTGCCGCGGGGGAGTCGCAGTCACTCACGATCCCCCGGCTGGAACCCGACGCTATCGATGCGAAGCTCGCCGTTCAGCGCCGCAAGCGTCCTGTCGATGCCCTCCTCGAGACCGATGCGTCCGCGCCAGCCGGTGAGGCTATGGATCTTGCTAACATCTGCCCAATACCCTCGACCCTCTCGAGGGGCGAGGAAAGGACGCTTCTTGCCATAGTAGTCCGCAACTCTATTCGCGATCTGGCCTACCTTGGTTGGCTGGCCGCTCCCGACGTTGAAGACACCGGACGGCGCAGCAGTCGCCGCCAGGGTCATCAGCGCAGCCGCGACGTCATCAACGTGCACGAAGTCCTGCACCGCCTCTGGTTCGCGGATGTCCGGCTCCTGGCCGGCCGCGTATGCTGAATGGAGGTGCGGGATAAGCGACATGGACCTCTGCCCCGGACCGTAGACAAAGAAGATCCGGGCCCACCGGTATTCGAAACCCCTCACGCGCGCAATGCTCGCCAACAGTCGTAGTAGCGCTTCCTTTGTCGCTGCGAACACATCCACGGCGAGCGGCGGATCGTCTTCGGCTACCGCACCCGACGCGTTGCCATACTCCCAGCAGGTGCCGGCTACGACCACGCGCTTTACACCGGACCGTGACACGGCGTCGAGAAGACGGATGCTGGCGTCCAGATTCACGCGACATCGCTCGAGCGAGTAGTCCGGCAGGCCCTCCCACGCAAGATGCAGGCACCAGTCTGGCCGGAATCTCGAGATCTCACCGAGCCAGTCGCCGCTCTTTCCCAGGTCGGCGGTGATCGAGTTCAGGCCATGCCGACGCGGCAGCCGATCGGGGTCACGGGAGAGACACAGGACATCGTGCTCTCCAAGGAGTGACAGCATCCGGCTGCCAAGAAACCCCGTTGCCCCGGTCAAGAGGACGCGCACGGCAGGTCAGGTCCGCCCTAGTGACGTCGGGTCGAAGTCAGGAAAGGTGCGATCCCTCTCGGAGATCACCTTGGGCTCCATGGGCCAGCCGAAGTCGAACGCAGGGTCGTTGTAGCGGATCCCCCGGGATGACTCGGGAGCGAACATCTCGCTCATGTAGTAGTGGATCGTCGTGCCCGGAGCTGTCGTCAGCCACGCATTGGCACAGCCCGCTGGTACATGCAGGCTCTGTCGGTCATCGGCCGAAATCCGCACAGGTACCCACCGCATGAACATCGGGGAGTCCGGCCGTAGGTCCAGGACGATGTCGTACAGGGCTCCGGTCAGACAGGAGAGCGTCTTCGCTTCCGCGCAGGAGCCAATCTGGTAGTGGAGTCCGCGCAGAGTGCCGAGTTGTGGGTTCTCCGAGATGTTGCCCTGAACCGCGGCAGGGTCGAGGCCGTGTGCGGCAAACTCGTCGGCGCAGAAGTGACGGCGGAAGCTGCCACGCTCGTCGGCAAATACCACCGGTTCGATGAGCCACACTCCCGGCAGCGCGAGTTCGACGAACCTCATGAGACGACAATCACCGGCTCACCAGGGAGTGGAACAATCACCTCTCCGTGCCAACCTTGCTCGGCGCGAATCTGAGCGAGAATCTCGTCGCGGAAGTTCCAGGCGAGCAGCAAGACGACGTCCGGCTCGAGCGCGAAGGCCTGCTCGGGCAGGACGATCGGGATGTCGGTTCCCGGAGTATAAGTGTCCTGCTTGAGCGGCGCCCGGTCGGCGATGACCTCGAGGTGGCGCGAGTCAATGTCGCAGAAGTTGAGCAACGTTGAGCTGCGCGCGGACGCCCCGTAGCCGATCAGGCGCTTCCCCCGGGCGCGCTTCGACTCGACCAGTTCCCTGAGGGCGACACGATGGTGCCGGCACCGCTCGCCGAACTCCTGCCATGGTTCGGCGCGTGCGACGCCGAGATCACGCTCCCGCGTGAGCACCGCGTCGAAGTCCGCGCTCCGCGGACGGTCGGCCTTCGCGAAGTAGACGACGAGCGAGCCGCCGCTGATGGGACTCGCGGTTACGTCGAATGGCTTCAGATCGAGCTGTCCGAGCAGCCGACTCACGCTGTGTAGCGAATGATAAAATAGGTGCTCATGGTAGATGGAATCGTAGTGGAGCTCCTCGAGGATCACCTCGGCGCTGTGGAACTCGATCGCGCCCGTCCCGTCGGCGCGCAGGCAGTGCGCCATGCCCGCCACCACGTCGTTCGCGTCCGCGACGTGCGGGATGACGTTGCGCGCGAACACGGCATCTGCCTCCCCCTGCTCGGCGACGATCCGCCGCGCGACGTCCAGGCCGAAGAACTCAGGGAGCGTCGGGATATCGTCTTGTTCGGCGCTCGCCGCGACGTTCCGCGCCGGGTCCACGCCGAGGACGCGGTGCCCGTGCTCCGCAAACGGCCTAAGGAAGGTGCCGTCATTGCTGGCGACCTCGACAACGCTCAAGGCGCCGGGTCCGGAACGAGCCAGAAGCTGCTCGCAGAAGACCGTACTGTAGCTGCGCGCGCCTTCAGAGGTCCCAGTCACCCACACGTAGTGGTCGAACAGGATCCCCGGGTCCACGGTTTCCGTCAGCTGAACCGTCCCGCAGACCCCGCAGCGACACAACTCTAGCGGGAAGCTAGGGAGCACTTCAGACACGTCACGGCGCAGGCTGTTGGCGAGCGGCTGGCAGCCGAGGTCGAGCACCGGCTCGATGGCGCGCTTCTCGCAGACGCGACACCGATCGATCGTGATGGATGCCGTATGGCTCACGATGATGCGGTCGACCAGCGCAGATCTGCATCGAGCCGCCCGGACTCTTGCAGGTGATTCAGCTGGCTGAGGCGGTTAGTCGTGCGGCCCCGGAATTGTTCCTCGGTGAAGCCGATGCGTCTGAAAAGGTCGACTAGCTCTGCCCCGCCGCGATCGAGATCCCATTCGGGTCGATACCAGTCCTTCAACTCGCTGAGTATTCTCGCAAATCCGACGCGATAGGTGCGGGCATCCGGCCCGTGCTCGCCGGTGTAGGTGATCCCGCTGCCAGGAACAGTCCTCCCCGCAGCTTCCGCGAGGTCGCGGACCGTGTAGTTGCCGTTCTCGATACCGACGTTGTAGGACCGACCGGCCACCACCGCTGCTGGCGCCTCCAGGCCTGCGACGAACGCCGAGCATGCATCACGAACGTGCAGGACCGGCCGCCATGGTGTGCCGTCGCTCTTGATCTCGATCCTCCCCGTCGTGTAGGCACACGCGACGAGGTTGTTGAAAACGACGTCACAGCGCAGCCGGGGGCTCGCCCCGAACACCGTGGATGGGCGAAAGCAGACCACCGTGAAATCGGGTGTCGCCAACTGCTTGAGCGCGAGCTCGGCCTCCCACTTGGTTCGGGCGTAGGCAGTGATCGCGTTCTTCTCGCTGTCGTCCTCATCCAGCTCTCCGCCGGTGTTTGCGACACCGTACATGCTCTGCGACGACGCATACACAAAACGCCGGACTCCAGCCTCCAGCGCCAGCGTGGCCAGGCGTATGCTGGCCTGAAGGTTGATCTGCTCCGTCAGCCTGGGCGAGAACTCTCCCAACGGGTCGTTGGACAACGCGGCAAGATGGACAACGGCATCCACACCCACGAGATCGGCGCCGCTGACATCGCGGATGTCGCGGTTGATCGAGACATCGGGCGGCGGGGCCTCGTCGACCAGGCAATCTTCGTAGTAACCAGTGTCCAGCCCGACCACTGGATAACCGCGCTCCGCGAGCACCCCGGTCAATACCGATCCGACGTAGCCTTTGTCCCCGGTGACGAGGACCTTCCCCTTCGAGGTCACGAGCTCTCCCGGCTCTGGGCGATCCTGTCAATCGCGGCAAGCAGCCACGATTGATGCGTAGTCTCGACGATGTTGTAGCTGCTGCTGTTGACCCACAAGTTGAGGTCTCCGAGGGTGCGCAGGCGATTCTCGGCGGCGAAGCCCGACAGCGTAACGACGCTCAGGCCGAGCTCGCGCGCCCGGGCTGCGGCATTCACCACATTCTGCGATTCGCCGCTGCTGCTGATGAGCACGACAACGTCACCGGCGTCCCCATAGAACTCGGTGGCCTTGGCGATCCAATTCTCGTAGCCGTAGTCATTTCCGAAACAGGTGATCAGGTCGACTTCGTTGAAGTTAACCGCCCGGATTCCCGAGGCTTTGGTGAGATCGACGGCCACGTGGCTCGCGATTGCCGCACTTGCGCCGTTGCCGGCAAGGACGACCTTCCGCCCGCGCTCGCGCGCTTGGACGAGACTGTTGCAGAGCGCGTCGAGCTGGTCGGCCGACGCGTCGCGCAGGCGCCGGGCGAGCTCGTCGAAGTACCCCTCATAGAAGAGGTGCGAACTGGGCGGTTCTCGGTTGTCGTAACTCATGATCAGGGGATCAGCCGCGCCCGACCCTCGCCTCCCACCAACGAACCGTCTGGGCGAGGCCTCGATCGAGATCGAAGCGAGGCGCCCAGCCGAGACCTTGGCGCAACGTCGTCGCATCAGCCAGAATACGCATTGGCTCGCCCGGCCTGTACGGGATCGCGCCCAGGTGAACCCTGTCGGACCTGCCGAGCAGCCGCCCGACTCTCATGGCTAGTTCCGCGATGGTCACGGGCTCGGCAGATGCAATGTTGACGGCACCAGTGTAGTCGCTCGCCGCGACGCGCCAGATCGCCGACGCGACGTCCTCAACGTGTAGGTAGTCCCGTACCTGCTCGCCCTGCGTGACTTGCGCCCCCTCGCCCCGCAGCAACGCGAGCGCGATTGATGGAACGAGCCGCCGCACGTCTTCGAAGGGACCATAGGAGTAGAAGACGCGAGGCGTTACTACGCTCACGCCAGTGAGCTCCGAGAATCGCTGGGCGACCTCGAACAGCGACTTCTTGCAGGCACCGTATAGCTCTCGAGGCCGGAGCGGGGTGGTCTCGGACAAGCGATCGTGGGTGAGATCGTACTCGAAACACGTTCCGACGGCGACGAAGCGGCCGCACGCCAGATCGGGCATCGCCCGCAGCAGATCCAGGCTGACGCCAAGCGAGGAGAGGTTCTCCTCTGCCTCGGCTTTGCCCGACCACCCGTGCCAGGCGAGATGCAGGCAGATCTCCGGGCGAGCGGCCCGAAGCTCGGTGCGCAGCTCGGGAAGCGCCCGGAGGTCGCCCTCGATGACGACGAGATCTCCCTCGATGTCCGCGAGGCGCCAGCGGTCGGTCTCCGGGCGGATGACCGCGACCACTTCGTGGCCACCCTCGACCAGCAAGCGGGCGATGTGGGACCCGATGAATCCTGCGGCGCCCGTCAGCAATACACGCTTGCCGGTTCCCCCGGTCACCACCGGACTCCGCGGGGTACTTTGCTACTGTCACATGAGCCGTTTGGGAGCAGGACGACGACTCTCACGATCTCCGCCGGAACGGCAAGGCCGACCCTAGGCCGAACGGCACGGGCAGGTGGAGATCTCTCAGGAAAACCGCGTCTTCGTTGCGAAAGAGCCCGAACGAACCAACGAGAACCAGCAGGCTGATGGCGGCCACAGACAGCGCGCCAGCGTAGAACCAGAACCCGTCCAGAAGCATGAAGCAGATGAAGGCCAGGAGCGCCGGAGCCCCCAGCCAGCCCAGGCGGAACACGTTGGCCCCCGTCCTCCTCCGCACGAAGATCAGTACCAGCGTCGCCGACGTACCGTAAGACAGGACCGTCGCGAGCGCAGATCCGACGATCCCGAGGTGAGGAATCAGCAATAGATCTAGCAGGACGTTGGCGGAGGCCGACACGAAGACGATACCGCTCAAGACCCACATCGACCCGTAGGCGATGACCAGAGGCGCACACGCGTTGAACAGCGCAAATGCGCTAGTCCCGGCCATCAGCACCGCCAGTACCGGCGCCGCAGCGCTGAAGGCTTGCCCGAACACGAGCGGCACTCCGACACGCGCGCCGAGCAGAACGAGGCTGAACAAGACCGAGGTTCCGAGCAGCCAATACGGCAGCAGCCGCTCCACGAGCATCCGGATTCGTGCGTCCTGTCCCTCGGCGACCATGACCGAAAGCGGTGGCAGCAACAGGGTCGAGAAAATCACGGTGATCTGCTGCACGACGCCCGCCAGTTGGGTAGCGAGCGAGTACACGCCGATGCTCGACATCGGCACGTACCACTTGAGAATCACTAGGTCGAACCAGTTCACCCCGAAGAACGCGGCCCAACTCGACAGCAGCACCGGCGTTGAGAAGAGGACCATGGTGCGATAGGCCGCGCGCGTTGGGAGCACAGGCCGGAGCGCCCGAGCG
>DASCOT010000210.1:0-14907 GCA_036012155.1 Acidobacteriota bacterium
CTCCGACGATTGCAACCCTGGCGAACGCATTGATCGAAGCCGTGCTGCGGGGCGTGCTGCGAGGCTACCATGGCCGGTTCGAGCGTCAAGCAGCCCACGCCCAGCCACCACGGAGCTCACGCCATAGAGCGTTCCACCGCCGGGGCGATGAGGCGCAACTGCTCCATGAGCCGCTCGAACTGTTCCGGAAACAGCGACTGGGGACCATCCGACAGAGCGGCCTCGGGATCGTGGTGTACCTCGATCAGCAGGCCGTCTGCACCCGCGGCAACCGCGGCTCTCGCCAGCGGCGCCACCTTGTCGCGGATGCCGATTGCGTGGCTGGGGTCGCCGATGGTCGGCAGGTGGGAGAGCTTCTTCACGATCGGAAAGGCCGATACGTCGAAGGTGTTGCGACTGTACTCCTCGAACGTCCGGATACCGCGCTCGCAGAGCATCACGTCCTGGTTGCCGCCCGCCATGATGTACTCGGCCGACATGAGCCACTCCTCGATCGTTGCCGAGAGCCCCCGCTTGAGCAGCACTGGAGTCGACTGTCGACCGAGTGCCTTGAGCAGCGCGAAGTTCTGCATGTTTCGCGCCCCGACCTGGAAGATATCGACGTACTCCGACATGAGCTCGATCTGCGGCGCGTCCATGACCTCGGAGATTGTCTTCAGCCCATGCGCGTCGGCGGCGGCACGCAAGAAGCGTAGGCCATCACCGCCCAGGCCCTGAAACGAGTACGGCGACGAGCGCGGCTTGAAGGCGCCACCACGCAGTATCTGAGCCCCAGCACGCGCTACGCACTCGGCAACCGCGTGAATCTGCTCTTCACTCTCCACGCCGCAGGGACCGGCCATCATCACGATCTGGTCGCCGCCGATCACCAGATCGCCGAGCTGTATGCGGGTCCCTTCGGGTTTGAAGGAGCGCCCGACCAGCTTGTACGGCTTGGAGATCTTGAGGACCTCCTTGACGCCGGTGAGCACCTCGAGCTCGCGCGGGTCGACCCCCACCGCCTTCCCGCCGACGGCGCCGATAACGGTGCGATCGACGCCGGAAGAGCGGTGCGCATCGAACCCGAGCGCCGTGAGCCGCTCTATGACGCGTTCGATTTGGACCTCATCGGCCCCTGATTCCATGACGATGACCATACCGGCTCCTGAGGCGATCGCGCTGGCTAGATCTGCCGCGATTGTCGACATCTTAGTGTCCTGTGGGAGGTGAATTGCGATTCGCAACCTTGTCGTACTTCTTCAAACCTACTTGACCCTCTGGATGCGGCGCGTCTCGTCGAGAATGCGTCGAATACTCGGCGGACTGCGCCGTCCTCCAGCGGTCCATGGTTCGCTGTTACCGTGCGCGAGAAGATCTCTTCCTCACGGCGTGGCTGATAGACCGGCTCGCCCAGCACCTGCTTCGCTGCGCCGATACGGCGCACATGCTCCGCTCGACGGTTCAGTAGTACCACGAGCTCCAGGTCGATCTCGTCGATGCTCTGACGCGACGCCAGCATCGTATTCTCGGCGCAGTCCGGATCGGTCGTCATTCGCCCTCTTGCCTCTGGCTGCCCGCCGCCAGCTGGTTGGCGGCTGATCGGAGATCGTTGACCATCTCCCCCGCCCCGAGGGCCGGGTCGACAGAGGCGTCGATTGCGTCGATCAGCGCGCTGCCGACCACCACGCCATCGGCTAGCGGTCCGAGCCGCTTGACGTGCTCCGGTCGCTTGACGCCAAAGCCGACCACGAAGGGCTTGTGGGCTTGTTGGCGCACGCGGCCGAGGAACTCGATCGTGCGGGCATGCACATCGCCTCGTGCTCCGGTAACACCTGTCACGCTCACGCAATACGAGAAATGCGTCGAGGCCTTATCGACAATGCCGATCCGTTCGTCGGTGGCATTGGGGGCCATCAGAAAAACCGCTGCCAGCCCGCGTTGGGTACATCCGTCCCGATACTCAGTCGCCTCCTCCGGCGGCAAGTCCGGAACGATCAGGCCATCGACGCCGGCTTGCTCGGCGGCTCGCAGGAACTGGTCGAGGCCGAAACGCAGGATCGGGTTGCAATAGCCCATGAGCACGAGCGGCAGCTCCGCCGTGGCCGGATCGGCCCGGAGCTCCTCCACCACCGCCAGCACTCGCGCCACCGTCATACCGTTGGACAGGGCGCGCTCACTCGAGCGTTGAATGGTGGGCCCGTCGGCCAGTGGGTCGGAGAATGGTATGCCGATCTCCACCATATCGGCCCCGGACGCGCTCATCGCGCGCACCAGCGACACTGTCGAATCGAGCTCCGGATAGCCCGCCGTCACGAACGGAATGATCAGCGGCCTGGCGCCACAATCAGCGAAGGCCCGCGCAATCCGACTCACTGGCCCTTCTCCTCGCGATACTCGGCGATCGTGGCAACGTCCTTGTCACCCCTACCCGACAGGCATACGACGACGTGCTGCTCTGGGCGTAGCTCCCCGCGCTCGGCCATGACGAACAAGTGCGCGATGGCATGTGCCGACTCCAACGCCGGGATGATCCCTTCGATCAGGCACACACGATCGAACGCCGCGAGCGCCTGGTCGTCCGTAATCGCCACGTACGCGGCCCGTCCGCTGGCTTGTAGCCAGGCATGCTCCGGGCCGACACCTGGATAGTCGAGCCCCGCAGATATCGAGTGCGCAAGCTGCACCTGGCCGTCGTCGTCCTGCAACAACAGCGACCTGGCACCGTGAAGCACCCCGGGAGTGCCGGCCGACAGGGTCGCCGAATGCTCGCCGCTATCAATGCCCAGACCCGCGGCCTCGACCCCGATGAGCTGAGCGTCGCGATCGATGAACTCATGGAACAGCCCGATGGCATTGCTGCCCCCGCCAACGCATGCGATCAACAGGTCCGGCTCGTCGACGCCGTGTTGGCGCAGTTGCTCGGAGGCCTCGACCCCGATGACCCGTTGGAAGTCACGCACCATCGTCGGGTACGGGTGCGGGCCGACGACCGAGCCGATGATGTAAAAGGTCGTATCGACGTTGGTTACCCAGTCGCGGATGGCTTCGTTGGTAGCATCCTTGAGAGTGCAGCTGCCCGAGGTCACGGGCACGACGCGCGCACCGAGCAGCTCCATGCGAAATACGTTCAGCGCCTGGCGACGGATGTCCTCCTGCCCCATGTAGACGACGCAATCCATGCCAAACATCGCCGCCACCGTGGCGGTGGCCACCCCGTGCTGGCCGGCTCCGGTCTCGGCGATGACCCTCTGCTTACCCATGCGACGAGCCAGCAACGCTTGGCCGACGGTGTTGTTGATCTTGTGCGCGCCAGTGTGCAAAAGATCCTCTCGCTTCAGCCAGATCGTCGCGCCCCCGACTTCAGCGGACAGCCGCTTCGCACGATAAAGAGGCGTGGGGCGACCGCAGTAATCGGCGCGTAGGGAGTCCAGGTCGGCATGGAAGCTCCGATCGGCACGTGCCTCGCCGTACGCCTGTTCCAGCTCGATAACCGCCGGCATCAACGTTTCGGGAATGAACTGGCCGCCGAACTCCCCGAAACGGCCCGGCGTGGTCGCGTCACTCATCGAAAAGGCTCCAATGCCCGCGCGAAGGCACAGATCAGTTGTGGATCTTTGTGCCCTGGACGCGACTCCACGCCCGATGACACATCGACCGCCCAGGGGCCAACCTGCTCTACTGCCGCTGCGACCGTCTGCGGCGTCAGGCCGCCGGCAAGCATGATGCGCTGCCGTTGTGCCAGCGCCGCAGCAGCCGACCAGTTTGCCTGCAACCCGGTTCCACCGTATGCACCCGCGACGGCAGCGTCGATCAGCAGCGAGCAGTCAGGATACCGATCGGCAAGCTGCATCGCCTGCTCTCCAGTGGTCTGATCATCGAGCCTCAACGCCTTGAACGCGTGCCGCGGTAGGCACGACGGCATCTCTGGGGACTCGTCGCCGGACAGCTGCACGAAGTCGACACCAACGCGATCAACGATGGCGGCGATCTCGATAGGATCGGGGTCGACGAATACGCCGAACCGCCACGTCTCGTCAGGCAGGTGTCGTGCGATCGACGCAGCTCTATCGACCGACACCGAGCGCGGGCTGGGTGGATAGAAGACGAACCCGATGGCGTCTGCGCCCGCATCCACAGCGGCCCGGGCTCCCGCCTCCTCGGTAATCCCACATACCTTCCAGCGCAGTGGCATCAGGCTTCTCCTACCAAGAGACGCCGTAGCGCGGTGGCAGGATCGGTGGCGCGCACCAGGCTCGTTCCCACCAGGACGGCGTGATAGCCGGCGGCCTCGAGTTGGTGTAATTCAGTGGCCGCCTGGATGCCGCTTTCGCTCACTCGTATCGTACCCGCGGGAAGCTGCTCGGCGACATGCAGCGAGTGGCGCCAGTCGACACGCATCGAGCGCAGGTCGCGATTGTTGATGCCGATCAGCCCGCTGTCGGCCTCGACGACGGCGTCGATCGAATCGGCATCGTGCAGCTCCACGAGTGCGTCGAGCCGCATCTGATGGGCGATCCCCACGAGGTCCCGCAGCTGGGACGGTTCGAGGGCCTCGGCGATCAGCAAGACCGCAGCAGCTCCGGCCAGCGCCGCTTGCTCGATCTGGTAGGCGTCGATGATGAAGTCCTTGCGCAGCACCGGCAGCTCGACAGCAGCCGCCACGCTACCAAGATGGGCCAGGCTCCCGGCGAAGAAAGTCTCCTCGGTCAGCACCGATATCGCGGCAGCGCCAGCGCCAACGTATTGCCGCGCCAGATCCACCGGGTCGAACGGCGTCCTCAGAGGCCCGGCAAGGGGGCTCGCCGCCTTGATCTCGGCAATCACCGACATGCCGTCGCTCTGAAGCGCGCGGCGCAGTCGACCGCCCGGGCGGTGCAACGCGTCGCTATCGCGGAGCTTCGCCCGCAGCTCCGCCTGCGGGGTCGTCGCCCGATCCACGGCCGCCTTTTGGCGCGCCGTCTCGACCAGCCGGTCAAGGGTAATCATGGCACCGCCTCGCCGCTGGTGATGGCCACCAACCGCTCCAGGGTGTTCGAAGCGGCTCCGGAGTCGATCGCCTTGCCGGCAGCCTCCACTCCTTGCGACAGGGTCTCGGCGGCACCGCCGACCTGCAATGCGGCGCCGGCGTTGAGCAGAACGATGTCGCGGCGCGGCCCCGGCTCACCAGCCAGTATCGAGCGCACGATGTCGGCGTTGTCGGGGGCCGAGCCCCCAGCGAGCTCGGCGGCGCCCGCCCGCGTCAGGCCGGCATCCTCAGGCTCGACCGAGTACGTGCGCACTTCCTCGCCATTCCACTCCGCCACCTCGGTCGCACCCAGCAACGACAGCTCGTCCATTCCCCCGGCGCCGTGAACCACCAGGGCGCGGTCGGCACCGAGCTGTCCGAGCACCTCTGCCAACGGCCGGACCAACGCCGGGTCGTACACACCCACCACCTGCCGACGCGCTCCGGCCGGATTGGTAAGTGGGCCCAGCAAGTTGAACACGGTGCGCAGACCGAGCTCCCGACGCGGCCCCACCGCGTGCTTCATGGCGGGATGTTGTGAGGGCGCAAACAAGAAAGCGAGGCCGGCGCCGGCGAGGCTTCGCCGCAGGCTCTCCTGATCGGCGACGAGGGTCACGCCAAGCGCTTCCAGCACGTCGGCGCTGCCACACGCGCTGGACACGGCGCGATTGCCATGCTTGGCGATCCGCACGCCGGCGGCCGCCGCCACCAGCGCCGCGGCAGTGGAGATATTGAACGTATCGGCACCATCGCCTCCGGTGCCGCAGGTATCGACCAGGCCGCTGGTTTCCAGATCGATCGGGTTGGCGGCAGCCCGCATTGCGGCTGCGAAGCCGGCGATCTCGTCGACCGTCTCTCCACGAATCCGCAGCGCCACCAGGAAGCCGGCTATCTGTGCCGGCGTCGCCTCGCCGCGCATGATGAGCTGCATCACCGAACGAGCCTCTTCGCGATCCAGAGTTTCGCCGTCGACGATTCGCGCCAGCACGTCCTTGATCACCGTGACTCCTCCGAAGATGCCGGCAGTTGCTTCGAGGCGACCACCAGGAAGTTGCGCAGCAACGTCGGCCCCTCACGAGTCGCGATCGACTCGGGGTGGAACTGCACGCCGAACAACGGCCGTGTTCGATGGCGCATTGCCATGATCAGCCCCCCGGGCGCCGTGGCGGTGACCTCGAGCTCTTCCGGAAAGTCGCGTGACGACACCACTAGCGAGTGATATCGGGCGGCTTCGAGCGGCCGGGACAAGCCCTCGAATAGCGTCCCACCATCGTGTTGAACCAGCGTCGTCTTGCCGTGCACCGCCTCCGGCGTGAGCTCGATCTGCGCACCGAACGCAGCCCCGAGCGCCTGGTGCCCGAGACACACGCCAAGCAACGGCGTCGCTTCGTCTATGCGCTGCACGAGGTCGATGCAGCAACCGGCGGTCTCCGGGCGCCCTGGACCTGGTGAGAGCACGACACCCGCAGGCGCCATCGCGCAAACCGCCTGGACATCGATCTCGTCGTTGCGTCGCACCTCCAGCTCCGCACCGAGCGCACCCAGTGCTTGCACAAGGTTGTAGGTAAACGAATCGTAGTTGTCGACAACCAGGATCACGAGGCCACCTCTGATCCAGCCCGGCGCGCCGCTAGCACGGCGGTAGCGGCGTCGGCCCAGGCCAACGCCTGCAGCGGAGCCGCCGCTTTCTCCTCGGTTTCTACCAACTCGCGCTCGGCCCGCGAATCGATCACCAGTCCGGCTCCCGCCTGTACGCGGGCGACGCCGTCCTGCATGACGATGGTCCGAATTGCGATGCACGAGTTGAGGTTACCGGCGAAGTCGCTATACAACACGGCTCCGGCATACACACCGCGCGCCTGCTCCTCGAGCTCGTTGATGATCTCCATGGCGCGGATCTTCGGCGCCCCCGATACCGTTCCCGCCGGAAAGCTGGCGAACAGAGCTTCGGTTGGCGACACCTCGGCACGCAGCGCGCCACGTACCGAGGAAACGATGTGCATTACATGCGAGTAGCGCTCGACGCGCATGAACTCCGGCACCTCGACCGCCCCGTACTCGGCTACCCGCCCGATGTCATTGCGCCCCAGGTCCACCAGCATGAGGTGCTCGGCGCACTCCTTGGCGTCGGCAAGAAGCTCCTCCTCCAGCTGTCGGTCGATCTCAGGGTCAGGATCGCGGCGCCTGGTACCGGCAATCGGCCGGTTTTCCACGGTCCCGTCCTCGACCCGCACGAGCATCTCCGGCGAGGAGCCGACGATGGCCGTCGCACCGGTGTCCAGGCAAAACATGTAGGGCGAGGGATTGATGGCACGAAGGGCCCGGTAGACCGTCAAGGGAGAGGCATCGGTGCGGCATTCGAGCCGCCGCGACAGGACCACCTGGAACACGTCGCCGGCACGGATGTACTCGCGGGCGCGCTCGACTCCCTCGCAAAAACGCTCGCTCGAAGGCTCCTCGACTGTTGGCAGCGGCGGCGCCTCGGCCGGAGACACTGCATCGAGCGGGGCGCCATCGGGCACTTCCGAGTCGAGGAGCGCCGCGAGCCGACCCAGGCGCTCGACAGCGTCGTCGTAGGCTCGCCTCAGACCGGCGGCGTCGTTCGGATCAGCGACATGGGCGTTCGCTACCAGCTTGATGCGGTGCTTCAAGTGGTCGAAGGCCAGCAGGGTGTCGTAGAACCCCATGTACAGCCAGGGCAGATCGTCTCCCTGTCGCGCGTACGGCACCCGCTCCGCCCAACGCACCGCGTCGTACCCGATATAGCCGACTCCGCCACCCGAGAAAGGCGGAGCTCCCGCCACCTCGGCTCCCCGATATCGCGCTTGAACCGCCGCCAGGTTGCTCACCGGATCGCCCTCGAGCCGTTGCTCGGGGCCATCCGCCGGCCGTAGCACGAGCCCATCGGCGTCGCCCAGCAACTCGAGGAACGGATCGCCGCCCAGGTACGAGTAGCGACCGATGTGCTCACCCCCCTCGGCGCTCTCCAACAGAAAGGGCCGGCGCACCTGCCCGACCAGCCGCAGCGCCGCCGAGACCGGCGTCAACAGGTCACCGATACGCTCCATGCAGATCGGCACCACCGTGGCGTCGGCGGACGCCGCCACAAACCCCTCCAAATCGGGGTACGCGCTCATTCGCATCGGCTGCGCTCGCAGACGCACATGCACGAGGACCGTCGCCTCACGGCCATCCTCCGGTTCGTTTCCGTTGGGGTGGAGTTACGCGCCGCAGGTGGGCCGCCCGTATCGCCAATACCAGGTGCCATCGCGCCAAGCGTGCGGTACGGGTTGGACGAGGTTCAACGGAGAGCCCGCGCGGGTCTCGCGCGTCAGGTTCGCAATCTTGGACTTCATCGCGCTCTCCATCGTCATGGCTTTCGGGCGTCCCGGGACTGCGTGCAGACATCGTCCAGGTCGCTGGTCTCGCCCCAGTGCCGACGAGCGTAGCAACCGGGTCGGGCCGCGGTCAATCGTCGAGCTGCGATCGTGTCACCGGTTCGACAGCCCGGAACCCGCCAGACTCAGGAACCGAGGTTCGTCCAGAGCCCGACCAGCGCCGTCGAGAGGATCCACAACGTGACCGCCAGCATCGTCGCGGCGCCGCGCTTCAGGCGCAGCAGCCGCTCGCTGCCGATCACGACCACGACCATCCACCAGAGGTTGAACACGTCGACGTGTGCCACCACCTGCGCCATTGCCGGCGAAAGCTCGACGCTATCCAGCAGGAGAGCGAGCCCGAGCGACGGGGTCGACTGCATGAAGTCGGCGACACGCCTGATCTGGGGAGGGTCAACGCGCCAGACCAGGGTCACGAAGGCCGTTGCGAGCAGCGGGTGGACCACCGAGGCAACCGAGGCAACCGCGAAGCTTCGGGAGAACTGCGTTGAGCCGCCCATCAAGCTGGCACCCATCCAAATCAATGCGGCAAAGGCTCCGACGGAGAGAATGATGAACACGTTGAGCCCGAGCACAGTGACTGGCGCCCAGCGGTCCATCGTCTCGATCACGGTGCGGATCTGATCCGCGTCGACATCCTGACCGCGCTGCGCCATCGCCTCGATCATGCCGACCCGCATGACCAGACGGGTGATCTCGAAGTTCATGGCTCCAAGCATCACCATCAGAGCGGTTACCCAGAGCACCGGCCAGCAGGCCAGCACCGGACGTTGGGCAATCACCTCGAAAGCCTTCGTCGGGGCGAACATGGCGTTCAGTGTAGGGCCGAAGATCGCCGCCGCTCCGCGCGGCAGATCCTCCTCAGATAACTCGGTCGAGATCACCGTGTCGGTCATCGTCAGCTCCCATCAGGACACTTCGAGAACGCTAATCGCCGCGCTCCGCATTCGGTCGGTAGGCGCCCGCTCGCCGGTCCATATCGCGTGCTGTGCAGCGGCCTGCCGCAAGAACATCTCCAGACCGGTGATCGTCGAGCAGCCGCGGGCCTGCGCTTGCCGCAGCAGCTCCGTCTTCGGCGGACGATAAACCATGTCGAGCACCACCTCATCTCCCCGCAACCAAGCCGTCGGAATGGGCGATTGAGCGGCTCCGTCCATCCCCACGGGGGTTGCGTTGACGATCATATGGGGGCGGGCCGCAGCGACCTCATCCAGCCGACCCGCCTCACAGCCGAGCGCCATCGCAGTCTGCCGGGCGCGCTCGAGCGAGCGCCCCAGCACGATCACCTCGGCTCCGGCCTGCTGCAAGGCGACCACTGCGGCAGCAGCGGCTCCCCCGGCGCCCAATACTGCCACCAGCTTGCCTTGCACCGGGGCAACCGCGCTCAGCGCCTCCACCAGCGCCGCGCCGTCGGTGTTATGTCCTTCCCATCGCCCCGCCCGCAGCACCAGCGTGTTCACCGCCTCCATGCGCTCGGCATCGGGTGAGAGCAGGTCGGCGAAATCCGCCGCCTGGCGCTTGTACGGCATGGTGACGCTCAGGCCAACGACGTTGGCAGCGGCGACCAGGCGCATGACCGATCCGAAGTCGTCTCCTGGCAGGGGCATATAGAGCGCCGCGCGACCGTCCTGCTCGAAAGCAGCGTTGAAAACCACCGGCGATAGCGAGTGCGTGATCGGATCGCCGATAACCGCATAGCGTGCGTGGTCGGCCCCCCATCGCTCGATGCGTAGTCGCTGCCGGAGGACGTGGGCAGGCCACTGCCCCGGCGCGGTGGGCGAGCCGAGCGGCGTCGAGGCGTACGACCACACGCCGCCTCGCGACAGATCGGCCAGGCGACTGCCAGCGCCGGCAGAGCCCATGCAGAAGCAGGTGCAATCAAGCCCGGCAGCGCGCAGCGCGTCGCCGGCGGCGAGCATCGGCAGGGCATCATCGGGCGCCGTCGCCGCGGTGACCAACTTGGCCACGGCGGGGCGCAACTCCAGAATCCGGGTGACCTTCTGGTCGATATCATCAGGTCGAGACCCGGTCCAGTGGTGCGACAACACGACACGCTCGCGGGCCTCGCCGATCACCTGTGCAGCCCATGCGGCGTCGAGCTCGACGTCGACGTACCGCGCACCGGCATCGAGGGCCGCGGTGATGAGCTCGTGCCTCGCCCCCTCATCACCGTCGAAGCCCCCTCCGTCGGAACTCCGACGGCAGGTAACCAGCACGTCGACCGGAGCCTTCTCCAAAGCTTGCCGTACATCGACCGCCGTCGCCGACGGCACCAGCGCGTCTAGGCGAACCTCGACCAGATCAACGTCCGAAAGCTGATCGTACGCAGCAAGCAGGGCGGGGATCTCGCTCGCTGCCAGGCTCACGCAGATTCGAGGACCACTCACTTCCAGCTCGACCCCGGGCTCAGCCGCGCGCCGGCTTACAGACCGCAACCGCGGTGGGCCTGTCGATACTCGGGGCCGTGCCGCACAGCGGGCACGCCGGATCGCGCCGCAATTGCACGGATCGAAAGCTCATCTGCTTGGTATCGACAAGCAGCAGGCGCCCCATGAGCGTGGTCTCCTGGTAGCCGAGCAGCTTGAGACCTTCCGCCGCCTGGATGCTGCCCACAACGCCAGCCAGGGCGCCCAACAAGCCGGCGTCGTGGCAAGCTGGCTCCTCTCGCGGCGGACTGCGGAACACGCATCGGTAGCACGGGGTCGCTGGTGGAGCAACCACTGTGACCTGGCCCTCGAAGCGGTACAGGCTGCCGGTGACCAGGGGGACGGCCGCCAGTACACATGCGTCGTTGACCACGTAGCGGGTGGCGAAGTTGTCGCTCCCGTCCAGCACCAAGTCATACTCACCGACGAGTTCCAGCGCGTTGGCGGCCGTAATCCGCGTGCCATGCTCGCGGATTCGAATCGTGGGGTTTTGCCCGCGAAGGCGGGCCGCCGCGACCTCCACTTTGCTGCGCCCACAATCACCTTCGTCGAAAAGCACCTGGCGCTGCAGGTTGGATGCTTCGACGACATCGTCATCCGCCAAGCCCACGGTGCCCACGCCGGCGGCGACGAGATACTGGGCTATCGGACAGCCGAGACCGCCAACGCCGACGACCAGGGCCCGGGCCGCCATCAATCGTCGCTGTCCCGCGACGCTGAACCCGGGAAGCTGCAGATGGGCCTGATACCGCTCCATCTGCTCCGGCGAGAGCCCTTCAGGTGACATGGCTGCTCTCCGACACCTGCCAGCGAATCGGGCGACGACTCTTGTAGTGCTCGGGCTCGATCTGGATCGTCGTGTGATCGATGCCGAAGCGCTCACGAACCACCAGCCGGATCGCGTCCAAGATTCCTTCGCACTCGACCAGACGCTCCGGCTTGACTTCAATGTGGCACGAGAGGGCATGGACGCCCGACGTCAGGCTCCAGATGTGCAGGTCATGCACACCTTCAACGCTTTCAAGCTCCGAGATCGCCCCCTCTACGTCGCCATACTCGATGCCGGCTGGGGTGGCCTCGAGAAGCACGTCGACAGACTCGCGTAATACCCGCCAGGCGCCGACCACGATGACCGCCGCAATCAGCGCCGACAGCGCCGGATCGACCCAGTAGGCATCGGTGGCAAGCATCACGACGCCGCCGACCACGACGGCGACCGAGGACAACAGGTCGCCAAGCACGTGGAGATAGGCGCTGCGCAGGTTGAGGCTATGCGTGTGTCCCGACAGGAAGAACAACCCCAAGCCGTTGGCTATCAACCCGACGACCGCAACGCCCATCATCAGCGGCGCATCCACCGTCGGTGGTTGGAGCAGTCGCTCGTACGCCTCCCAGCCGATGAAGCCGGAGATTGCGACCAGCACCACACCGTTCACCAACGCCGCGAGGATCTCGAGTCGATGCCACCCGTAGGTCTTGGTTCGCGTTGCCGGACGCGCCGCCAGGCTGACCGCCAGATAGGCGAGCAGCAGTGCCAGCGCATCGGACAGCATGTGGCCGGCATCGGCGAGCAACGCCAAGCTGTTGCTCAGCCAACCGCCGATGAACTCGGCCACCAGGATGACGCTGGTCGTAACCAGCGCCAGCATCAGGCCGCGTTGCTCGCCCGCTCGCTGCCGGCCAGAGTGATGGGCCTGGCCGTGGTGATGGTGGTGTGCGTGCGCCATGCTAGCGATTCTACTCCGACCGATGGGTACCCCGGCTAGCGAAGTGCGCCAAGACCTGGAGGAGAACATGGGCCGCAACGGCCGGCGTGCTATCGCTCGGATCGAGCGCCGGAGCAACCTCGACCAGGTCGACACCAACAACGCGGGCTCTGTTCCACAGGCTCGACAGCAGATCCAGCACGGCTCTACAGTCGGGGCCGCCGGCGACCGGGTAGCCGGTTCCCGGAGCCGCGGCCGGATCCAGTACGTCGATATCCAGCGACACGTACAGAGGCCGGGCGCCGACCACTTCCGCAATCTGACGAGCCGTTTCCTCGCTTCCAGCCTCGCTCCAATCCACCGCCGTGATCACCAGACCCGCCTGGTCGATGGATTCGAGCTCGGCGCGAGCGAAAGACCGCAGGCCGACAAGGCAGGTCGAGGACGCCGCCACCCCCACCGTGTCCCAGATCCTACGAACAACGCAGGCGTGGGAATTGCGATCACCGGCGTAGGTGTCGAAGCAGTCCGCGTGTGCATCGAGCATGAGGAAGGCAAGATCCGGATGCTGTTCGGCTACCGCCGCCACCAGGGGTGGTGTCACCGAATGATCGCCGCCGAGGCCAATGAGGAGCGCGTCGGCGTGCTCGCGTAGCGCTGCGCGGGCGGCCGATTCGATTGCCTGCCACGGCGCTGCATCTTGCGGTGCATCACCCACATCTCGCACCTGCAGCCCGGTGACGACGCGTCCGGCTTCGTCGATCGCCTCGGCACTCTCTCCCCAGCGCCGGATGGCGGCCGGGCCTGCCGAGGCTCCAGACCGGCCAGTGGCCGCATCGTCTACCGGACACCCGAGGATCAACGCCGTATGTTCCTCGCCGCTCTTGTTCGTAAGCCCGAACCAGGCACCAATCTCGCGCATCCGGCGAGGCTCGCGCGCGCGATGGCGCGCGTCAAGCGCGCGGCGCGCACATGGCCGCCGATCCGTCGCCGCCGGAGGCGTTTTGACCGGCTCACCTCCTCCGTCTAGTCTGCTCCCATGAGCAACGATCACGACGCCAACCGTTCCTTCGCGACCCGGGCCGTACATGTCGGCCAGGATCCCGACCCGCAAACGGGTGCGGTGATTCCTCCCCTCCACGCTACGTCGACCTTCGTGCAGTTCGAGTTCGGCAAGCCAGGCGAGTACATCTACTCGCGTAGCGCCAACCCGACGCGCACGGCGTTGGAGAGCAACCTCGCGTCGCTGGAATCAGCAGCCCACGGAATCGCCTTCTCCAGCGGTTGCGCCGCAACCGATTCGGTCATGCGACTCCTGCGGCCCGGCGCCCACGTCATCACCTGCACCGATCTGTACGGTGGGACATATCGACTGTTCGAACAGGTGCTCCGCGACTTCGGCTTCGACTTCGAGTACGTCGACGCCACCAACGTGGCCAACGTCGAGGCGGCATGGCGGGATGAGACCTCGATGGTCTATCTGGAGACCCCGACCAACCCGCTGATGACGCTCACCGACATCGCCAGCGTCGCTAACCTGGCGCGACAGCGAGACGCCCGAGTGGTGGTTGACAACACCTTCATGAGTCCCTACTTCCAGCGCCCATTGGAGCTCGGAGCTCACCTCGTTCTGCACTCCACCACCAAGTACATCAACGGTCATTCGGACAGCATCGGCGGAATCGTGATGACCAACGACGACGATGACGCCGAACGTCTGCGCTTCATCGCCAAGAGCGTCGGCGCGGCGCTGTCGCCGTTCGAGGCATGGCTGATTCAGCGAGGCGTCAAGACGTTGGCGCTCCGCATGGAGCGTGCCGACACAACCGCCCGTCGGGTCGCGGCATATCTCGACGACCATGCGGCAGTCGACCGCGTTTACTATCCAGGCCTCGAATCCCACCCGCAGCACGAGCTCGCGAAGCGTCAAATGTCAGGCTTCGGCGGCATGGTGTCGTTCGATCTCGCCGACATGGCAGCGGTCAAACGCTTTCTTGACGCCCTGCAGATCTGCACCCTTGCCGAAAGCCTCGGCGGTGTCGAGACGCTGATCTCGAATCCTGCATCGATGACGCACGCCTCCATTCCCAAGGCCGAGCGCGAGGCACGTGGTGTCCAGGACGGGCTGGTGCGGATCTCCATCGGTATCGAGGATCCCGACGATCTTCTCGCCGATCTCGAGGCGGCTTTAGCGTACGTCTAATCCCGCGACCTCAACTGCCGGCCCTCCCGTTCAGCCAGCGCCGACACTACCCACGCAGGGCAGCTAAACTTCGTCCGCACCGACCTGCGCTGCCTGGAGCGCACCACAACACCAGAGGAAGCTGATGCCGCGTATCAAAGACATCGTGGCCCGCGAGATCCTCGATTCGCGCGGCAACCCGACTGTGGAG
>DASCOT010000211.1:0-19541 GCA_036012155.1 Acidobacteriota bacterium
CTGACCTGGCGGCTTACGCAAGCATCGACGAACCAGCGTCTGAACCGAGGGCGGGGTATCTGTCGGCAACAGCGACCACTGCGGCTCGTGTTCCAGGATGGCGCTCAAGGTATCGGCTATCGTGCCTCGCTCGAACGGCCGCTTGCCGCTGAGCAGCTCGAAAATCAGGCATCCGAACGACCAGATATCGGAACGCTTGTCGATCGCCTGCTCGCGGATCTGTTCGGGGCTCATGTAGGGGGCAGTGCCCACGATAGCGCCGGTTTCGGTGAGACGGTGTGGCATCTCGCTGGCGACGGAAGTATGGGCGCCCGTCTGATCGGCAACGTTGGCCGCTCCCGGGTCGGTGGATGCCTCAACCTCCAACCCGGGCATCTTGGCGATGCCGAAGTCGAGCACCTTCACGGTGCCTTGGGGATCCACCATGACGTTGGCAGGCTTCAGATCGCGGTGCACGATGCCCTTGGCGTGAGCCGCCTCCAGGGCGGTAGCCACCTGACGACAGATCGATAGCGTCTCTCCAACCCTGATGCCCCCGGCCTTCAGGCGATGATCGAGCGATTCGCCCTCGACCAACTCGAGCACCAGCAACCGAATGCCGTCGGCCTCCTCGAGGCTGTGGATCCCGGCGATGTTCGGATGCTGCAGGGAGGCGAGGATCTTGGCCTCGCGCTCGAACCGCGCCAGCCGGTCGGCGTCGCCGGCAAAGCTCGCTGGCATGAGCTTCAGCGCTACCTCGCGGTCAAGCGTCGTGTCGCGCGCCCGATACACCTCCCCCATGCCGCCCACACCGAGCGGGCCGATCACAACAAACGATCCGAGCTTTGCGCCACGTTCCATACAGGTATCCGAACCCACTATTAGCCCAAGGGAGCGTACAGTCCGGATCGGTGATTGACTACTTTGTGGGGTGGTCTTTGGCCCGGGTCGAATGATCGCGATGGTGACGGGCAACGGGATTTGAGGTTCGGTGAAACCGTTCGGACCTAACGGCCGGGGTCGTCTTCTTGGCGACCTGGATACCCGCGCGGCGTGCGTCCCGCATCGACCCGATTGCCGCACTGCAGTCCGACTAGCATCCCGGACGCGACTCTCCGCGTACCGCGTTGCTCGAGCCAGGATCGGCCGCAGGGCGGTTGCCGATGGGACGCATCCACGGCATTGTCCGTGAGTCGCGCAGCCAAGTAGTGCGATGGAGACATCTACTACGCAGTACCGGAGCGTACGTGACCGACGCGCATCCTGATCTTCTCGGCGCAGATCCGCGGCCGCTCTTCTTTGCGATTGGCAACGCCGACCGCATCGGCCCGTCGACGCCGCCGACCCACTCCGGCGCCGCCGTGCGTACGCGGGCGCGGACGCTGGCGGGGATGCAGAAAGAGGCGATCACGGTCAACGATGCCAACCATAGCGCCTGGCGGTTCGTCAGCGACGAGGGCCCCTATCTGGCGGGGCACGATGTCGCCCCGTGCCCGCTTTCGTTCTTCACCACGGGTATGGCAGCCGACTACATGAACGAGATTCTCGCCATGGCGCGCCAACACGACGTGCGTATCGGTAGCCCGCGACTGATCCTCGACAACCTCTATTCGATGGAGGGGAGCGTTCTGCGCGGCACCATGGCCGGCGGCGCGTTGGCGCCGAGGTTGACGGTGCAGTGTGACGCAGACTCGCCGGATTCGGTGTTACAGGATCTCGTGGAGACCGCAGCGCGAGTCGCCCCGGTCAGCGGGCTGCTCGGCGGAGCACACGAGAGCCTGTTCAGCTTGAGTCACAACGGGGTCGAGCTTGCACCCAGCAGGGTGAGTGCCTTGCGGGGCCCGCCACAGCAGGACCCCACGGAGGACTTCTTCGAGATCGCGCGTGCTGACGAGCCCATGGAACATCCGATTCGAAAGCTCGCCGCGGCGAGGAGAATCGAGAACGAGCGCGGTGGGATCAACACCAGTCTGGAGGAGAGCCAGGACCGCGTGCTCCATTGCCGTGGGATCTGTACGGTCCGCGAGGATGGGGTGCGCCAGATCGACCAGGCGCTGTTCAAGCCGATCGGATCGAGCTTTCGCTTCTTGTCCGATGAGACTTCTGAGTGTGGTGGTGGCCGCGCCCCCGACGCTGCGAGCTACATCTCGGCGGGTATCGCATTCTGCTTCATGACTCAGTTCGGACGGTACGCCGAAATCGTCAAACAGCCCCTCGACAGTTGTCGCATCGTGCAAGATACGGCTTTTTCGCCAGGAGATCGGCGCTGCGGGAAAGGGGTTGGCGGAACCGCGGAAGCGGTTGAGACGCATGTCTACCTGGAGTCCTCCGGCGACGATGAGTTTGCCCGCGAGGCCCTGGACATGAGTGAGCAAACATGTTTTCTACACGCGCTGTGCCGCACCAGCCTCGCGACCAGCGTCGAGATCGAGAATCTGCCGAGCGCGGTGGGGTCGGCATAGAACACAGGGGCGAAGCACCCAAAGGAGAACCCATGCGATCGACTCATCATTCTGTCGTCGGCGTTCGACGGGCTGCTTGGAGCCTGGCTCTCTCCGCCCTGCTCGCTGCCGCGGCGCTGCCCGCCACGGTCGCCGCGCAAACGTTGAAGCTATCCGCTGCCACGGTTGCCGATATCAACGCGGCACTCGATGCCGGCACGCTGACCTCCGAGGCCTTGGTGCAGCAGTACCTTGCGAGGATCGATGCATACGACGAGCGGGGACCGGAGCTCAACGCAGTTCTCTGGTTGAACGACGGGGCGCTGGATACGGCACGGACGCTGGATCGCGAACGTCGTGAGAGTGGCCCTCGCTCGAGGCTTCACGGGGTCCCCGTGGTGCTGAAAGACAACGTCGACACGCACGATCTCCCGACCACGGCGGGGTCGGTGCTCCTGGCCGGGTCGATTCCCCCGGACGACGCGTTCATCGTTCAGAAGCTGCGCGCCGCCGGAGCGATTATCCTGGCCAAGGTGAACATGAGCGAGTTTGCCTCAGGTGTGCCGCTGAGCTCGATCGGTGGCTACACACGAAACCCCCACAGCCTGACGCGTACGCCATCGGGCTCCTCAGGCGGCACCGGTGTGGCTATCGCCGCGGCCTTCGGACAGATGGGGATCGGTACCGATACCGGGGGCTCAGTGCGCGGGCCGTCAACCGCCAACGGGATCGTCGGATTGAAGACCACCCACGGACTCCTGAGTCGGGACGGCATCGTCCCTCTGGGCCTTTCGTTCGATACCGCCGGGCCGATGGCCCGACACGTGTACGACGTCGCGGCGATGCTCAGTGCCATGACCGGGGTGGACGCGGCCGACGAGTCGACGCGAAAGAGCGATGGCAAGGTCATGGCCGATTACACCTCGGTGCTGGATGCCACGGCTCTCGAGGGCGCTCGAGTCGGCATAGCGCGCGATTTCCTCGGGCAGGATGGCGAGGTCGACTGGGTTATCGAGGCATCGCTGCAGAGAATGCGCGATGCTGGCGCCGATGTGGTCGACGTGGCGTTCCCCGCCTGGCTCCTCGAAGCGCGCGGGGAAATGTACACGACGATTCGCTGGCGCGAGTTTCGTGTGCAGATCGCCGAGTACTTGAGCACGCTGGGCGATGAATACCCGAAGACGCTTGCCGAGCTCGTCGAGCGCTCGCAGAAGATCACCGCCAGCACGGCCTACGGAGCACAGCCCAACCCGACGCGGTGGGCCCTCATGCAGCGCGAGGAAGAGAGCGGCGACGTGACGGACAGCGAGTACCTTGCCGTCCGCGATCACGGACTGGCGATGGTGCGCACCATCGTCGAGGGGCTACTCGACGAATCCGACCTCGACGCTATCGTCTATCCGACGCGACCGACACGGCCGAGTCTCGTGGAAGGTAGCTCGGGAGCCGGTGGTAGATCGGTGACGAACATCGCAAACCTCACCGGGTTCCCCGACCTGAGCGTGCCCGCGGGGTTTACCAGCAACCGGCTGCCGGTGAACATCTCCTTCCTGGGCACCGCCTTCGCCGAGGCTCGCTTGCTGGCAATTGGTTATGCGTTCGAGCAGTTGACCCAGGCTCGCCGTGACCCTGCGCATACCCCGAGCTTGCCGGGCGAAGGGATCGAGCAGTAGATCGATGGCCGGAGCCACGCCATTACGACTCGGCGTCGAGTCGCGCGCCGTCGGGTGGCTGATGCTCGCTGTGGGAGCGTTCGCCGCTGGGTGGGTGCCGCCGCAAGCGTCAGACGGCCCCCCGCTCGACCTGATCATCCGAGGGGGACGTCTGTTCGACGGTAGCGGAAACCCATGGATTCGGGCTGACGTCGGGATCCGGGACCACCGCATTGCCATTGTCGGCGATCTTACGGGCACCGACGCCGAGGACGAGATCGATGCGGCTGGCCTCTACGTAGCCCCCGGGTTCATTGACGTTCATTCGCACGCCGCGGCCGGCTTGGTGACTGAGGATCGTAGCGATGCGGCGATGTTGTTGCATCAGGGGATCACGACGGTGGTGATCAACCCGGATGGCGGCGGCGACACCGACCTGGCCGCGCAACGAGCAGGGCTTCTGGAGTATGGCCTTGGCGTGAATGTCGCGCAGATGATCGGCCATGGCACGGTACGTGGCGCCGTTCTTGGTATGGAGGATCGAGCTCCTACGGCCGACGAGATGGCGCGGATGGCGATGATCGTACGCCGTGCCATGCAGGGGGGAGCCTTCGGCCTTTCGAGTGGACTGTTCTATACGCCGGGGAGCTACGCCGAGCTGGATGAGGTTATTGAGCTCGGCAAGGTCGTTGCCGAGTTCGGGGGCGCATACGGCGCCCATATTCGCGATGAGGCCGACTACACGATCGGTGTGGTTGCGGCAGTCGACGAGGTGATCGAGGTAGCGCGCCAGGCGCGTATCGCTGGTGTGGTGACCCACGTAAAGGCGCTCGGCCCGAATGTCTGGGGTGAGGCGGAGACGATCGTCGCGCGCGTCGACGCGGCGCGGGGCGAGGGCGTCGAGGTGTACGCCGACCAGTACCCCTACGAGGCGTCGAGCACCGGGCTGTCCTCGGCCTTGTTGCCACGCTGGTCGCAGGCCGGTGGCGGTGACGCACAGGCGCGGCGCTTCGCCGACCGCGAGACGCACGCGCGAATCCGTGCCGCAATGGTCGACAACATGGCACGGCGCGGTGGTGCGGAGCGCATCCAGTTCACGGGTGGCGGCGCTGCGATGGAGGGGAGAACGCTGCAGTCGTTGGCAGAGCAGCAGGGGACGGATCCCATCGACGTTGCGATCGAGATCATCAGGGGCGGGCTCCCCGGTTCGGTCATCTCGTTCAACATGCACGCGGACGACGTGCGTACGCTGATGATGCAGCCGTGGACGATGACCTCGTCGGACGGCGGCCTGCCGCCGTTCGGTGTCGGCAAGCCGCATCCGCGCTCATACGGGACCTACCCGCGCAAGATCCGCAAATATGTGCTCGAGGAGGGGTTTGTCTCCCTGCCGGCAGCGATTCGCAGTATGAGCAGCCTGCCGGCGGCCGCCTACCGCGTCGCCGATCGCGGTTTCATTCGCGCCGGTGCCTTCGGCGATATCGTCGTCTTCGATCTCGACCTGATTACCGATCGGGCAACCTACACCGATCCACACCAGTACTCCGAAGGACTGGTGCACGTGCTGGTCAACGGCAAGGCGGCGCTGCGCGACGGCCGGCCGACGGGCACCAAGGCCGGTATCGTCTTGCGTCGCAATGACCCAGCGGAGGAGCAGTCCTCATCGTAACCGTCGAAGCTAGGGGCCTAGGTAGCTCGACCGGAACGGTAGGTCGGGTTGTGCCACACGATAAGCACCGCCCAGTTTCCGACCGACTCGTCACCCATGTAGTCGGGGATCGCGGCCCGGGGCCGGAAGCCGCGGGCGATCTGGAACGAGAGCGTCGGGTCGTGCAGCTCGCCGGCCGCGACACGGCGGATGTACTCGTCGGCATTCATCGTGTCGATGTGATCTGCATAGCCGGGGATCACACCGCCGGCGACGATGCCGCGTCGGTTGTGGGCGCGGACTACGCCCTTTCGCAGCTTGTACAGCTCGCTGCCTATGCCGCGCCCTCGATACTCCGGCAGGACGCTTAGATCGATGCCGTAATACCACTCCCCGCTGGGGTCGTGGTTGGCGCACTGATGTTCACCAGCGAGATCCTCGAGCGAATGGGCAGTGTCGCTGAAGTCGATATCGAGAAAGATCCCCAGGCCCATTCCGACAGGCGTCTCCCCGTCGAGTGCCACGAAGCCACCCTCCGAAAACACCGAGCAGTAGAAGCGGATGTCCTCCTCGGTGAGCAGGTCGTAGCCGCTGAGCTCTGGAAAAGCGCGGCGTTCGATCGTGGCGCAGGCGGCCGCGTGCTTGGATTCGATCTGCGCGTAGCGAATGCCCATCGCTCCTCGCTGTCGATTGGAACAGATCCGGCCTCGGGCGTGCCTACAAGGCTGGTCGGTGGGTCAGGCGGTTGGCTCGCAGGTGCCTCCCGAATTCGACCTCCTCGAGGTCCTGAGGGGCGGTGCGACACCGGCCGGAGTCTAGCAGTAGGCCGCTTGTAGGCCGTGGGGAGTTCGCCGCGGGCACGTCCAATGCGGTCCAGCTCCCATGCCTGCCAAGGTTAGCGGAGTGCGCCGCGCCACCGGCTTATTTAGAATAGATCGGCTCCCGACTGCTGACCAACGAAACGTGAACCCGACAGGACCTGAGAATGAGCTTCCCTTCAGACTTCGAGATCGCCAGCGCGGCCACCCTACGCCCCATCACCGATGTGGCGGCCGAGCTGGGGCTCGAGCTCGACGACCTCGATCTGTACGGATCTGACAAGGCCAAGTTGCGGAGGGCCACGCTCGAGCGTCTGGAGCCGAGGGCCAAGCTGGTGGTCGTCACCGCGACAACGCCGACTCGCGCGGGCGAAGGGAAGACGACCGTCAGCGTGGGGCTGTCGCAGGCGCTGCGGCGCATTGGTCAAAAGGTTGCGACGGCCATTCGCGAGCCCAGTCTCGGGCCGGTGTTCGGGATCAAGGGCGGCGCTGCCGGCGGCGGTTACTCCCAGGTCTTGCCAATGGAGGACATCAACCTCCATTTCACCGGCGACCTGCACGCCATCACGTCGGCCAACGGCCTGCTGGCAGCTGCCATAGACAACCACATGCAACAGGGCAACAAGCTCGGGATCGATCCTCGACGCATCACGTGGCGCCGTTGCATCGACATGAACGATCGAGCGCTGCGTCGAATCGTCATTGGCCTTGGTGGCCCGATGAGCGGGGTGCCGCGTGAGGACGGCTTCGTGATCACCGCCGCCAGCGAGGTGATGGCGACGTTCTGCTTGGCCACCGACATAGATGATCTGGAGGTGCGCCTCGGCCGCATCATTATTGGTGCCGACCAGGAGGGCCGCCCGGTCTTGGCACGCGATCTCGGGGTTACCGGGGCCATGACGATGCTTCTCCGGGACGCCATCCGGCCAAACCTCGTACAAACCATCGAAGGTGGCCCAGCGTTCGTGCACGGTGGCCCGTTTGCCAATATCGCCCACGGCTGCAACACGCTCGCGGCGACGCGCGCCGCCATGTCGTTGGCGGACGTGGTGATCACCGAGGCTGGGTTCGGATCCGATCTGGGGTTCGAGAAGTTCTGCAACATCAAGTGTCGCCTGGGTGGCATCAGCCCGCAGGCGGCCGTCCTGGTAACCACGATCCGGGCGCTGAAGCTTCATGGCGGTGCGGCAGCGAAGGCGCTCACCACGGAGGACGTGGGTGCTGTTGTGGCGGGAACGGCAAACTTGGACGCCCACGTCGCCAATGTACGGCAACACGGCCTGCCGCCCCTCGTTGCGATAAACCGCTTCGCCTCCGATTCGGATGCGGAGGTCGATGCTGTTCTGGAGCATTGTGCTGCGAACGACGTGCGCGCCGACACATTGGAGATTCACTCCCGAGGTGGAGAGGGCGGCGAGTCTTTCGCGCACCAGGTCGTAGCCGCACTCGACAGCGGCGAGGCTGACTTCAAACACGCCTACGAGACCGATCTTCCGATTGCCGACAAGATCGAGGCGATCGCTACCAGCGTCTACGGGGCAGATCGCGTGCAACTCAGCTCCAAGGCGCGCAAGGCGATCGACTTTCTGGAGGCCAACGGCCTTGGAAGCACTCCGGTGTGCATGGCCAAGACGCCTGCGTCACTGACCGATGACGCGAGCCGTCTCGGTAGGCCGACCGACTTTTCGGTGAGTGTGCAGGACGTTACCCCGTCCGCTGGGGCAGGGTTTGTCGTCGCCCACCTCGGCAACGTGATGACCATGCCAGGCCTCCCGAAGGTGCCGGCGGCGAATCGCATGCGCGTGACTCCCGAGGGCGGCGTCGAAGGGTTGTTCTGATGCCGGCGGGGGGCCGCCGGTAGTTTGCCGGGAGCCGGAGCGTGAGTGCAGGCGCGTTGTAGGATTTGCTGCGCGACAGCGGGGCCGTGCTATTTGCGCTGGTCACGTTCATCGCCGCCACGAGCGCCGCCCTACACGCATTGCTGTTCAAGCGCGACCCGCGCTCGGCAATCGGGTGGATTGCGGTCTCTGTGACGTTCCCGCTGGTGGGTCCGGCCCTGTACTACGTGCTCGGCATCAACCGAATTCGCACACGAGCCAAGCGCTTGCACGCCGATGTGCCCGAGGAGATCAAGCACCGGCCTGGCGTCGGGGCGCCGCTAGGGATGACGGGGCAACTGCCGCCGAGCTCCGCCGCGGAGCCCGCACCGGTCCGGCATCCTCCGCTCGACGACCTGGTCCGCCTCGGGCGGATCGTGACTCGACGACGTCTCACCACCGGCAACAGCGTGAAGGTGCTGCACAACGGCGAGGAAGCCTATCCGCCGATGATCGCAGCTATCTGCGGTGCGGAGCGCTGCGTGTATCTGGCCACCTACATCTTCGAGACCAATGCGACCGGCCGGAGCTTTATCGAGGCCTTGTCGGCTGCAGTCTCGCGCGGGGTCACGGTTCGGGTCCTCGTGGACGGCGTGGGCGAGCTCTATGGCTGGCCTCGGGTTTCCAAGCTGCTGGCACGAGCTGGCGTGCCGAGCGCGCGGTTCTTGCCACCCCGCCTGCTGCCACCACAGCTCGCCATCAACCTGCGGAATCATCGCAAGATCGTTGTGGTGGACGGCCGTGTCGCCTTTACCGGCGGGATGAACATCGGCGACCGGCACCTTGCCGACGATACTGATCCGCGCCGCGTCACCGACGTTCATTTTCGCCTGCATGGGCCAGTCGTCCGACAGATCGAGAGCGTCTTTCTCGACGACTGGGAGTTCACTACCGACGAAGCGCTGGAGCCCTCGTCCGGCCGCGCGGATGCCACCGCCGGTACGACCTCGGCTCATGTCGTGGTGGATGGCCCGGACGAGGACCTCGATCGGCTGGCGGCGATCCTCATCGGTGCCCTCGGCGCGGCGCAGCACCGCGTATGGATCATGACGCCATACTTCCTGCCACCCCGCGAGCTCATTGCCGCCCTCAAGGCCGCGGCCCTACGTGGCACCGACGTCAGAGTCATCCTGCCGGCGAAGAACAACCTGCCGTATGTTCACTGGGCGTCACGCAATATTCTCTGGGAACTCTTGCACTGGGGCGTACGTGTGTTCTATCAGCCGGCGCCGTTCGCTCACTCGAAGTTGCTGTTGGTCGATGAAGAGTACGTTCAAATCGGCTCGGCCAACATCGACCCGCGTTCGTTGCGGCTGAACTTCGAGCTCACGCTGGAACTCTACGACCGTAGCCTGGTCGCCACCCTCGACGACTACGCCGGGGCGATGATTGGTCAGTCGCGCGAGGTGACCTTCGGCGAGTTGGAGCGGCGGCACCTGGGGATCCGCATCCGTGATGCGGTCGCCGGCCTGTTCATTCCATATCTCTAGCCGTCCGATCCGGCCGCTCAGAGGGATGGCTTACTCGACGTAGACGCGCGCTTGCCACCGGGCGCAGCCGCTGCCACAGTTTGCGAGCGGCCACGGTAGCAACGCACCTTCGACACAGGAAACCAGAGTGACCATTGCGCTCGCAGTCCACGGCGGAGCGTGGAACGTCCCTGACGGCGAGGCACGCGAGCACCTCACCGGCGTGGCCGACGTATTGCGTGCTGCTTGGAAGATGTTGGAGGCCGGAGCTGGGTCGGTAGACGTCGTCGAGCGCGCCGTACGCTTGCTCGAGGACGACGCGACATTCAATGCCGGCAAGGGATCGCATCTCAACCGGCTAGGTCGCGTCGAGCTCGACGCGTCGATCATGGAAGGCGACGGGCTCGAAGCCGGAGCGGTAGCGGCCGTGCAGGGAGTGCGTAACCCGGTTGCCTTGGCGCGTTGTGTGATGGACGCATCGCCGCACGTTCTGCTCGTCGGGTCGGGCGCTCGCCGCTTTGCCGAGGAGCACGATGTGCCCCTGTGCCGGGCGCGTGATCTGCTCGTCGGGCGCGCGCGGGAACTGTATCTCAGGATCCGCGCCGGTGAGGTTGCGCTGATCGACGAGGAGTTCGCTCCCGGCGCCGACGACCATATGGGCACGGTAGGCGCCGTCGCACGGGATCGCAATGGCCTGATCGCCGCTGCTACGTCGACCGGTGGCACGCTCGACAAGTACCCGGGTAGGGTGGGCGATTCCCCCCTCATTGGCGCCGGTACGTATGCGGACTCGCACCATGGCGGTGCTTCCTCGACCGGTTGGGGAGAAGGGATTCTGCGCGTCGTGATGGCAAAGGCGACAGTTGGTCACCTGGCATCGGGGCAGGATGCGGCGGCCGCCGGGCGAGCCGCGCTTGGTGAACTGGAACGCGTTGACGGTCGTGGCGGGCTCATCGTGGTCGACCGCGACGGGCATTCGGCAGCGGTGTTCAATACACCGCGGATGGCCCGAGGACTGGCAACGTCGGAGGCTGGATTGCTTGTCGGTATCGATGCGACGCTACAGAGTTGCTGCGACGTCTGACGCCCGACTTCGTGCGCTCTTATGGCACGGGTCGTCCCATAATCGGACACTTGAGCGACCCCTGTCCTCCCGCACTCCACAACCGCGGGGCGCCACGCGTGTCACATTCAGGCAAGCTGGCACAGAGCTTGCTCCTGTAAGTGCATACGCCCCTATGCGCCACTAGTGATCTGAACGACCCTTCGCTGGAGTCGATGATGTCCATGAACTCGAATCGCCACCGCCTGATGATGCTGGGCCCCCTATTCGTCTTGCTGCCGGCGGTCGCTGCTGCGGCCCCGCAGGCTGCGACGACTACAACGGCGCTGCTGGCCGAGATCGCCTCCACGTCCCGGCGCGATGAACCGCTTGGGTCCAAGCCGGCCCAGGGAGAGTTGCAGGTGTTGGAGCTCTCGCTGGGCCAGGTGGTCGAGCTGGCTCTACGCCACAACCTGCAGACTCGGATCTCGTCGCTCAACCCGGATCTGACGGAAGAGCAGATACGCTTCGCACGATCGCGGTTCGACCCGGTGTTCGTGTTTAACCTCCCGCAGCAATTCAATCGCTCGACCCAGCCGACTGCCTCGGTCCTCGGCGGCGCCGACGTGCTTACGCAAGAATCGATCGTGGCGGGATTCAACGTGTCTGCGAATACGTCGTTCGGTCTCGGGTGGTCTTTCTCTGGCAACGCTTCGCGCCTCGCTACCAACAACGAGTTCTCGACCTTCAACCCACAGTACACCACCAGCATGACGCTGTCCCTGCGGCAGCCGCTGCTGCGCAACTTCGGTCGTATCGCGAACCGACAACAGCTGTTGGTGGCGCAAAACGACTTCTCGGTAAGTCGGCACCAGTTCGGTCAGCTTCTCCAACAGCAGATCGCCCAGGTGATCGTTGCCTACTGGAGTCTCGTGTCGGCGTATCGCAGCGTCGACATCGCCGAACAAAGCCTCGAACTGGCGCGCGAGCAGCTGGATCGCAACAACACGATGGTGCGCATCGGTACGCTGGCCGCGGTCGACGTGATTCAGACGGAGCAACAGGCAGCGGATGCCGAGCTCACGCTGATCCAGTCGCAGATAGCACTGCAAAACCAACAGGATCAGCTCAAGGCGTTGCTCAATCTCGACTCGGTGGTTGCCGAAGGTTGGGCCGTGGAGATCATTCCGACCGACGAGCCGGCTACGGAAGCACCCGACATCGACATGGATCTGGCGGTGGCTGAAGCGCTGCAGGAGAGTCCGCTCATCCACCTCGATCGGGTGAACGTCGAGAGCCGGACGATCGACCTCAAGGCGGCGAGGAATGCCGTGCTGCCGCAGGTAGACCTCGTTGGCAGTGCGACTCTTAGCGGCCTGGGTGGCGATCAGATCTTTCGCTCGGGCGGTATCTTCGGAAGTGGCGGAGTGGTGGAAGTCCAGGAAGGAGGACTGTCCGACTCGCTGAGGCAGCTGCTTTCGGGAGATTTCCGCAACTGGTCGCTGGGATTGCAGGTGTCGTTTCCGGTGCGCAACGACGCGGCGCGCGCCCAGCACGCACAAGCCACCATCCGTGAGAGCCAGGCGCGTACGCAGCTCCAAGATCGGCAGGTTCAGATCCGACTGGCTGTCCAACAGGCGGCCCGCAATGTCACCGGAGGTGTGCAGCAAGTGAACGCTGCGCAGAACGCCTTGGCCCTGGCTGAACGCCAATACGCCGCGGAGCTACGGCGCTTCGAAACGGGAATCAGCTCCACATTCCAGGTGCTTAACTTTCAGCGCCAGCTCACGCTAGCTCGCACCCGAGAACTGTTGTCGCTGATCGGGCTCAACATCTCTCTCGCCAACCTGGCATTCAATAAGGGGACATTACTGGACCAATTTGGCATCCAGATCGACGACGCCGGTAGCGGCGGGCCGATGATGCGCTCGCGTTCAACGCCAGCACGCCAGGCACCCGGCAGCGCCAGCGATCTGCCCGCCGAGGAGGGGCTGCGCCGTTAGAGGCGTGGGTGGCGACGCACTGCGTTGGGTCAGAACGGTAGATCGTCCTCGTCGAGCCCGAAGTGGTGTCCGATCTCGTGCAGCAAGGTCTCGCGGACGATATTCGTGATCTCGGCACGGTTGCGCGCTTCCCGGAGCGTCGGCCCACGGAAGATCACGATACGGTCGGGGAGACCCCACCCACCCTCTTCGCGTAGGCTCTGGGGCGTCCCCTGGTAGAGGCCCAACAGGTCGTGGTCTGGGTTGTCCGTGTCGAGTCCTAGCTCGGCAAGATCATTCGCATCGGGCTCGTCCTCGATGACGATTGCGACGTTGTCGAGGCGGTCGGCCCACTCGGGAGGCAGGTTCGCCAGAGCTTCCTCGACGATAGCCTCGAATCTGGCCAGTGAGATCTTGCTGAGCATCGGTTCGCGTAGGTAGAGCCGTCTATACTGCACGGCGATGAACGAAGCCTCCCGTGACTTTATCGAGTTGCTCCGTAGACATGCTACGGCTAACTCGGCGCGGCCTGCGTTCAGGCTCGCCGGCGATCGCGGCACGGTGGTGCTCACCTATGGAGCGCTCGCGGAGCGCGTGCAGAGGCTCGGCTCCGCGATGGCCGCCGCGGGAGTGCGTGATGGTGAGCGCGTCGCCCTGTGCATGGAGAATCGCCCGGCGTGGCCGATCGGCTATCTGGCGACCTGGTACGCCAACGCCACCGTAGTGCCGATCGACCCGGCGCTCGAGCCGCACGCGATTCGACGTGTACTCGAGCACTCCGGCGCACGGCTGATACTCACCTCCCACGCGCTGGGGCCCAAATTCATCGAAGCCTGCGCCGGGCTCGACGATCCCCCTCTGCAACTCGATGTCGATGCGTCTGGCGATCGGCGCTGGGACGGCGAGAGCGAGGAGGGTGGTGTGCCCGCGGCTGCTGGCGAGGATTGTGGAACGTCGTGGGATGAGTTCGTTGCAGAGCATCGTGGTTGCGGAGATTGGTCTCCGCTGCAGCCCACTGACGTACCGGCGACCATCATGTACACATCAGGCACCACGGGACTCCCCAAGGGGGTGGCCCTGTCTCGGGCTGCGCTGGCAGCCAACATCGAAGCTGGTTTGCGGAGTATCGACCTCACAGCCGACGACCACGTTCTCGGTGTGTTGCCGTTGTTTCATGCCCTGCCATTGATGGCTAGCTGTCTGGCTCCGATCTTCGTCGGCGGACAGGCGACGTTCCTCGCCGACCTGAATCCTGACCGCATTATTGCCGCGTTTCCACGATTCGGAATCACCGCATTCGCGTGCGTGCCGCTGTTCTTCTATCGATTTCACGATCGACTCATGGGTCACATCCGAGCCATGCCTCCACTGCGTCGGAGGCTGGCCCATGTGCTCTTGCGGCTGAGCCGACTGGCCCGCAAGGTTGCTGGCGTGGCCATCGGGCGGCGCTTGTTCGCTGCGGCGCATGCTCCGTTCGGGTCGCAACTGCGGATCTTCTTGATCGGAGGGGCTAAGTTCGACGCCCAGGTCTTCGAGGACTTTCTCGATCTCGGGTTCCCGCTTCTACAAGGCTACGGGCTTACCGAGGCCACGGCGGTACTGACCATTCATCCGCTGACCGAGCAACGGCCGAACACCGTAGGCAGGCCGGTCGACGGGGTCGAGCTTCGCATCCAGTCGCCCGACGAGACCGGGGTGGGGGAGATCGTAGCGCGCTCGCCTAGTCGGATGATCGGTTACTACCGGAACCCCGAGGCTACCGCAGATGTCTTCGATGGAGACTGGCTGAAGACTGGAGATCTCGGCCGTTTGCTTTCCAACGGGCATCTACAGGTCACCGGGCGTGCCAAGGATATCGTGGTGCTTGCCTCGGGCAAGAACATCTACCCAGAGGAGTTGGAGGACGTTTACGGGCGGTCCGAGTTCATTGATGAGATCTGCGTGCTGGGCATCGAAGACCCGGAGCGTCGCGGCGCCGAGCGGCTGCACGCGGTCATCGTGCCCAACGTCGAGCACGCTCAGCGGGCTGGACACGTCAACATCCGCGAGATGGTGGTCTGGGAGATCGATGGGATCGGCATGCAATTGCCTGCACCGCAGCGCGTCACGAGCCTGGAAGTCCGCCGTGAGCCGTTGCCACGCACGACGACCCGCAAGCTCAAGCGCTTCGAGTTGAAACGCGAGATTCTGGCTCGCGGAGACGACCGACACCAACGTGCGGAACTGCTCTCCGAGGCCACCGAAGACGAGCCTCCGTGGGCGCAGACGGTACGTAGCATCCTGGCACGCCATGCCAGGGTAGAGGCCGTGGCGCGTGCGCAGCATCTCGATCTTGATCTGGGACTCGAATCGCTGGACCGCATCGAGGTCCATGCCGAGCTTGCTGAGGCCCTCCGGCTGGACTTGCCACAGCAAGCGGCCGCCGGTGTGCAGACGGTGGGCGAGCTACTCGACCTGGTTGGCACGCATATCGACGGATCGGATAGCGCCATCGCTGCGGCAGGTGACCGCTGGGCGCGTGTGTTTGCCGCCACTCCACCGGAGATCGAGCCCTACTTGCGTACTCGAGCGTTCTGGGAGACCGGGCTGTTCGGAGTATTCAGGCTGGCTCGTTGGTGCATGTCGTGGTGGGGCTTCGAAGTTCGCGGGCTCGATAGCTTGCCACGGGAGTTTCCATTCATCCTGGCACCGAACCACATGAGCTTCGTCGACCCGTTCTTGCTCGTCGCGGCGTTGCCGCGCGGTGTGTTCGATCGAATCTTCTTCGTGGGTTACAGCGCGTATTTCAGCGGCCTGGTTCTCGGCAGTATGGCCAGGCTGTTACGTACCGTCCCGATCGATCAGAGTCGTAATCTGGAGCGCGCCATGCAAACGGCAGCCGCTGGGCTCCGCCGCGGCATGGTGCTGGGGATTTTCCCAGAAGGTGGGCGTTCCAACGACGGTACGGTGAAGCAGTTTCGTCGCGGAACCGGCATCCTGGCGCGGCACCTAGAAGTGCCGGTGGTGCCGGTAGGTATCTGGGGTAGCTACGAGATGTGGCCGCGCGATGGTAGGCCGCGTGGTCATGCCTCCGCGGTGGTGTTCGGAGAGGCGATGAGCCTGTCACGCGACGCTGACCGCGAGTCGCAGGCGTGTTTCATGCGCACACTGCGCGAAAGGGTGATTGAGTTGGTGCGCGAAGGCGAGGCGATCTATCGGCCCAAAAAAAAATGAAGAGCGCGCCGCCGACTGTCCCACCTCCCCGGTCGTAACGCGAGCGGCACGCCCCTCAGAGCATTTCCTGGTCTACGCAAGAGGGAGACCCAAATCCCGTTTGCTGCGACTCAGTATGCTGAGAAGATATCTAGTTAGATATACAGCGTGCAACTCATTTATGCATAGTTATTAAAAGGATTTACATCATATATTAACTAGTAATGACTTATAGCGGTCAAGCAGGGTCACGGTATGCGGTTGCTTGCCCGCGTCCGATGAACCTTTCCGCCGCCCGTGATGCTTCAGGGAGACGCGCCGACTCCGATTAGTCGTCGTACGCTGTCCATGGTGTCGGTAGCGAGCTCGCTTGCTCGCTCGGCGCCGGCGCGCAGCGCTGCTGCAATGTCGGCATCGGTAAGCTCGGCGCGACGGGCCTGTATGGGCTCCAATACGGCCATGAGATGCTCGGCCACGGCAGCTTTCAGGTCACCGTACATGAGCTCGCCTGCCCGGGCCGCGGCGGTCATCTGATCGGCGATGCTGTCGGCATCGAGCAAGCGCAAGAGGCCGATGAGGTTGGCCACGCCGGCGCTGAGCTCGTCACTGGCCGTTCCACCGAGGTCGGTCACGGCAGAGCGTATCTTCTTGGTTGCCGAGCTCTCCGGTTCCATGACGCCGATGTAGTGCTTGTCGCCGAGGCTCTTGCTCATCTTTTGTGTTGGCTCGGCGAGCGACATGATCCGACTGCCGGCGGTGAGAATCGTCTGCACCTCGGGAAAGAAATCCGTGCCCACGGTCTGATTGAATCTTCGTGCGATGCCGCGCGTGAGCTCCAGGTGTTGCGACTGATCGTCACCCACCGGAACGCCGTCGGATCGGTACAGAAGTATGTCCGCAGCCTGCAGCACCGGGTAAGTGAACAAGCCGGCATTGATGTATCCGGTGCTCTCGGACTTGTCCTTGAACTGCGTCATGCGACTGAGGTCCCCGTGCGCGGCGAAAGCGTTGAAAACCCATGCGAGCTCAGTGTGTTCGGGGACGTGCGACTGTACGAAGAGGATCGAACGCTCGGGGTCGATTCCACAGGCGATCAAGTCACCAGCGAGGCGCAGAGAACGCGCCGGCAGGCGATCTGCGTCGATCTGGTGGGTAATAGCGTGGTAGTCGACTACGCAATAGATCGTCTGGTCGTACTCCTCCTGGAGGCGGACCCAATTGCGTACCGCGCCGAAATAGTTCCCGAGATGCAGATCGCCGGTAGGCTGAATTCCGGAGAAGATGCGCGATACGGGCAAGTTCACACCTTGTTCCAGCCGGCCGCTCGAGGCGGTAGCCGAGCACAGAGAAAGCCGGGACGGACCCGGCTTTCTCTGAAATTCAAGCCGGTGCGGCGGCCGAGGTGGCCGCCGCACCGGTTCTTGTGCAGAGGGATTCCGGTGGGGTGGGCTGTGGGTGGTACCCGGAATCCCTTCAAAGGGCGGGGGTCGGGGGTAGGGGGGCTGACCATCCCGCCCTCAGCGGCTGGGGCAGTAGGGAATGATAACCGGCACCCCATCACGAGGCAAGATAGGCGGCCAGTTTCGTCGACAAGTAGCCACCGTGCTACGGTTCTGGCTACAAGGGGGTAGGAGAACCGTGTCGCACCATCGCTTTCGCATATTCTCGCTGGAGGAGGCGAATCGGGCTCTGCGCCTGGTGAATCAGGTAACTGCGAGCACTCGCCGACGCATGCGCGAGCTGCGCGAGGAACAAGAGGCCGATCCGTCGGCAGCGGAGGAGGTCGACGCCGAGACGCGCCTGGTGCTCGACGAGTGGGCACGTGTGATCCTGGAGATCGGCGCCCAGCCGAAAGGTATTTTCACCGTGGACTTCCGCAGCCCGGATCCGAACGTGCTGTGGTGTTGGGCGCCAGACGAAGCCCAGATATCACACCGACACTTCACCTGGGAGTCGTTCAAGGACAGAGTGTCGATCGATGCCGCCGACGCCGGTTGGCCGTCGCTGAACTAGCAGAACGGTTGGCGCTATCTCTTTCCAGAGCGCCGAATCGCACTGCGACCGGAAGACCTTCCAGACATGCCACGCGACGGGGCGGAGAACGACCGTACAGAGCGTCCGCTGCTACGCCCGCCCATAGCTGAACCTCTGGGGGCCGAGAACGACCGCGGCACAGATCTGGACGGCGGCGAGAACGATCTCGATAGCGTACTGCTGGACCTGGAACCGATCGCGCTCCGAGGCTGGATGGAGGGCGCAGACCTCGTCCAAGGGGACGGTGACGTCCGCGATGGTGCGTAGCGGGGCGAGGCCGGCGTGTAGCGGTTTTGCGGCGCCGCGGTTGACGGCCGCGAGGGCTGGGAGCTTCCGCCGCGCGGTCGGTACGAGCGGGACTGGGATTGGAAGCGACTGGTCTGTGGCGCGTAGCGGCTGATCGGCGTACGCGAGATCGCACGCTCCGGGTCGCCACCCGTGGTGGGAGAACCGCCCAGGCGCGCCCGAGTCGGCAGGTTTGATCCCCGGGACAGTGCTGACGCGCCCGAGTCACTCGAAGATCTCGACCGCGATGTCCCTGAGGAGGTGGCTCGTGGCCTCGAAGAGGGCCGCGACGGGGTCTGGTTGCGCGGTCGCGCACTGGGCCGCTTTGCGACACTCGCTCCTTGCGCGTCGCGGGGCGAAGATGGCCGGACGCGTGCGCTACCGGCGCTGCGCGACGGCGCTTGGGGGGCGTACTTTGATGTCCCGCGGCCAGTGGCCAGCCCCGACCTGGTCGGAGTGCGGGGTGTGGATGTCGAGCCGCGAGGTGTGGCGGCGCGGATACCCTCGGGGGCACCCGGGCGCGAAACAGTGGTACGCACGCCGCTGCCCCGCGGTGTGCCAACACTAGCCAGGGCGCTTGGTTTACGGGGCCGGAGGTTGCCCTGGAAGCTCACTGCGCTCCCGGTCGCCTGGCGAGGAACCGCGCTCCGTGAGGTCGCGCGAAGCTCCGACTTCCCGGTTCCAAAATGGTCGGCGTCGACAAAGGTCCAGCCATGCTCGGCATCGCCATCGCGAGCGTAGCCCAAGCCGGCAACTGCCTTGCCACCGCGGCGCACCGCGTAGTCGTAGTTACGGCCGCCGTGGTAGCCGCTCCCGTAGCCGTAGTGTCCGCCAAAGAACAGGCCGATCGAGGGGAAGGGTCGATTGTAGTAGCCGAGGGGACTCCAGCCGAGGTAGCCGCTACCGGCGTACCAGCTCACCCAGCCGGGTGAGTATACGGAGCCCGGGAACCACATCCAGCCGTATGCCGGAGTGTGGTGCCAACGACCGTAGTGCGCCGTTGCCCAACCCCAGGACGCGTAGGGCACCCACGTCCAGCCGGCATACGAGTAGACCCAACGACCATTCCGGAAGGGCGCCCAGCCAATCGCTACTGAGGGACGCCAGGCGTAGGACGAGAAG
>DASCOT010000212.1:0-48174 GCA_036012155.1 Acidobacteriota bacterium
CGGTGGCTTGGTTGTGTTCGGTCAGCTGATCGCTGACCTCCGCCGGCGGGTCGACACCACAGCGCTCGGTGAGCTCATCGAGCTATTGCTGTCGCGCAGCGGCTACCGCGCGCTGCTTCGAAACCAACCCGACGGCGAAGAGCGGCTCGCCAACCTCGACGAGTTGGTGGCCTCGGCCGTCGAGTTCGCGGGCGACGCTCCCACCGCCAAGGAGACTCTTTCGGGCTTTCTCGACCGCACCGCGCTGATCTCGGATGCCGACTCCTCGCGCGGCTCCAGTGGCGTGGCGTTGATGACCGTGCATTCCGCCAAAGGGCTCGAGTTCGCGTACGTGTTCGTCGCTGGGCTTGAAGAAGGTCTCTTCCCGCTGCGCTCCGCGATCGACGGGGGGCAGGTGGAAGAGGAGCGGCGCCTGGCCTATGTCGCCATGACGCGGGCGCGCCACGAGTTGTTCCTCAGCTCGGCACGAATGCGTCGTGTCTACGGCCGCGAGCGATTTCAGTTGCCCTCTCGATTCATCGGTGAGATCGACGCGGGGCTGGTGTTGGCGAGCGAGGAGCCGCAAGCGGCGGTCCAGATGTCACAGCGGCGGAGTCGAACGGCGACTCCGGATCGCGTACGGCGGACGACGCGTGCCTCCGCTGGGTCGCGACGTAACTCCCGTCCGGTCAATCCGGACGCCCGTGGCTCCGGTATCCCTGCAGCCCACGACCGCCTCGTCGAGGGTACCGCCATCTTCCATCGAATGTTCGGGCCTGGACGAATCACCCAGACACAGGGCGCCGGCGACTCACTGAAGATAACCGTGGCGTTCTCACGCGCCGGCACAAAACAGCTGATCGCCAAGTACGCCAAGCTCGAGCTACTCGCGTAGCCTGCCGGGGCTCGGCTGGCGCTAGCGCAACACCGACTACAGCGCGGACTGAGCAGGCGTTCAGTCGTCGCTGGAGGCTTCGGATTCTGCCAGGCGGGCCACTGCAACGACGCGATCCTCATCGCCAAGATCGATAACCTTGACGCCCTGAGTGTTGCGGCCCTGCTCCTTGACCCCCGCTGTAGGGATCCGGATCAGCTTGCCGGTCTGGCTTATCAGCATCACGTCATCGTCGCCGGTGACCACACGTTGACCGACCACGGGCCCATTTCGGGGCGACGTCTTGATATCGATCAATCCCATCCCGCCACGGCGCTGGCGGCGATACTGACTAACCGCCGTGCGCTTGCCGAAGCCATGCTCCGTGACGGAGAGAATCGTGCCGTAGTCTCCACGCACTGTGTCGGCGCCAACGACGATGTCGCCCTCCGACAACTGGATTCCCTTCACCCCCCTCGTGCTGCGCCCCATGGGGCGAGCGTCGCTCTCCGAGAAGCGTATGGCCTTGCCTAGATAGGTGCCGATGATGATGTCTTGATCTCCATCGGTGATCTTGGCGGCAAGAAGTCGGTCGCCTTGCTGGATCCGGATGGCGATAATGCCCGTGACCTTGGGGTGGGAGAAGGCCGTAAGCTCGGTCTTCTTCACCAGGCCCTGTTCGGTCGCAAAGAGGATGTGCTTGCCCTCTTCGAACTCGGCCACCGGCAGAATTGTCGCAACCGAGTCACCCTTGTCGAGGCGTGGCAACAGGTTGACAATCGCCTTGCCGCGCGTCGCCGGTCCGCCCTGCGGCAAGTTGTAGACCTTCAGCCAGTGGGCCATTCCAAGCTCGGTGAACACCATGACGTAGGCGTGCGTTGACGCCACGAACAGATGCTCGACGAAGTCGCCTTCTTTCGTCACCGCGCCAATGCGTCCCTTGCCGCCACGACGCTGCTGACGATACAGGCTGACAGGCGTTCGCTTCACATACCCGGCGTGGCTGCACGTGACCACCACGTCCTCTTCGGCTATCAGGTCCTCGACCGTGAAGTCGCGTGCGTCGTTGACGATGTCCGTGCGTCGCGCGTCGCCGTAGGAGGCTTTGATCTGCTCGAGCTCGTCGACGATGATGTCGAGAACCTTGCGCTCCGAAGCCAGAATGTCTTCGAGGCTCTCGATGACCGCCAGCGTCTCTTTCAGGTTGTCGAGGATCTTCTGCCTCTCGAGGCCCGTCAGTCGCTGCAGCCGCATGTCCAACACCGCCTGCGCCTGGGTTTCGGACATCGAGAATCGCTTGACCATTGCCGTGCGGGCGACCGCGGCGTCTTTCGAGCCCCGGATCAGCTTGATGATCTCGTCGAGATGGTCGAGGGCGATCTTGAGGCCCTCGAGGATGTGCGCCCGCGCCTCAGCGCGCTTGAGATCGAAGAGGGTGCGACGAGTAATGACCTCGCGCCGATGGCCGACGAACGCCGCGAGTATTTCCTTGAGGGTCATCACCACCGGCGCGCCGTCGCGAATCGCCAGCAGGATGATGCCGAACGTGCTCGTCATCGCCGTCTGGCTGTACAGGTTGTTGAGGACGACGTCGGGCTCCTCTCCCCTCCTGAGCTCGATGACCACCCGCACGCCCTCTCGGCTGCTTTCGTCGCGCAGGTCCGAGATGCCGTCGAGCTTCTTGTTCTTCACCAAACCGGCCATCTGCTCGATCAGGCGCGCCTTGTTCACCTGGTAGGGAACTTCGGTGACAACGATGCGGTCGCGCTCGCGGCTCGAGGCGGCGCGCTCGATATCGGCGCGCGCTCTGACGCGGATAATGCCGCGCCCGCTGCGATACGCATCGACGATACCGCTGGCCCCGTAGATGATGCCGGCGGTCGGGAAGTCGGGGCCTTGGACGTGCTGCATGAGGTCACTGACGGTGCTTTCTGGGTTGTTGATCAGCGCCACGGTGGCATCGACGATCTCACCGAGGTTGTGCGGTGGGATGTTGGTCGCCATCCCCACCGCGATACCGGAGGAGCCGTTCACAAGCAGCGCCGGGAACTTGGCGGGAAGAACCCGCGGTTCCTCCAAGGAGTCGTCGTAGTTGGCGGCGAAGTCGACCGTTTCCTTGTCGATGTCGGCAAGCAACTCCGACGCCAGGCGGGTCATTCGGACCTCGGTGTACCGCATTGCCGCCGGCGGGTCGCCGTCGAGCGAGCCGAAGTTCCCTTGGCCATCAACGAGGACGTGGCGCATGGAGAAGTCCTGCGCCATACGGACAATGGTGTCGTAGACCGCCTGGTCACCGTGTGGGTGGTACTTACCAATGACGTCGCCGACGATACGCGCGCTCTTTTTGTATGCCTGGTTCCAGCCGTTGTTGAGTTGCTGCATGGCGAAGAGCACGCGCCGGTGAACCGGTTTGAGCCCGTCGCGGACATCCGGTAGCGCTCGACCAACGATGACGCTCATGGCGTAGTCGAGATACGATCGCCGAACCTCGTCCTCGACGGGGACGGGCATCTTGTGCTCGATTACGTCCATCACGACTCCGAATTTCCGTTGTCGATTCGCCGCGGCTCAACGCCGCCCCGGCGAGATCTCAGACGTCCAGGTTCTCTACTTCGTGCGCGTGCGTCTGAATGAAATCGCGCCGCGGCTCAACCTCATTGCCCATGAGAACGGTGAAGATCTCGTCGGCCGCAACCTCGTCTTCGATCGTAACGAGCAGCAGCCGGCGGGTCTCTGGATTCATCGTCGTGTCCCAGAGCTGGTCTGCGTTCATCTCGCCCAGACCCTTGTAGCGCTGTAGCCGAATGCCCTTCTTGGCGCCGGCCAGCATATGTCCCAGCAGCTCCTCTTTGGTGTTGAGCACGGCTTCTGTTTCGCGCTCATACAGCACCTCGAACGGCGGCTGTTGGAGGTCGGCTAGCTCCCTGTGGAGCCCCAGGAGCTCGCGGTAGTCGGGTCCGTCGACGAACTCATGCGTGACTCGCACTGGCGCTAGAAGCGGATCGTCCTCGGAGGCGACCCGCAGCTCGAGCAGGCTGTGCTCCTCGTCCTTCGAGAGTTGCGCTGCGTAGCCCTCCGCCGCCAGCGCCGAGGAGACCTCGTTAAGATCGGTGCTGGCCTCGAACTGCTTGCGATATCGCAGCCCGGCCGCCAAGAGCGCCTCCAGGAGCCGTTGCTCGTAGCCACGCTCGCGCAACTTGTCAAGGAAGTACTTGTAGCGGTGCAGGGTGTGAAGTTTCTTCGCTAGCGGCGCACCGGCGAGCTTCTTCTTCGTCTTCTTTGCGACAACGGTGCGTTTGTCGGCGGCACGATCAACCAGGAACTGGGTCATCGCACGCTCGTCCGGCAGGTACCGAACCTTGTTGCCGCGCCGCACTCCGTACAACGGGGGCTGCGCGATGTAGAGGTGCCCGGCGTCCATCAGCGGCTTCATTTGACGGAAGAAGAACGTCAACAGAAGCGTGCGAATGTGGCTGCCGTCTACGTCGGCGTCAGCCATCAGAATGATCTTGTGATACCGCAGCTTCTCGAGGTTGAAGTCCGCGTCTATGCCGGTGCCCAATGCGGTGATGATCGTCCGAATCTGCTCGTTGTTGAGCATCTTGTCGAGTCGCACGCGCTCCACATTGAGCACCTTGCCGCGCAACGGCAGAACCGCCTGCGTGCGGCGATCGCGCCCTTGTTTGGCGGTGCCGCCGGCCGAATCTCCCTCTACGATGAAGAGCTCGGCATTCTCCGGCGAGCGCTCCTGACAGTCAGCGAGCTTGCCCGGCAGCGCCGCGGCGTCGAGCGCTCCCTTGCGCCGTGTCAGATCCCGCGCCTTGCGCGCCGCCTCGCGAGCGCGAGCCGCGTCCTGTGCCTTGGCGACGATCTTGTTGGCCGCCTTCGGGTTCTCTTCGAAGTACTCCGCCAGCTTCTCGTTGACGACCGACGCCACCATTCCTCTGACTTCACTGTTTCCCAGCTTCGTCTTGGTCTGGCCCTCGAACTGCGGCTCGGGAACCAAGCACGAGACGATGGCGATCAACCCCTCGCGGACATCTTCGCCCTGCAGGGTCTTGAGGTCTTTCGACTTGCCGGCAGCCTGCCCGTAAGCGTTGATCGTGCGCGTCAGGGCAGTACGGAATCCAGAAAGATGGGTGCCGCCCTCGCGGGTGTTGATGTTGTTGACGTAGGAAAGCAGCGTCTCGTTGTAGCCATCGTTGTATTGCAGCGCGATGTCGACAACGATCTGGTCGCGCTCTTCACGAAAGGCGATCGGCTTCGCGTGGAGCGGGTTTCTCTTCTTGTTGAGCGACTCTATGAACGAGGCGATACCGCCCTCGTAGTAGAACTCCGCCTCGCGCGGGCTGTCGTCGCGCTCATCGACGAGGCGAATCGTCAATCCGCGATTGAGGAACGCCAACTCACGTAGCCGTGCTGCAAGTGTGTCGTAGACGAAGACCGTTTCAGTGAAGATCTCTGTGTCCGGGAGGAACGTTACCTTGGTCCCCGTTTTTTCGGTCTTGCCGACCTGCTGGAGAGAGTCAACGGGCGCCCCTCGGGCGTATTCCTGCGTGTGTGTAGCACCGTCTCGCCAGACCTCCAGTGTCAGTCGCTCCGAGAGCGCGTTGACCACAGACACGCCGACACCGTGTAGGCCCCCCGAGACCTTATAGCTGTCGTGGTCGAACTTGCCGCCAGCGTGCAGGGTGGTCATGACGACCTCGGCGGCGGGGCGCTTCTCTGTCTTGTGTTGGTCAACGGGAATGCCGCGCCCGTTATCCTGGACCGCTACAGAATTGTCGCTGTGGACAGTCACCTGGATGTCATCGCAGTACCCGGCCAGGGCCTCGTCGACACTGTTGTCCACAACCTCGTAGACCAGGTGGTGTAGGCCTGCCCCGCTGGTGCTGCCTATGTACATTGCCGGGCGCTTGCGCACGGCCTCGAGCCCCTCGATGACCTGAATCTTGCTGGCATCGTAGTCGTGCGCCTGGCGGCCGTTCTTGTCGTTCTTGGTCGTCCGGCTCATCTGGTCTTCCGGCTTAGGTGCGCTTGAGCGCGCAGACCACAGGCGATCTGATGGCACACGCAGCGCCGCGTTGTCTTCGATTCGTAGTGGCCGCGCTGGCGCTCTACAAACCCGGCTTTACGACCGGACCCCACCTGGTATGTGTGCTCGGATTTCGCGCTGACCGCCGTCCTCGCGAGGCGAGAAGGCTGCGTTTTCCGTGCGCACAATGCGTTTCGCTCGGCACCAGGGAATTATACCTCTCGCCGGCCGCGATTGATAGCCGGAGCCCACCGAGGATGCTCTCGTAAGTTGTTTCTATAGAGTGACTTACGGGATGACCTACAACCGCATTGGCATAATGACGTACTGATACGACAAGCCGTCCTCTAGCGGCACCGGAGACATCAATCCTTGGCTCGAGTCATCGCGAAGATATGCCTCGATTTCTTCACTCGCTGCTACCGCCAAGAAGTCCAGGATGTACTGGGCATTGAAGCTCACGGTCAACTCTTCCCCATCGTATTGGACGGGCACCAACTCGCGAGCTTCTCCCATTTCCGGGTTGCTGGAGACGATCGTTGCCGTGCCGGGAGTAAAGGTGAACTTCACTGCACGGGAGCGCTCCGATGCCAGAAGGCTGACCCGGCGAAGCGCCTCGGACATGGCATCGCTAGCAAAGCGGACGGTCGCTGGATTATCGCGTGGCACCACTTTCTCATAAGCAGGGAACTGCCCCTCGATGACACGCGTCGACAGAATCCTGTGTTCTATCTTGAAGTGTAGGTGATGCTCGTCTTGTGAGAAGAGCATGCTCTCTGGCTCACCTAGATCGCGTATCTCTGCGAGCGCTTTCTTCGGGATGATAGCCCGTACCTGGGTTTGTGTTCCAAGGTCGGCATCGTCCTGCTCGACCATCGCGAGCCGGTGCGCATCGGTGGCAACCATGCGAACCTTTCCCCCGCCGATCTCCAGAAGCGCCCCGTTCAGCGAGTAGCGAACGTCCTCTTTGGTAACAGCGAACAATGTTCTGCGAATCATTTCGCGGAACAGCACGTGAGGAATCTCCGCGGCGGCCTCGAAGTTGCTAGCCGGCACCTCGGGGAAGTCCGTGGTGGGCAGCGACACCAAGCGAAAATAGGCATCTCCGGCGCTGATCTCGAGCCACTCCCCGGCCTCGGACGTCATCTCGATCTCACCCGCAGGTAAGGATCTGACAACTTCGAACAGTTTCTTGGAGCTCACCGTTGTGCCGCCCGGCACCGATATCGATGCATCACACTGAGTGGTTAGGCTTACTTCGAGATCAGTAGTTACGAGCGAGAGTTTGCCGCTATCAGCCGAGATGAGAATGTGGGAAAGGATGGGAATCGTCTTTCTCTTCTCGGCGATGCCCTGGAGGACCTGCAACTCGCACTCGAGTGTGTCCCGCTGGACAGTAAACTTCATTCCTTACTCTCCTGGCATCTTAAGAAAGTTAGTTTTTCTTAGTAATAGTAGTAGGTGTTGTTGATACTGTTGAAACCAACCGCAAGCTATTTCTATTCAGTACTTTCCTCTGTTCGCGTGTCTGCGGAGCGCGGTCGGTTGTAAGGGTCGTTTCCTCGGGTGAACTCGCTGTCCACTGAACTCTAACAACGACTATGAGGTGAACCCTGTTGAAAACACGGTCTACCGAAACGAATCCAAGAGGCCGCCAACGCTACGGTTCAAGTCCTCGTCTTCCAACATGTCTTTTTTGACCTTGCGAACGGAGTGAATAACGGTGCTGTGGTGCTTTCCTCCGAACGCGTGCCCGATCTCTGGATACGAGTGGTGCGTTAGCTTCTTCGATAAGTACATGGCCACTTGACGTGGTCTAGTTATACGGCGGGCATTGCTTCGCGAGGTTAGCTCTCCGGCGCGGAGACCGTAGTACTCAGAAACCCGCTGCTGGATGCTCTCGATCGTAATGACCGGCGAGTCGGTCTTGAGCGTATCTTTTAGCACTCGCCGTGCCAGCTCCACAGTAATTTGCTCTCCGGTCAGGGACGCGAACGCCAGCAACCGGATGAGAGCACCTTCGAGCTCGCGTATGTTCGATTTACTGTGTGTCGCCACATAAAGCAAAACGTCATCAGCCATGAGAAGAGCGGGCGCCTCGGCCTCGGCTTTCTTTTTCAAGATCGCGATCTTGGTCTCAAGGTCCGGAGGCTGGATATCGGCAAGAAGACCCCACTCGAACCGTGATCGGAGTCGTTCCTCCAGGGTCGGGATCTCCTTGGGTGGGGCGTCGCTTGTGACAACGATTTGACGCTGCTCCTCGTGGAGCGCATTGAAGGTGTGGAAAAATTCCTCCTGGGTCCGCTCCTTGCCGGCCAGGAACTGGATATCGTCCATGAGCAACACATCGATATTTCGATACCTGACGCGAAATTCGTGCGTGCGGTCGTAGCGGATCGAGTTGATGAGCTCGTTCATGAAGCGCTCAGAAGAGAGGTAGACGATGCGCAGGTCTGGCTGCGCACGCCGAATATGGTGCCCAATGGAAAGCATGAGGTGCGTCTTACCCAGGCCAACACCGCCGTAGATAAAGAGCGGGTTGTACGACAGAGACGGCCGCTCGGCGACGGCGCGCGCCGCCGCATTGGCAAACTGGTTCGAGGCACCGACGACGAACGACTGGAAGGTGTACTTTGGGTTCAGTGTCGCCGGCCGGTCGGCGACCACTACGGTCGCCGGCTGCGATTCCGGCTGCGCCGACGGTTCAGATTCAGTGGTTGGTGCCCCAGAGCCCCGTTCTAGGCCGGCAACGAAGAAGCGGATATCTGTTGGCGCACCGGGAAACTCTTCCAGGGACTCGCGGATTAGCGGCGCATACTTTTGCGTGAGCCAATCGCGGAAGACCTCGTTGGGCACAGCCACATCAAGGCCGCCGTCCTGTTCCCGGAGGAGCGCGGTGGGCCGAAACCAAGTCTCGAAGGTCTGCGGGTCGAGCTTGTTTTCGATACGCGAGAGGATTCGCGCCCAGGTGTCCATCCCGCCCTCGAGCCCGCCAGGCACCCCACGTCGCGGACGGCGGACGGCGGCGCTGCCCACCCCGCGGATTTTCACAGACTTATCCACACCTGTGAAAAAACACCAAAAACGTAGCGATCAGGGACACTTACGCTACAAGAGCCTCGCGCGCGTAGGCCAGGGAGGCAGAAGTCCGCGCCGCAAGATGCGGGAATATAGCACAGAAAAAGTCACAGGGTGTAATGGAATCATCCTGGCAAGAAGAGGGGCCAGCAACCAGCCGGCGGGACAGGTGCGCGTAGAGCAAGCGCCAGGAACTGGCACCAGCACCAGGACTGGCACCAGGAGGGGAGTTGACGGGTCCGAGTTGAGCCGGTACTGTCGATAGACTCGTCCGAAACAGGGGGCCAGCTGTCCAATGCCCCCTAAGGAGCCTTCGCCGCACGGACGTTTTCCGCGCCCTCGTGGATCGTGCACGGCGAGCAACCCAATAGATTTCCATGAAGCGCACGTTCCAACCAAACCGCCGCCGCCGGCGGAAAGTACACGGCTTCAGGCTCCGGATGCGCTCGCGCTCCGGACGGGCTGTGCTTCGTCGCCGTCGCCGCAAGGGTCGCAAGCGGCTGGCACCCTCGTGATCTAGCGCGCGCCGCCGCCGATACCGCGCCGTGAGACCGAAGGGGTTCCCGCGCACCCACCACCTGCGCAAGCGCTCGGATTTCGAGCGCGTGTATGCAGAGGGCACCAAACAAGTGGGGTCGAAGTTCGTCCTGTTCACGCTTGCCAACGGCAGACGACACCCCCGACTCGGGATTACGGCGACTCGCCGTCTGGGCGGCGCGGTGGTGCGAAATCGCGCCCGCCGACTGGTGCGCGAGGCGTTTCGGAGCCAGTGGGAGGGGTTCGCGGCCGGATATGACTACGTCGTCGTCGCCCGGCCGGGAACGGTAACGAGCAGCCCAGGGGACCTACTTCCGGAGCTGTTGGCGCTTGCCGCACGAGCGACGGAGCCTCCGGCATGATCGGCCGCCTCGTCGTTGTCCTCATCCGTGCTTACCAACTGGCGTTGTCTCCGCTGTTGGGAAGCAACTGTCGATTCCACCCGACGTGCTCAGACTACGCGTGCCAGAGCGTGCGCGAGCACGGCGCGGTGCGTGGAGCGGGGTTGGCGGTACGGAGGATTCTCCGATGTCACCCATTCAGTCAGGGCGGCCACGACCCGGTACCGACGGCGCATGAATAGCAACCAAGAGCCTGGGATGGAGTCGCGCGCCCTGCTCGCCATCGTTCTGTCGATGGCCGTTCTGGCGTTCTATCAGTATTACTTCGTTCCACCGATTGACGAGTCGGCGCAATTGCCGCGAGAGACCGGGGGAGCAGCACAAGCCCCCGAGTCCGCCGAAGAGGATCCGGGTGCGGCGCGCGATGCCGGGCTTTCCGATGCCGTGCCCGTACCCATGGCTGCCGACGCAGGCGAGTCGGCGCTGCCAGTGGCGGCGTTGGCGCCAGAGACCCTCCGAATCCGTGCGGAGAACTACACGGCGACCGTTACGAACCTTGGCGGTCGATTGCAGGCGTTCGTATTGAACCAGTATCAGTCCGCAGCTCGGACGCCCCTGGATCTGGTCCACCCCGCAGCGGCTGCAGACAACGAGTTGCCGTTCGGCATCGAGACCCCAGACGACCCCACCATCGCAGCGGCGGCGAACAACGCCTTGTACGCGTTGGAAGCTCGCGGCGGGACCGTTGGTGGCGGCGAGCGCACGCCTCGACCGGGCGACCCCGTGGTGGTGGAGCTTCGCTGGGCTGACGGTCGAGGTAGTTCGGTCTTCAAGCGAATCGAGTTCCCGGCAAGCGGCAACCAGCTCAGAGTACAGGTGGAGGCGACCGCGCCCGGAGCAAGCGCGGCGTTCTTGACACTCGGCGCTGGCCTGGACGCGGTGGAAGCTGGCTCACGGAACGCGTTTCTGGCAGAAGGGGCGTTGGCGCTGGTGGGTGAGGAGATCGAGCGTTGGGCGCCGCCCGAGCCCGATCCGGCAGCTGGAATCTCCGGTGAGGTGCGCTGGGCGGGAATCGAGAGCCACTATTTCCTTGGCGCCTTTCTCTTCGATGCGCCATCTGAGGTTCGGATCTCGAGCCGGAGCGTCAGCAGCCTCGACCCGGCCGCCGAGCCGCAGATCGCTTTGCCGAGTGTGGCCATCCGGGTCCCAATAGACGGGGTGCTGACGGGCGTCTATTTGGGCCCGAAGAAGTTCGACTTCCTACTGCAGCAGGGATACGACATCGATCGCGCGGTGGATTTCGGGTGGATGGGGATCCTGGCGCGCCCCTTGCTGGCCCTCCTCGTGTGGATTCACTCGTTCGTCGGCAACTATGGCGTGGCGATCATTCTGCTGACGGTGCTCCTGCGGATCGTTTTCCTCCCGCTGAACCACAAGTCGATGGTATCGATGCGGCGCATGCAGCGCCTGCAGCCTCAAATGGCGTCGATTCGTGCGAAGTACAAAGGCGCCAAGGAGCTCGAGAAGCGGCAGAAAATGAACGAGGAGGTCATGGCGCTCTACAAGCGCGAGGGCGTCTCCCCCTTCGGTGGCTGCCTGCCGATGCTGGCACAGCTACCGATTCTCTTCGCGTTCTATCGATTGTTGTCCGTTGCCGTCGAGCTTCGCCAGGCCCCGTTCGTCATGTGGGTTCAGGACCTCTCAGACTACGATCCGTATCTCGTGCTGCCGCTCCTCATGGGTGGCAGCATGCTGGTGCAGCAGCGGATGACACCGTCTCCGGGCGCCGACCCCATGCAGGCGCGCATGTTCAAGTTCATGCCGGTGATCTTCACGGTACTTTTCCTCTACGTGCCAAGCGGGCTGGTTCTCTACTGGCTCGTCAACAACCTTCTCGGAATCACGCAACAGCTCTACGTGAACCGGAAGATGGACGCAGAGCTTCAGGCAGAGGAGGCTCTTCCCAAGGCCAAGAAACGCCAGCGAGGCAAGCGATGAGTGCACAGGTATTCGAAGACAAGTCGGTCGAGGCGGCCCTGGAACAGGCAGCGTCGGCACTCGGAGTGCCGGTCGAGGAGCTCGAACACGAGCTCGTCGATGAGCAGGCCAGCGACTTTTGGGGTCTCGGCAACACGGTTTATTCAGTCCGTGCTTGGCGGCGCGGGTCCGATCCCGCGGCCGTCGATTCTGAAGGCGGCGACGAGGCGGCGGACGTCGCGGTCGCCAGCCCGCCGGAGCCGGAGGAAGGCACTGCGGCGTCCGAGGGGATCCCGGTGCAGCCAGCGGCTAGCTCGGCCGAGCCCGCCGAGGATTCGCCGGCCGGAGACAGCGGCCCGACAGGCGGAGACCCGGTTGCTGAGCAAACCGCCGACGCGGATCAGGCCACGGCTGACGTGGAGACCGGGTCTGAGGTGACCGAGGCCAACGACCCAGCGCCCGTCGAAGGGGTCTTGCCGGCGTTCTTCCGCTCGGCCGACGATGCCCCGACCGACGAGGCCTCGACCGAGGATGCCTCGACCGAGGATGAGGATGCGGCGACCGAGGACGCTCCCGTCGATGACGCACAAGCTGAGGTCCTCGCTGAGGCCGAGGTGGTCGCGACGTCGCCGGAGGGTGCCTCCGGCGACCGGTCGGCAGCGCGCGGCTCTGCGCCCGAAGAGGTGGGCGGGCCCGACGGTGGTGGAGATGTTTCGGACGAGGCGACCGATCTGCTCGACACGATCTTCGAGACGATGGACTTTGACTGCGAGGCGGAGGCGCGACTCGATGGCGAGACGCTGCAGATCGCCATCACAGGTGACGACAACCAGTACCTGCTGGACGGTCGGGGGCGCGGGCTTTCGGCCTTGGAGTTGATCCTGAACCACGCATTCCGACACCGGCCCGACCGCGCCCATCGCCGCGTGCGAGTTGATGCTGGCGACTTCCGCTCCCAGCGAGACGACGAGATTCGCGACATGGCTTATCAGGTGGCCCATCAGGCCAAGGAGACGGACTCTCCCCAGCAGACCGGTCCACTGAATCCGTACGAGCGGCGAATCGTCCACCTGACGCTGGCGGAGGATCCCAAGGTCAAGACACGCAGCGTTGGCAACGGTTTCCAGAAGGCGGTCAATGTGATTCCGACGCAAGGGGGTCGCCGTCACTGAGGCGCCGGCGCCGGCGGGCAGCGAGGAGGCGGCACGGCAGGTCCTCGCAGGGTTCGAGCACTACGGTCAGCACCTCCAATCCGAGCAGGTAGCGCAGTTTGCTCGCTATCTGCAGCTGCTGGAGCGCTGGAACCGGCGAATCAACCTGACCGCGATTCGCGATCGACGTACGGCGGTCGTACGGCACTTCGTGGAGCCCGCTATGGCGGTGCGCCACCTGGCTGGCGCCGGACCGGTGTTACTCGATGTTGGTTCGGGGGCCGGGGCCCCAGGCCTTGTCCTGAAGATTCTCGAGCCGGACCGCCACTGCGTCCTGGTCGAATCCAACGCCAAGAAGGCAACGTTCCTCAAGGAAGTAGTCGACGCGCTCGAGTTGGCGGGCGTAACGGTCGTCGACGAGCGGCTGGAGGAAGCGATCGAGCAGGGCAGAATACCGCAACCCGTACACGTACTTACGGCACGCGCCTGGACAGACTGGGGCCCCATGCTGGGTTTGGTTGCCTCCATCATGGTCCCTGGCGGTAGAGCGCTGCTGTTCGTGGGAGAGGAGACGTTACGTGCGCTCCGCCGCAACCTCTCCACCGGCGGCGCCGCTGCGAACCCGAGCGATCGGCAATGGCGGCGCGCGGCACGGGCTGGCTGGGCCGTCAAGCAAGCCGAGCCGCTTTCGCATCTCAAGGCCGGATACCTCGCATCTCTGGAACTTGCTCCATAGGCCCACCGGCTGGCGGTTTGGGGGGGCAGAGAGTTCCACGTGGAACACTGCATCAGAGCTGTTCCACGTGGAACATGACAGCCCGCAGCCGACCAGCACTGTGTTACGCTCCGGGGCTCGTTTGGGCGCCATCGTGCTGCCCAGAGAATTGAGCCGACGGGTCGCCGCGGTGTCGAGCCGCCGCGGGCCGTCACGGGATGCGGCATGGCGCGGGTTATCGCCGTCACCAATCAGAAGGGCGGAGTCGGGAAGACGACAACGGCGGTGAACCTCGCCGCCTGCCTGGCGGCAGCCGATCTGTCGACATTGCTCATCGACATCGACCCTCAAGCCAACGCGACCAGCGCTCTCGGCGTGGCTGTACCGGAGGGGCAGCCGACGACCTACGAGGTTCTCACCGGCACCGCGACGCTAGCCGAGACGGCGATTGCCGCACCGCTCGAGCACCTTGTGGTTTCGCCAGCTGCTCACTCGCTCGTCGGTGCGGAACTGGAGCTTGTCGAAGTTGCCGGCCGCGAGACGCGATTGCAAGAAGCGATCGCGCCGGCGCGAGATGGCTTCGAGTTCATTATTGTCGATTGTCCACCGGCTCTCGGGCTCCTCACGCTGAACGCGCTCGTGGCCTCGGACAGCGTTATCGTGCCTATCCAGTGCGAGTATCTCGCTCTGGAAGGTCTCAGCCGGATGATGGAAACGCTTGCGCGCGTGCGAGCCGGCATGAACCCGAGGTTGCGGCTGGAAGGCATCCTCTTGACCATGGTCGATCCAAGGATGAACCTCACGAGACAAGTAACGGCCGATGTGCGCCGACACTTCGGGGAGGAGGTGTTTGCTGCTGAGGTGCCTCGAAATGTGCGGCTCGGGGAGGCGCCGAGCTTCGGGAAGCCCATTATCCTGTACGATCTGCGCTCCGCGGGAGCGCAGGCATACCTGAAACTGATGCGCGAGGTGGTACGGAATGGCACGGAAAGTACTCGGTCGCGGGCTTGACACGCTGATCCCGGCTGGAACGCCGACCGCGATCACGGGGAGCGGGCGCCTGCTCGAGCTGGAGCTCGACCTCATCCGACCCAACCCACAGCAGCCGCGGGACTGTTTCGACGATGCGGCGATCGACGCTATGGCGGCTTCGTTGGCGGCCCACGGAGTTCTTCAGCCGATCGTGGTGCGTGAGGCGGAGGAGGGATTCGAGATCATCGCCGGGGAGCGCCGGTGGCGCGGCGCGCAGCGCGCCGGCCTGTCGCGGATCCCGGCGGTGGTTCGCGATGCCACGCCCCGTGAGTCGCTCGAGCTCGCGTTGATAGAAAACCTCCAGCGCGAAGACCTCAACGCGATCGAGCAAGCACGCGCCTATCACCTGCTGGTGGATGAAATGGGGCTGACGCAGGAGCAAATAGCAGCGCGGGTCGGAAAAGAGCGCTCAACAGTGGCGAACTACCTCAGGCTGCTGTCGCTGCCCTCAACTATCCAGCAGCAACTTGTCGACGGGGCGCTATCGATGGGACACGCGCGTGCCTTGCTCGGCCTGTCTTCGGCGGCGGCGCAACGGCGCGTCGCCGAGGAAGCTGTTGCCCGGGGCTTGAGCGTTCGACAGACCGAGGCTCGCGTGCGGGCTGAGAATCGCCCCCACACGGAACGACCCGATGTCCCCGCCCGCGATCCGGACGTGGCGGCGGCGGAGCAACGCCTGGCCAACGCGCTAGGCACGCCCGTTGCCATCCGAGGTCGGGAGCGGGGCAAGGTCGAGATAACGTTTACATCATTGGAAGAGCTCAACCGAATCTACGACCTGCTGACGGCCCTCGAATAGGCCACCGAGAACCAGAGGAGAGAGAGCAATGAGTACTACGGGCAACCTGGACGGTCATCTCGGTGAGGGCACCGAGATCGACGGGACCCTGCAATTCAAAGGGTCGGTCCGCATCGACGGCAAGTTCACCGGCAAAGTCTTTTCGCCGGCGACGCTGATTCTCGGCCCGCGCGCGGCGCTTGAGGGCGAGGTCGAGGTGGGAGAGTTGGCGGTGCATGGGGCGCTGAATGGCCAGGTACGCGCCGCAGAGCGGGTGACCATCCACGCCAGCGGACGAGTCGAAGGCGACGTCAACACCGACAAGTTGGTCATCGAGCCGGGTGCGTACTTCCGCGGCCGCTGCGAAATGCATCGTAGCAAGCCGGCGAGCCCGGCTCCGGCGCCGGTCACCACCCTCGACCCAGCCGTACCGAGCGCTCCTCCCGCGGACCAGAAAGAATAGATAAGCCTTTATTATACAGTAGCTTACAGGATTTTCGTCAGGCCCGTTGATCAAGATGCGAAGAGTGACGGCCCGAACGATGCACCAGCGCCATTCGCCACCCGATCCTCTCATCGTCGCATTGGACTCCGGTAGGCAAACCAATGGGCCCTTTCACGCATCGCGACCTGGGTGCGCAGCGGCACCGCGAAGTGATTTACCGATCGCCAGCCTTGAGGACCACGAGAGGCGATGCGAATATACGGCGCGTGCGTCGCACGGGCAGAATCTCCGCCAGCGGCGCGGTGCTCGAATCAGCACTGGGAAACACTCATGAAACGCTCCGCCATCCTCGGTCTGCTCCTCCTCGCCGTTTGGCAGTCGTGGTCGGGGATGTCGTTTCCCTGGGGCCAGCACTTCGAGCCGCTGTTGCTGGCGATGGGAGTCGTCTCCACGGCACTCGTCCTACTGATCGCCCGGCGTATGAACGTCGTCGACGCGGAGGGTGCCCCGGTCGAATTCGTCAACATTCGCGTGCTGCTGTACACCCCGTGGCTGGCCTTGGAGATTGTCAAGGCCAACATCGACGTCGTGCGGAGAATCCTGCACCCGCGGTTGCCCATCAGCCCCGTTGTCATCGAGGTCGCGGCCGGCCAGCGCAGCGAGGTCGGCCAGGTGGTGTACGCCAACTCGATCACGCTTACGCCCGGAACGGTCTCAGTCCTGGTCGATGCCGCTACCATCACGGTGCACGCGTTGAGCCGTGAGGCGGCGGCGGGGGTGGAGACCGGAGAGATGGACCGGCGCGTCACACAACTGGAGGAAGCCGACTAGATGTTCGCGATGGCGATGGTGGCGATCCTGATCACGATGACTCTGGCGCTGCTCCGCGCCGCGCTCGGCCCGACCGTGTACGACCGTGTGATGGCCGTGAACAGTTTCGGCACCGCCACCGTCTTGTTTATCGCTGTGCTGGGTTTCTTGAACGGCCGACCCGATTTTCTCGACCTGGCGCTGGTGTACGCGGGGATCAACTTCATCGGCACGCTCGCCGTGCTCAAGTACTTCAAATACGGCGACCTGGCCGAAGTGACCGACCACGAGTCGGCGAACACCGAGGGGGCGTAGCGCGCTGATGAACGCGATCGACATGCTCAGCTGGGTGCTGCTTGCGGGCGGCTCTTTCTTCTGTGTCGCGGGGGCGCTCGGTCTTTACCGGCTGCCGGATTTCTACACCCGGTTGCACGGCGCTGGTGTCATCGACACGCTGGGCGCCGCGCTTATTCTCCTCGGCTTGATGCTGCAGGCGGGGCTTTCGCTTGTAGCTGCGAAGCTCGTCTTCATCTTCTTCATGATTTACTTAACCAGCCCGACCGCGACCCACGCGATCGCCCAGGCGGCCCACAGCCGCGGCTTGGAGCCGATGCTGGACGAAAAGGACGGTGAGACATCGACAGCATCATCGACCTAGTCCTACTGGCGTTGCTGGTGGCGACAGCGGTGCGCATCGCCCGGCTTCGCGGGCTGTTCTCGGCGGCGATTGTCGCCGGAATCTACAGCCTGTTGGGTGCGTGCTGGATGAGCGTGCTCGACCAGCCCGATGTGGCATTCACCGAGGCCTCGGTCGGTGCGGGAATCTCGACGGTCCTCATCCTCGTCACCCTGTCGCTGACGACCGCGGAGGAGAGGGAGCCCGAGCACACGCCGTTGCTGCCGTTGATCGTCATCCTGATCACCGGCGCGGCGCTGGTTTACGGCACCATCGACATGCCGCGACTCGGCGATCCCGACGCCCAGGCACACAGCCACGTGGCGCCTCGCTACATCGACGAGTCGCCGCACGAAGTGGAGGTGCCTAACCTGGTAACCGCCGTGCTGGCGAGCTATCGCGGCTACGACACCCTGGGTGAGACAGCCGTGATCTTCACGGCCGGCGTCGGGGTGTTGATCCTACTGGGGGGCGCACGGCGTCGTCGTTGGGTGGCCGGCGAGGACGACGAATGAAGCGCCAGAGCATTCCCCGCGTCGCCGCCAAGCTGCTCATTCCTTACATACTCCTGTACGCCCTTTACGTTCAATGGCACGGTGACTATGGGCCGGGGGGCGGGTTCCAGGCCGGGGTTATCTTCGCCGCCGGCATCATTCTCTATGCAATCGTCTTCGACCTGCGTGCTTGCCAGCGAGCGTTCAGCCCGCGGATCGCCCACCTGCTGATTCCGCTGGGGCTATTGCTGTATATCGGTGTCGGCGTGGTCGCCATGCTGAAAGGCGGCACCTTTCTCAACTACAGCGTGCTGGAGCACGATCCGGTGCACGGCCAGCACCTCGGCATCTTGCTCGTCGAGCTCGGCGTCGGGACGACGGTCGCCGGGGTGATGATCTCGATCTTCTACGCCTTCGGCGAGGCGGTACGTAGCTGATGGTTGAGCTGCTAGGGCTGTACAACTACTGGGTGGTCATCGTGTTGATGATGACCGGCTTCTACATCGTCGTGGCGCGCGACAATCTCATCAAGAAGGTCATCGGTCTCAGTATTTTTCAGACCTCGGTGTTCCTGCTCTTCATCACTGTCGGCAAGGTGGATGGCGGCACGGCGCCGATTGTCGCCGAGGGCTTCGAGATCTACTCCAACCCGCTTCCAGGCGTTCTAATCCTCACCGCCATTGTCGTCGGCGTGGCCACGACCGCCGTGGCCCTGGGGCTCGTCGTGCGCATCAACGAGGAGTACGGGACGATCGAGGAAGGCGAGATTCACGTTCAGGATGTAGAGGCTTGATGGAGAGCCATCTCCCCATCCTGGTCGTCCTCGTGCCGCTGCTGGCTGCTCCCGTGTGCCTGATGCTGCGCCACCGCGCCCTGGTGACCGGTTTCGCCATCGCGGTCACCTGGGTGACCTTTGCGACCTCGGTGCTGCTGATGCTCCGCGTCCTCGAGCAGGGCATCCTTTCCTACGAGCTCGGGGGCTGGCCGCCCCCGTGGGGCATCGAGTACCGGATTGATCTGCTCAACGCCTTCGTGCTGATTCTGGTGGCCGGCATCGGTGCGATCGTCGCCACCTGGTCGCCGGCGAGCATCTCGGTGGAGCTGCCGCGCTACCGGCGCCACTACCTCTTCTACACGGCCTACCTTCTGTGTCTGACCGGCTTGCTCGGCATCGCCGCCACCGGCGACCTCTTCAACGTCTTCGTGTTCCTGGAGATCTCGGCGCTGTCGTCGTACGTGCTGATCAGCATGGGGCAGGATCGGCGTGCCCTCACTTCAGCCTACCAATACCTCATCATGGGCACGCTCGGCGCCACCTTCATCCTGATCGGCATCGGCCTGCTCTACATGATGACGGGAACGCTGAACATGGCTGACATGGCCGTGCAGCTCGAAGCGGTGCGCGACACCCGCACGGTGCTGGTCGCCTTCGGGTTCTTCGTCGTTGGCATCAGCGTGAAGATGGCTCTCTTTCCGCTGCATTTGTGGCTCCCCAACGCGTACGCGTACGCCCCGTCGGTTGTTACCGCCTTCATCGCTGCCACGGCGACCAAGGTCTCCGTCTACATCCTGCTGCGCTTTTTCCTCACGGTCTTCGGGTACGAGTTCGCCTTCGAGTCGATGCAACTCTGGGTGTTCCTGATGCCCCTCGCCCTGGTGGGCATTGTTACGGCGTCGCTGGTGGCGATCTTTCAGAACAACATCAAGCGCATGCTGGCGTACTCGAGCGTGGCCCAGATCGGCTACATGGTTCTGGGCATCAGTTTCGCGTCGGTCAACGGGCTGACCGGAGGCATCGTTCACCTCTTCAACCACGGCTTGATGAAGTGCGCCCTGTTTCTGGCGATGGGCTGTATCGTCATGCGCTGCGGGTCGGTTCACATCGACGAGCTAAGGGGCCTTGGCCGTCGCATGCCGTGGACGATGGCTGCTTTCGTTGCCGGAGGTCTCAGCCTCATCGGTGTGCCGCTGACGGTGGGCTTCATCTCCAAGTGGTACCTGGTGCTGGCCGCACTCGAGCAGGGCCTGTGGCCGGTCGCCGCGGTGGTGCTGTTCAGCTCGCTGCTCGCCGCCGTTTATATCTGGAGGGTCGTCGAGGTTGCCTACTTCGACGAGCCACAGGCGGGCGACGGTGAGGGCGCGGTCACCGAGGCACCACTTTCGCTTCTGCTTCCCATGTGGGCGCTGGTGATCGCCATCTTCTACTTTGGCACCAGCACCGAGGTGACCGCCGGCATCGCCCGGATGGCGGCAGAATCTCTGTTGGGGATCTCACCGTGAGCCCGCAGCTGGCCATCTACGCCGCGGTTGGCCTGCCGTTGGTCGGCGCCGGGCTTGTCGTCGCACTGCACCGCTGGCCGAACCTGCGTGAGGCGGCCAGCCTGACCACCGGTGGCGCCCTACTCACCGTAGTGCTCACGTTGTTGCCCGTGGTGCAGGCCGGGGGTCGCCCGGAGGCCAACGCAGTGGAAGTGATGGCCGGCCTCTGGATGGCCTTCAAGGTCGAGCCGCTCGGGATGCTCTTCGCCCTGGTGGCCTCGGGTCTGTGGATCGTTACCACGGCGTATTCGATCGGATACATGCGTGGGCACCAGGAGGGCGACCAGACGCGTTTCTACGCCTGTTTCGCCGTCGCGATCTCGGCCGCCATAGGCGTCGCTTTCGCTGCCAACCTGCTGACCCTGTTCATCTTCTACGAGGTGTTGACCCTTTCGACCTACCCTCTGGTCACCCACCATCGAACCGAAGCTGCGAGACGGGGAGGGAGGCTTTATCTGGGCATCCTGCTGAGCACGTCGGTTGCGTTTCTGCTGTTCGCGATTATCTGGACGTGGTACCTGGCGGGGGCACTCGATTTCCGTCCGGGCGGCATCCTTGCCGGGACGGCCGACGAAGCTACCCTCGCCGTGTTGCTGGGGCTCTTCGCCTTCGGAACGGGCAAGGCGGCGCTGATGCCGTTCCATCGCTGGCTGCCGGCGGCGATGGTGGCCCCCACTCCGGTGAGCGCGCTTCTCCACGCGGTCGCCGTGGTCAAGGTCGGCGTGTTCACGGTTATGAAGATCGCCGTTTACATCTTCGGGCTCGAGTTGCTTACGGACACGGGCTTGAGTACGTGGCTCATGTACGTGGCCGCGTTCACGATCTTGGCGGCCTCGCTCGTTGCCCTGACGAAAGACAACCTGAAGGCGCGCCTGGCCTACTCGACGGTGAGCCAGCTCGCATACATCGTGCTCGGCGCCGCGCTCGCGACGAGCGCCGGTGTGCTGGGCGGCAGTATGCATATCGCCATGCACGCCTTCGGCAAGATCACGCTTTTCTTCTGCGCCGGCGCGATTTATGTGGCGGCCCACAAGACCGAGATCAGCGACATGAACGGGATCGGTCGCGCCATGCCGATCACCATGACGGCCTTCTTCATCGGCTCGCTCAGCGTCATCGGCCTGCCGCCGTTCGGCGGCGCATGGAGCAAGTGGTTCCTGGCGCTCGGAGCTCTCGAAGCGGAGAAGGTCATCTTCGTTGCCGTTCTGATGATTAGCTCACTTCTGAACGTCGCCTATTTGCTGTCGATTGTGGCGCGGGCTTTTTTCGTCGCCCCACCAGACTCAGTGGCCATCGGAGACGGGGTCGACGGTGTACCCCAGGGTGCGGCGCTCGCAGCAAACGGTGGATCGTCGATCAAGGAAGCGCCGTTCTTCTGTATGGTGGCGCTGTGCACAACGGCCGCAGGTTGTCTGGTCCTATTCTTCTTCGCCGATGACGTCTATCGGCTGCTTCTCCCGATCGTGAGTCTGTAGCCACCCATGCACGACGACAACAGCATCGACAGCCAAGCGAAGCGCTCGCACGACGACCCGATCGAGCCGGTGGCGGGCGAGAAGAAGTACTGGATCGACGATCTGCGAAATGTCGGCAAGATTTACCGTGCCCTTTGGATCGTCTGCGGCCTCCTTGTCGCGGCCGACCTGCTGTACGAGAAACACGTCGAGTTCCCGATCGAGCACCTTTTCGGGTTCTTCGGCTTCTACGGCTTCGTCTCCTGTGTGTTGCTTGTTCTGGCTGCGAAGCAGCTGCGCAAGATCGTCGGCCGGGGCGAGGACTACTATGATCGATAGCCTTCCGCCCGGCTGGCTCCTGATCTTTGGGGGGTTGCTGGTTCCGCTGCTCCGCGGGCGCGTGCGGTCAGCCTACATGCTCCTTCTCCCGGCGCTGGGCTTGCTTCAGTTGCTGGTGATCTCGCACGGGAACCTCCTACAGGTCTCCGTCTTCGACTACTCCTTGACGCCCGTCCGCGTCGATCGGCTGAGCCTCGTGTTCGGCTACATCTTCCACATCGCTGCGTTCATCGGGATGATCTTCGCCCTTCGGGTCAAGGACACCGTCCAACACGTCGCGGCGTTCGCCTATGCCGGCAGCGCCATCGGCGCGGTGTTCGCGGGCGACTTGATCACGCTCTTCGTTTATTGGGAGCTCGCCGCGATCTCATCCGTTTTCTTGATCTGGGCACGCCGCAGCGAGCGATCGTACCGGGCCGGCATGCGGTACTTGATCTTCCAGATAACATCCGGCGTGCTGCTCCTTGCCGGGGCCCTGGCACACGTTCACGAGACCGGATCGCTCGCGTTCGACTATCTGGGGCTCAACGGTCTGGGCGGCTCGCTCATTTTCATCGCCTTCGGCATCAAGTGTGCCTTCCCGCTGCTGCACAATTGGCTCGAGGACGCCTACCCGGAGGCCACCGTGACCGGCACGGTGTTTCTGAGTGCCTTCACCACCAAGATGGCAGTCTACGCTCTCGCGCGAGGCTACCCCGGGACCGAGTTGCTAGTATGGATCGGCGCCGCGATGACCGCCTTTCCGATCTTCTTCGCCGTGATCGTCAACGATCTCCGTCGGGTGCTTACCTACAGCATGAACAATCAGCTGGGGTTCATGGTCGTCGGGGTCGGCATCGGCACCAACCTGGCACTCAACGGCGCTGCCGCCCACGCGTTCGCCGACATTCTCTTCAAGGGCGTGCTTTTCATGTCGATGGGGGCGGTGTTGCTACGCACCGGGACGATCAAGGGCTCCGAGCTCGGCGGACTCTATAAATCGATGCCATGGACGACCGGCTTCTGTATCGTCGGGGCAGCCTCAATCTCGGCGTTTCCGCTCTTCAGCGGCTTCGCCACCAAGTCATTGATCATCTCGGCGACCGCCGAGAACCACTACACATTCGTCTATTTCGTGCTGCTGTTCGCATCGGCGGGCGTCTTCCACCATTCCGGCATCAAGATTCCCTATTTCGCTTTCTTCGCACACGACTCGGGAATTCGCTGCAAAGAGGCGCCGCGCAACATGCTGATCGCTATGGGACTGGCCGCCGCGCTATGCATTGGCATCGGTGTCTTCCCGGCGATGCTTTACGGCGTGTTGCCCTTTCCGGTTGACTACGAACCGTACACGGCAACTCATGTCATCTCGCAGGTCCAGCTTCTGTTCTGGTCCGCCGTCGCTTTCGCTTGGCTAAACTGGGTCGGGCTGTATCCCCCGGAGCTGAGGTCGGTCAACCTAGACAGTGACTGGATCTACAGGCGCCTCGTGCCGAGCACACTCGGGCCCCTGGTGCGCGGTGGCGCCCGCCTCTGGACCGGAGTGCTGGAGGGAGCGGGGCGGCGCATTACCGCCACCTTGCAGACGGTGCACCGGTATCATGGGCCGGAGGGGATCCTGGAGCGCACTTGGCCGACCGGCAGCATGGCATTGTGGGTTGCCGTCCTCCTGGCGATGTTGCTGCTTCTCTATCTCTCTTGACGCCGCACCGGTGGGCCTGAGAGCGATCGACGTGGCGCTCTGGTCGGCGACTCTCCTGGTGTCCTGCCGAATGCTGGAGCTGCTGATGCGGTATCCGCTCTGATGCCGACGGCGTGCTCCTACCTCGGCAGGGAGAACTCCGTCGACCTGATTCGCGACTCGTTCGCGTCTGTACTCGAGCACCGGGGATACCACCTCGAGGTCGGAGCCTCTGGACTGAGTGGCCCGCACCTTTACCAGTATCGCCGCGACACCGCGGCCGTCACCTTGCGGGTTGATGACACCGCTGGAGAGAAGTGGGAAGCGCACATCACTGTAGAGGTTGACGCGTTCACCGGCGAGGTCGAGGCGATCGTCACCGAAGCGGTAACTCGCTTGCTTGCCGACCTTTCGACACGGCTGATAGAATCCGTTTCCGATGGGTCTTGTCGCTCTTCCGTGGCGCGGGAGCTCAGCCGCGTGATCGCCGCGCTCGAGTGACACCGGCGGGTGTTGTTCGTCAGCCGCCGTTCTCCGGCACCTGTGCTGTCTCCGCCTCTACCCTTGCAAACTACGCTTGCCTGGCGCTATCGACAGGGCCACAGCTAATCGGCAGCTGAGACCGAAATCTCGATGGACAACTTCCCACATTTGCCCACAATCGCACTCGTCGCCGCGGCGGTCGTCGCTGTGGTCATCATCGCCAATCGGTGGGTGTTCGGACCGCTCAACGTGATCCTCGCGCGGCGACAGACGGAGATCGACGAGGCCGGCGAAGCGTTCGCCGACGCCACGCGGATTCAGGAAGAGCGGCTTGCCGAGGTGGAAGCGAGAGTTGCCCAGGCGCGGAAAGAGGCCTACGCGATTCGAGAGGCGGCCCACGGCGAGGCGCGCGCCGAACGCGACCGCGTGTTGGGCGAAGCACGCGCCGAAGCGGCACGCAAAGTAGAAGAAGCGAAGGCGGCGATCGATGAGCAAATCGAACAGGCGCGGCTCCAGTTGGAAGCCGACGCCGGCGATCTCGCCAAGCGCATCGCCGACCGGATCCTATCGCGACCGGTGGGCAGCGGAGGCAACGAGAGTTGACTAACGCCCGGCCCGTCGCGCTCAGCTCTGTTGCAGGCCTCGTCCTGACAGCCGCGATCACTGTCTCAAGCCTGCCTCTGGCGGTCGCGGCGCAGGAGCCGCCGGCAGAAGGGCACGTGGTAGCTAGCGCTGTCGCTGTAGCCGAGCAGGAACACGCTGGCGCTCAGGAGCACGGCGACCCGCACGCCGTCGTCGAGCACGCGGGACCCAGTTGGCGCGTGTACGCGTTCCGATGGATCAACTTTGTGCTCTTGGCGATCCTGCTCTATTGGGTGCTTGTCGTGGCGCCACCGTTCGTGCGCGAGAACTTCGAGTTCGACGGACTGCGTGACGTCCTCGGTTCGCGCTCGCAACAGGTAACGGACACGCGTGATCTGGCTAGGCAACAGCAGGCAAGCGCGGAATCGCGCCTGACGGAGTCGGCTCTTCGGCTGGAGCGCGTAGAACAAGAGGCAGCCGCTTTGCTGACCGACGCTGGCGAGAGCGCCGAGCGCGACAAGGAACGCCTCATTGCGGCCGCGAGCGGTGAGGCCGAGGCCATCGGAGCCACGGCTAGCCGTGATCTCGATACGCAGGTGGCGCGGTCGCGGCGAGCCCTCCAGGCGCACGTGGCCGACCAGGCGATTTCGATCGCCAAGAAGATCTTGCAGGATAACTTCAGCGCCGACGACCAAAGGCGGCTGGTACGCGAGCACCTCGACAGCTTGGGAGAAACGGTCGCCTGACGCGCCGTTGTGCGGCCGAGAGACCCTGACGCGATGATCAACGCTGCTGTAGCAAGACGTTATGCCAAGGCGCTTCTGGGCGCCGCTCTGGACAAGACGCCGGCCGTCAGCCTGGAGGAGACGGCTACGGAGCTGTCGGGACTGGCCGATACCGTTCAGAGGTTCAACGGTCTCGAGCTCCTGATGCTGAATCCGGCGATCGATAGCCGGCGCAAGGCGGCTGTTCTGGGCGAGGTCGCCGAGCGCCTGGGGGCGAGCGAGTTGACGCACCGATTCGTTGACGTGCTGGCCGATCACGAACGCGTCGATCATTTGGTCAAATGTGCCGAGAGCTTCGCGGCGCTGGTCGACGAGCAACAGGGAATACTCAACGCGGAGATCACCTCGCCTGAACCCTTGGGGGAGGCGGAGCTCACGGATCTACGCGACCGTCTGGCAAGCACCACCGGCCGCGCGGTCAGACTTCAGGCCAGGACCGATCCGGAGCTCCTTGGTGGGCTGCGGACCCGGATAGGCGACAACGTTTACGACGGCAGCTTGCGACGCCAACTCGAGCGCATGCGCGAGCGGCTTACCGAGAGCTGAGACTGGAGCGAGAAGAGCGATGGGCATCAAGGCGGAAGAAATCTCCAGCATCATCCAGCGTCAAATCGCTGGTTACGAGGCCGAGATCGAGGTTCAGGAGGTCGGAACGGTGATCGCTGTCGGCGACGGCATCGCGCGCATCTACGGCCTCGAGCGGTGCATGTCGCAGGAACTGCTGGAGTTCCCGAACTCCGTGTTCGGCATCGCTCTCAACCTCGAAGAGGACAGCGTCGGCGCGGTGATCTTGGGCGACACCACGCTCGTCAAGGAAGGCGACACGGTGAAGCGCACCCAGCGCATCATCGAGGTGCCGGTTGGCGAGCCCTTGATCGGTCGGGTGGTAAACCCACTTGGCGAGCCACTCGATGGCAAGGGCCCGGTCGAAACCGACGAGGTGATTGCGATGGAGCGGATTGCCCCCGGCATCATCGAGCGCCAGGGGGTGTCGGAACCGCTCCAGACGGGTATCAAGTCGATCGATTCGATGATTCCCATCGGGCGCGGTCAGCGGGAGTTGATCATCGGTGATCGACAGACTGGCAAGACGGCGATCGCCGTCGACACGATCATCAACCAGCGCGGCCACGACGTAACGTGCATCTACGTGGCGATCGGCCAGAAGCAGTCGACCGTTGCGCAGGTTGTGCAGAAGCTCGACGACCACGGCGCCCTCGACTACACGATGGTCGTCAACGCCTCGGCGAGCACCCCGGCTCCGCTGCAGTGGATGGCTCCGTATGCCGGTTGCGCGATGGGCGAGTACTTCCGCGACAAGGGGCAGCACGCCCTCGTGATCTTCGACGACCTCTCCAAGCACGCCGATGCATATCGGGAGATGTCGTTGTTGCTCCGACGCCCGCCGGGGCGTGAGGCGTTTCCGGGGGATGTCTTCTATCTGCACTCCCGGCTGCTCGAGCGCGCCGCCAAGATGTCCGACGAACTTGGCGGCGGCAGCCTCACCGCGCTGCCGGTCATCGAAACGAAGGCCGGCGACGTGTCAGCCTACATTCCGACCAATGTGATCTCGATCACCGACGGTCAGATCTTTCTGGAGACCGACCTGTTCCACAAGAACATACGGCCGGCGGTGAACGCCGGCTTGTCGGTCTCGCGGGTCGGCGGCGCGGCGCAGATCAAGGGCATGAAACAGGTCGCTGGCTCGTTGCGTTTGGACCTCGCTCAGTACCGCGAGCTTGCCGCCTTCTCGCAGTTTGGCTCCGACCTCGATGTGGCAACCCAGCGGCAGCTGGCCCGTGGTGAGCGGCTGACGGAGATCCTCAAGCAGGATCAGTATGGCCCTCTGCGAGTCGCCAAGCAGATCGTCATCATCTGGTCGGGTAGCAACGGCTTCTTCGACGGCCTGGAGGTCGAGCAGGTGCGGGCGTTCGAGGCCGGCCTCTACAGCTACATCGACGTCAACGATTCGTCGCTGTGGGACGACATCGAGAGTGCCGGGGCTCTGGACGAGGCCTTGACCGATCGCGTCGCTTCCAGCGCCAAGGCCTTCTTGGCCGAGTTCGAGACCAGCGCAGGTGCCGAGATGGCCACCGCGGAAGCTGCCGGATAAACGAAGATGGCAACGCTGCTGGAACTCCGCCGCCGGGTGCGGTCGGTCAAGAACATGCGCCAGATCACGCGCGCCATGAAGCTCGTTTCAGGGGCCAAGTTGCGCCGTGCCCAGGACGCGATGTTGGCGGCGCGCCCCTACAGCGACAAGATGTGGGAAGTTCTCGGCGGCCTCGCGCAAGTTGGCGACGATGACGTCGAGCACCCGCTGTTGGCGGAGCGGCCCGAGGAACACGTCACCGCCGTGGTGGTGACCTCCGACCGTGGGCTTTGTGGCGGCTTCAACAGCAACGTCCTGCGCTACTCGCATCGAGCGCTCGATGTCTGGCAGGATCGGGCTGTCACTGTCGTCACGGCTGGAAGCAAAGGCTGGGACCATTTCCGTAACCGCGAATGGGAAGTCGAGAAGGCAGACGACGAGCTGCTCAAGAACCTCAGCTACACTCGCGCGGCAGCGCTCGCCGGGTACCTGATCGAATCGTTCGAGCGCCAAACCACCGACGCGGTCTACCTGATCTACAACGAGTTCGTTTCGGCGCTCAGCCAGCGGCTGATCGTCGAGCAGTTGCTGCCCGTGCGCGATCTTCCGTTCGAGACGCCCGACGAAGTGAGCTTCCACGAAGCGTCGCGCGCCTATGCAGCAGCGCGCGCGGTTGGTGAGGTTCCCGAGGGCTTCGGAGCGATCGGCGCCGTGGCCTCGGCGCTCGGGACGGCCACCGAGGAGGCGCGTGACTTCGCCGCCACGGCGGGCCCGCCGGTGGAGATCGTCGACTACCTGTACGAGCCGAGCGCCGGTGCAATTCTTGAAGAAATTCTGCCTCGTTTCGTAGAGACGCAGGTTCATCAGGCCCTTCTCGAGTCGACCGCAGCCGAGCATGCGGCGCGGATGGCGGCGATGGACAACGCCACCAAGAACGCCGAAGAGCTGATTGCAAATCTGACATTGACAATGAACAAGCTACGACAGGAAGCGATCACCACCGAGATTCTCGAGGTGGTCGGCGGCGCGGAAGCGCTCCGCTGAGCGCGCTGCGCACGACAGGAGGATGGGACCAATGAGTGAGGACAGGACAGGCCAGGTAGGCAAGGTCGTCCGTATTGTCGGACCGGCGGTGGACATCGAGTTCGGCGAGGGCGATCTGCCACCGATCTATCAGGCGCTCCATATCCAGGACTCAGATACGGGCGCCGAAGAGATCGACGTTGTCGTCGAGGTGGCCCAGCATCTCGGCGAGAATCAGGTTCGATGCGTCGCGATGTCGACCACCGACGGGATGATCCGTGGCATGGACGCGGTCGACACGGGCGGCCCGATCACGACCCCGGTCGGGGACGCGACCCTCGGCCGCATCTTGAATGTCATCGGCGAACCGATTGACCAGGCCGGTCCGGTCGAGGCGAGCGAGCGCTGGCCGATCCATCGGCACGCACCCGCGTTCGACGAACAGCTCACGGAGACACAGCAGTTCGAGACCGGCATCAAGGTCATCGACCTGCTCGTGCCATTCAAGCGCGGCGGCAAGATCGGGTTCTTCGGAGGTGCCGGCGTCGGCAAGACAGTCTTCATTCAGGAACTGATCAACAACGTTGCCAAGCAGCACGGCGGCTATTCGGTCTTCGCCGGTGTCGGAGAGCGCACCCGCGAGGGCAACGACCTGTTCCGCGAGATGAAGGAAGCCGGTGTTATCGGTAACACCGCGCTGATCTACGGACAGATGACCGAGCCCCCCGGAGCACGGCTTCGCGTCGGGCTTACCGGTGTCACGGTAGCGGAGTGCTTTCGCGACCAGGGGCAGGATGTGCTCCTGTTCATCGACAACATCTTCCGTTTCACGCAGGCCGGCTCTGAGGTATCGGCGTTGCTCGGACGGATGCCGAGCGCGGTCGGTTACCAGCCCAATCTCGCCACCGAGCTGGGCGAGCTCCAGGAGCGCATCACCGCGACCAAGACGGGCTCCATCACCTCCGTGCAGGCGATCTACGTGCCAGCCGATGATCTGACCGATCCGGCGCCGGCCACGACGTTCGCTCACCTCGATGCCAGCGTCACCCTGTCGCGGGCCCTTACCGAGATCGGAATCTACCCCGCCGTAGATCCGCTGGACTCCAACTCGCAGCTGGTCGACCCGCAGATCCTCGGCGAGGAGCACTATCTGGTTGCGCGGGATGTGAAGTTCATCCTGCAGCAGTATCGTGACCTACAGGACATCATCGCTATCCTCGGCATGGAGGAGCTATCCGAGGAGCAACGTATGACGGTTTCGCGGGCCCGGCGTCTTCAGAGATTCTTGTCGCAGCCGTTCTTCGTGGCGGAGGTCTTCACCGGCAATGCCGGCGTCTACGTGCCACTGGAGGAGACCGTACGTGGCTTCAAGGAGATTCTCGAAGGCAAGCACGACGACATGCCGGAAGAGGCCTTCTACATGGTAGGTACGATCGATGCGGCGCGCGAGAAGGCCGAACGGCTGCGGGCGGAGCAGGAGGCGGCATAGTGCGCCAGGATAGAATCGATGGCTGAGAGCTTTCATCTTGAGGTAGTAACACCGCAAGGCGCAGTTCTGGAGGAAGATGTCGTGGAGCTCACAGCTCCCGGCATCAGTGGCGAGTTCGGCGTCCTTCCGCACCACGCTCGATACATGACTGCGTTGGGGGTTGGTGAGCTGCGATATGTCACCGTGGCCGGCCAAGATGGCCTGCTGGCGGTGGCGGGCGGATTCGCGGAGATCGGATCCGACACGGTAAGCGTGTTGGCGCAGACTGCGGAGGAGGCAGAGAAGATCGATATCGCGCGCGCTGAGGCAGCGGTACAGCGTGCTCAAGCGCGGCTGGCAGCGCCGGAAGAGGAGACGGATTTTCGACGGGCCGGCTTTGCACTCGAGCGTTCGCTCTCCCGGTTGCGTGTTGCCAAGGCGCGAGGTATCAAACCAACTCGGAGCGCCATCAAGACGACCGAGATGCCGATACCCGGCGAGCGTTCAGCAGTAGACTGACCCCAGGAGGCCCGGCATGAAACGTTTCTTGATCACGGCGGCTATCGTGGCGCTGGCTGCCGCTAGCGTCGCATGCGCCGAAGAGAGCCCGGACGTAAGATTCGGCGTCATCATCTCCCTCTCGGGATCGGGTGCCCCCTACGGAAACTCGATTCAGCGCGGCGTCGATCTGGCGGTCAACCAAATCAATGCCGCTGGCGGCGTGCAGGTCTTCGAAAGCGGCCAGAAGCCGATCACACTGCTCTCGCGTGACATCCAGAGTGATCCCGGGGCCGGTATCCAGGCGGCGCGCGAGATCATCGACAGCGGCGTTGTTGCCACGATCGGGGCGGATGTCAGCGATGTGACGTTGGCGATCGCTCCGCTGTTCCAGGAGGCGAACGTCGTTCTGATGTCACCGTCGTCTTCAGCACCCAAACTGAGCGACGCGGGTGATTTCATCTACCGCAACTACCCGAGCGACGATCTCGAAGCACTCAACACCGCCGACCACATCTTCAACAAGGCCGGGCTGCGCGAGGCTGCCGTGATCGCTCAGCAAAGCGAGTTCGGGCTCGGGCAGAAGACCGCGTTCATCCAGCGCTTTCGTACCCTGGGGGGGCGCGAGATCGGTCAGGAGAGCTACCCGGTCGGAGCTGCCGACGCCGATTACGCACGAATTGCACAATCGATCGAGGCGATTGATCCGCCAGCCGTCTACATCGGCGGGTATACCGCTGACACCGCCGCCGTGGCGGCCGCGTTGCGCGCCGCGGGCAGCGATTCGGCGTTGTTCGGGACCGGTGCTTTCTTGCCGGCGGAGCTCCGGGAGGAAGACCTGGCCGGCGTCGAGGGGCTGAGGTTCCCATTGCCTGCCTGGGATCCGGACAGCTCTGCTGAAAACGTGCGGCAGTTCGTGGCGGCATTCGAGGGTCAGCATGGAATGACGCCGGATGTCTACGCGGCGCACGCGTACGACGCCGTGAACATCCTCGCTCTGGCCATCCGCGAAGCCGGGCTCGACTCGCAAGAGCTGCGGTTCTACCTAAACGGGATGAACCCCTACGAGGGGGTCACCGGGCCAACGGATTTCGATGACAAGGGCGACGTACGCAAGTTTCACCGCGTCTACCAGATGCAAGACGGCGTCGCGGTGGCGATCGAATAGTCACCATCTACCGGTTTTGATTCGGTGTAAGCAGCGCCCAGTCGGGGATCGCTTGCGGTCCACACGAACGCTGCGAGCTCCCTAGAACCCCGTTCCCACGGAAACGATCGCATGTGGCATGCATTGGGGCGCTTGTGGCAGCACCGCGTATTGGTACACACGCTGGTCGTTCGCGAGCTAAAAGCCCGCTACCGTGGATCGATGCTCGGATTCTTGTGGTCGTTCGTCAACCCGCTCATGCTTCTCGGCGTGTACACCTTCGTGTTCACGTATGTGCTCATACCCCTGCGTGGGGAGGAAACCGACCCCTTCGCGCTCTATCTCTTCTGCGGCCTGTTGCCGTGGACCTGGTTCTCGGGGGCACTTGCCGAGGCAGCCAACTCACTCCTCACCGGCGGCAGCCTGATCAAGAAGATCATCTTCCCGGCCGAGGTGCTGCCGGTGGTCAGCGTGCTCTCCAACAGCGTCAACTTCCTACTCGGTCTACCGATCTACATAGCGTTCTGGATCGTCCTCAAGCCGGAGAGTGTCAGCCTGCACGCACTTTGGCTGCCCGCAGTGTTCGTGGTCCAGATGTTGTTTACGCTGGCGTTTGCGCTGTTTCTGTCGGCGCTTACCGTTCACTATCGTGATGTCCGCGATCTACTGGCGAACCTTCTGACGCTGTGGTTCTTTGGCTCACCGGTAATCTATCCGCTGTCGCTGGCCGAGCAAAACGACCCTGGCGGCTGGGCCCCGCTGGTGCTGCAGCTCAACCCGATGACGCACATTATCGAGGGCTACCATGCGGCCATCTTCGCCGGCGAGATGATTCACTGGCGTCGGTTGGGCCTCACCGCGGTGCTGTCGCTCGTCCTCTTCCTCGCGGCGTACCACTTCTTCGACCGGCTGCGCGACTCCTTTGCCGAGGAGGTCTGAGATGGAGCAAGACATCTCCGCCAGCACGGTGAAGGTGCCCGCGATCCGTGTCGAAGGGGTCACGAAGCGCTACCGGCGTATCGCCCAATCCCACAGATTCCTTACCCTCAAGAGTGCGTTCGTGGGCGGCAACCTGTTCAAGTTACTGCGGCCGGACGAGGTGTTCACCGCGCTCGAAGGCGTCAAGCTCGAGGTGGAACGTGGGGAGACCTTCGGCGTGATCGGTGCCAACGGCGCTGGCAAGAGCACGCTGATGAAGATCGTCGCGGGTACGACCAAGCCCACTGAGGGGCGGGTCATGCTCGACGGCAAGGTTTCGGCATTGATCGAACTGGGGGCCGGATTCCACCCGGAGATCTCCGGGCGCGAGAACGTATACATCAACGGCATCATGCTCGGGTTGTCGCGGCGCGAGATAGAGGAGCGCTTCGAAGCGATCGTTGCCTTCGCTGAGCTCGAGGAATTCATCGACACGCCCGTGAAGAACTACTCGTCGGGAATGTACATGCGACTGGGGTTCTCGGTGGCCATCCACGTGGATCCGGATATTCTCGTCATCGACGAGGTGCTGGCGGTTGGCGACGAGGCTTTCGTTCACAAGTGCCTCGAGAAGATTGGTGAGTTCAAGCGCCGCAGCAAGACGATTCTCTTGGTGACCCACGGAATGGAAACGGTCCGCAGGCTCTGTGATCGTGCCGTTTGGATCAATCAAGGTACGGTCGCAGCCATCGGCGATCCGGTGCGAGTGGTCGACCAATACCTCGATTGGGTGGCCGAGCAAGAAGAGGGCGAGATTCGACGCGCCGAGCGGCTGAGGATCGCTGCCGTGGCCTCAGGTGACGAGGCACCGGCCAGTGGTCCCGATGTGCCGGGACGAGCCGGTGCTTTGGCAGACGCCCCCTATGAGTCCGGGCGCTGGGGGAGCGGCGAGGTCCAAATCGACGAAGTCCGGTTTCTCGATGCTGACGAGGCTGTGGGACACGTGTTTTCCACTGGTGACGAGATGACTATGGAAATCGCGTATCGCGCAGACGAACCGGTCAGCGACTTTGTCTTCGGGATCGGTATCTTCAACGCCAATGGCGTCTCGTGTTACGGCACGAACACGGACATTGAGCGGTACCAGCCGACCGAGGTCAGTGGTACCGGGACGATTCGGGTATGCATCCCGGCCCTCAACTTGGTGGCCGGCAACTACTACCTCGACGTTGCCGTTCACCGCCGCGACGGCTACCCCTACGATTATCATCGCGGCCTGTACGCATTCCGGCTCAACTCCGACATCGGCGATGTCGGGGTGGCGCGGTTGCCGCACGAGTGGGTGTTCGACGGCGGCGTACGCTGGAAGGTCCTGGGCGGTATCGATCGGAGTGCGGTAGCTTCGGACGACGATGGGCGATAGCTCAGATGACGACGCGGACATCGCCGCGGCGCTGGTGCGACACCGCAAGCGCGGCGAGCGTATCGTCTTTACTAACGGCTGCTTCGACCTGCTACATCCCGGGCATCTCGAAGGTCTGCGACAAGCGCGGGCGCTCGGCGACCGCCTCGTTGTTGGTGTCAACAGCGACGAGTCGGTCCGTCAACTGAAAGGTGCAGACCGTCCGGTGGTGCCTCTTGCGGAGCGCTTGGAGCTCCTCCGTGCGATCCGCTGGGTTGACTACGTTGTGGCATTCGATAGCGACACCCCGGCGGATCTGATCGCCGGCCTCCGACCTGATGTCTATGCGAAAGGGGCGGATTGGCAGGACCGGCCGATGCCCGAAGCCGACGCGGCACGTGCAGCCGGCGTCGAGGTCGTCTTTCTCGACCTCGTTGCCGGCTACTCCACGACGGACATCATCGAACGGATCCGTGCTGTACCGTTGACGCCGGCCGAATAGGCTGGTCGCAGGCCGGAGGAGTTCCCGGCTGCGGTCGTATCGGCAGATGAGCGCCTCTACGGTTCGCTAAGCAATGCTAGACGCAATTCTCGCCACGTTGCGGGAGCGTCCCGCGATGAGTGCCACCCTGGCAGCGGTGCGCACCGGGGGAGACGTGCGTCTCGAGGGGCTGAGCGGTAGCCACCTGGCGGCGGTGTTGAGCGAGATCCAACTTGCCGCGTCCCACTCGCTGGCCGTCGTTGTTCCAGCGGATCTCGACCTGGAGCAGATGCTCCTCGACCTACGCTGCTTTCACGAGCGCCGTGCAGGCGCTGTCGTTGCGTTTCCGCCGCTGGAGGTCAATCCCTACGGTGCGGTGCCGCCGCACGATGACATCGTCCGCGAGCGGCTGCAGACGCTCGATCGATGCAGCCGCGATCGGGTAGACATTCTCCTGGCGCCCGCACGATGCTGGATGGAGCGTGTTCAGCCACCCGAGCGCTTCCGCGAACGATCGCTGCGGCTGAGGACGCGGGCGGAGATCGAGCCTGCGGTGCTGAGCCGACACCTGGTGGATTCTGGCTATCGACGCGTGGCGTTGGTGGAATCGCTGGGGGAGTTTGCCGTGCGCGGCGGAATCGTCGATGTCTTCCCACCAACCCGCGAACATCCGGTACGACTCGATTTCTTCGGCGACGAGATCGAGGCGATTCGCGAGTTCAATCCGCGCGACCAACGCTCGATGCGCTCGATCGAGGATTTCGAGCTCCCGCCGGCAACATCCCGCGCCGCCGACGATCCGGCTGAGGTGGCTTTGCATCACGGGACGCTAGAAGGGGCGTTGGCCGACTATCTTCCTGACTCGGCATGGGTGGAGATCGAGCCGGAAGTCGTCTGCAGCAACGCCAAGCGCTGGCATGAATACCTCGACGAGCACTATCACCAGGCACTCGCGGCCGGCGAGGATGCTCCGATTCCCGACGAGCTGGTGCACGATCTGGAGCACGCGCTGGGCAGAAGGTCGGGGGCCAAGCGCATCCGGGTCACGGAACTCGCTTCGGGGGTGGGCGAGGGTATCGTGCACACAGCCCAGAGTGTGCCCGGCCATCGCGGCCGGTTGGCGGAGCTGGCGCACAGCTTGAAGCTCGAGCTCGATGCCGGCGAGCGCGTGGCGTTCGCGCTCTCGAGGACGGGCAAGGCCGAGCGCCTGGCGGAGATTCTCGAGGGCTATGGAATCCCGGTGACGCTGCAACTGGACGACCCGGAGCGCTCTTCCTCGGATACAGACGCGGTGCCGCTGCAACCCGGCACCTGCTGGGTCGGATGCGCGGAGCTGTCCTCCGGGTTCCGGCTTCCCGACATCGGGTTCTGGCTCGGTACCGACACCGAGGTCTTCGGTCGCAGCCGCCCACCAGGGCGCAGCCGCCGCTTTCGTGGGGACGCGTTCCGGGGTGATTTCCGCGATCTTCAACCCGGCGATTTCGTCATTCATGAGGACCACGGCATCGGCCGGTTCGCTGGGGTGCGACAGCTTCCGGTCGGCGACGCGACCTCCGAGTTCATGGAGATCGAGTATCGCGCCGGCGATCGCCTGTACCTGCCCTTGGAGCAACTCTACCTGGTGCAGAAGTATCAAGCAGGGGAGGAAGCTCGAGCCAAGATAGACAAGCTCGGCGGTACCAGCTGGAGCAAGGTGAAGGGCCGCGTGCGCGAGTCGCTGCGCGAGCTGGCGAGCGAATTGCTGGAGCTCTATGCGGGGCGTAAAGCGGCGGTCGGGTATGCCTTCGGCGCCGACACTGCGTGGCAGGGGGAGCTCGAGGACAGCTTCGAGTATGACGAGACCGGCGATCAACTGGTTGCCATCGGCGAGGTCAAAGCCGACATGGAGTCGGGCGCGGTGATGGACCGGCTTCTGTGCGGCGATGTCGGCTACGGCAAGACCGAGGTCGCCATGCGCGCCGCGTTCAAGGCGGTGATGGAGGGCAAGCAGGTAGCGTTTCTGGCCCCCACAACCGTCCTTGCCTATCAGCACTGGCGCACGCTGCAAGCACGTTTCGCGGCGTTTCCCGTGCGTGTCGATCTGCTGTCTAGGTTTCGTACTTCGGCGCAAGTTCGCGCCACCGTCGCCGCCATCCGCGACGGCGTCGTCGATGTAGCGGTAGGTACCCACCGGTTGCTTGGCAAGGACGTGGAGTTCAAGGATCTGGGGCTGCTGGTGGTAGACGAGGAACAGCGGTTTGGCGTTGGACAGAAGGAGCGACTCAAGCGACTCAAGCGCAGCGTCGACGTGTTGGCGATGACCGCAACCCCGATTCCGCGCACCTTGCAGATGTCGCTGCTCGGGGTGCGCGACCTGAGTGTCATCGAGACACCGCCGAAGGACCGCTATGCCATTGCCACCCACATTGTTCCGTACGATCGTGAAATCATCGCCGACGCTTTGCACGAGGAGTTGTCGCGAGGCGGGCAGGTCTTCTTCGTCCACAACCGCATAGAGTCCATCTATCGCGTTGCTGCGGCGCTGCGGGAGTTCGTGCCCGAGGCGGAGTTTCGTGTAGCGCACGGGCAGCTTCCCAAAGCGGAGCTCGAACGCGTGATGCTCGACTTCGTCGAGGGGCGCGCCGACGTGCTGGTCACCACGGCGATCATCGAGAACGGTCTCGACATTCCGATGGCCAACACCATCGTCGTGAACCGTGCCGACAACTTCGGGCTGGCGCAGCTGTATCAGCTCCGTGGACGCGTTGGTCGATCGACGCGACGCGCCTACGCCTACCTGGTCGTGCCGCCGATCGACACGCTCACACCAGTGGCGAAGAAACGGCTGCGGGCCATCCAGGAGTTCTCCGACCTCGGGTCGGGCTTTCGACTCGCGGCCATGGATCTCGAGATCCGCGGTGCCGGCTCGCTCCTGGGGGAGCGACAGCACGGGCACATCGCGGCGGTGGGCTTCGAGTTGTACGCTCGTATGCTCGAGGAAGCGGTGCACGAGCTCAAAGGGGAGCCGGTAGCACCCGAGCATCGCGCCCAGCTCAGTCTGGGCGTCGAGCTGCAAATCCCCGTCGGTTATGTCGAGGATCCGCTGCAGCGCTTGATGGTGAGCAAGCGTTTGGCATCAGCTCGCACCGAGGACAAGCTGGAGCAGCTGCAGGCGGAGCTACGCGATCGTTACGGGGCACTACCCTCCGAGGTCGATCAGCTCTTCGCGTATGCCTCGTTGCGGCTCGTTGCCGAGGCTCTGGGCGTGCTGAGTATCGAGCGCAAGGGCGATGGCGTGCTGATGCGGCTCTCCGAAGACGCCCCTATCGCGATGGATCGGCTCCTTGCCCAAGTCAGCGCCCAACGCGGCTGGACGCTGACTCCGCCGGATGGACTTGCGGTGGCGACGAGCACGGCGAGCCTGAGCGGGCTGATGGCGGCAGTTCGTGAGGTCCTGGAGGCGCTCCGCTGAGCCGCTCGACCTGTCGCCAGCCGAGGACGGCATGGTGGTCGAGAGGTGTCGGTTTCCGGATGAAGGCCGCAACCGCCGCGTGATACGCTGGCCTACGGTGCTTTGCTGCCGTTTCCGCGTACCATCGAGGCCACCGAGCTTCCTTGTCGGCAGCATGGCCTGCGATCCGGGAGACCGCTTCTCCCCGGTTACTCCATCGCCCATAACCCGTCGAGCTGAGACGATGAAATCCAATCCCGGCACTTGGCGTCCGACTGTGGCTGGCAGCGTCGCCTGGTTCGGTATGGCAACGCTCTTGCTGCCGGCCCCCGGGCTCGCGCAGGAGGCGACCGGGGACCCGCCGCCAGCAGCAGCGCGCTCGGAGCCGGTGCCCGACAACATCATCAACATGGTGCTGGTCAAGATCAACGGCGATCCAATTCTCTTGACCGAGCTACGAACCGTTATCGAGGATCGCGTAACCCTCTTGCGGCAGCAATTCCCGGCGGCAGAGATCGACGCACAGATGCCGTTCTTGACCACGCAGTTGCTGGCCGGAATGGTCGACGAAAAGATGATGTTGCAGCGTGCCGACCTGGTCGGCATCACCATCGATGCCAACATGGTCGACCGTCAGATCCAGAACCTACGCGACACGAACGGGTTCACGACGGAGGCGGAGCTCAACAGCGCGTTGACGCAGATGGGTCTTACCATGGACCAGCTGCGCGAGCAGTTGCGCGACAACTTGCGCCAACAGCGGCTGGCCTTCGATGAGGTGCAGCGTCAGATCTTCGTCTCCGAGACCGAGATCAACTCCTACTACAGCGATAACCGGGGGCAGTTCACCGCGCCCGAACAGGTGCGGCTCGAACAGTTGGTATTCATTGGAGAGCCGACCTCGTTGCGCGAGCAGGCACTTGCCGCCGCGGCCGAGCTAGCGGCCGGTGCCGACGCCAGTGCCGTAGGGGAAAAGTACGTCAACGCTCAGCATGTTGCCGATACGGGCAGCTTTATCGCTGTTGCCGACTTGACCGAGGGCTTGGCCGCCGGTGTTCCGGCGCTGCCAGTGGGTTCGTTTTCGGAGCCGATCGAGACGACGTTCGGTTATTCGATTGTCAGGGTGGTAGAGCGCACAGAACAGGACCTCGCCCAGCTCGACGAGGTGCGCGAATCGATCCGACAGCGGTTGACATCAGACAAGTCGCAAGAGCGGATGACCGAGTACGTCCGCAATCTCCGAGACCAGGCAAGTATCGAGATCATCGATTCACGCTTTGGCGGCATCCTTGCGCTATGGGAAGCTAACCAGGAGTCGGATGACGCGGAGGTACCGTCGCGACGTTAGGCCGCGTACGGACAGATCATGGCGATTGATGTGCTGAGACGGCACGGTTGCTGCCACGGGCGCTGCGAGGAGTGAGAACGATGAGGACAGGGCATTCATTGCTCCTGGGCGCTGCGCTGATCACCGTAGTTGCCTGCGGCAATCAGCCTACCGCCGGCTCGTCAACCGTCGCGGCTGCCGCTGACTCGTCCGCCCCCGCTGGTGCCTCCGACGAACCGAGCAGCGGCGCTCCCGCGGCGGCGGCGCCCCGCAAGGACTTCATACCCCTCGACTACCTGCAGCGGATTCCGATTGCCTATCGCGTCGCCCGCGACCACCCCGAGGTGCTGGAGAAGATCGCCTGCTATTGCCCGTGCGAGCTGTACGGACACACCGGCGTGGTTGATTGCTATCGGTCGCAGCATGCCGCAGCCTGCGCTACGTGTCTGGAGGAGGCAGTGGTCGCCGGCCAACTCATCGAGCAGCACGGCGCCCACGATCCGCCGGCGATCGCGGCGCAAGTCAACAGCCGGTATCGCACCGCAATCGTGCGCAACTACACCCAGAACGGCCAGTTCCCCAACCTGCGAAGCGAGAGCGGTGGAGCGTACTTGCAGGCGTGCTCGGCTTGTCATCAGCCACCACACCCAGGCATGTACTCGCCAGATGAATGGAAGCGTTCGCTGGCTCGGATGGAGGCCTACTCCCGCCAGCGTGACCTGGAGCCCGACCCAGCCGTATGGCAGCGCGCCGTCGACTACCTGCGTGCCAGTGCTGGACAGTTCACTGCACCCGACCGCGAGCGCTATCGCGAATCGCTGGCGAGTGCGGTGGAACACCTGAAAGTGACCGAGGGCAACGCTGTCTACTATCCGACCGCGCAGGACCCGACTCTCGACCCCGCGTGGTTTGAGCGCATGGTTCGTGCCTACCGCCTGGCACGGGATATCCCCGCCGAGGTGCTCGCCGCGACCCCACTCGACGATCCGTCGTCGGATTGCAGCAACCTACTCGATTGCCTCAACTCGATCGCCGGGGTGACCTCCGAGGCGGCGGTGGAGGCGGTCGAAGCGATCGCTGCTGGCGACAACAACGACTGATCGCAGCCGCGCAACAACTGCCGCGCAAACGCCGGCTCGGTAGGTCGAGTCGGTGGCAGTTGAACTCAGATCCGCGGCCGCACGGCGTCGAACTCGGGGAAATCCGACCAGGTATCGGATTCCGGCGCCGCCTCGACCAACAAGCGCACGTACTCCACGTCCGGCCTCGCTGCCATGACGGTGACGCCCAGGTTGTTGCCAAGGCCAGCGGTCAGCGAGGCCACGTCCATCGGCACCCGCTCGCTCCTGATCACACTGTCATCGGCGGCGATCTGCTCTACCAGCACGGTGAGCGTCCGGAGCCCTCCCTCGAGGTTGTTGTTCACCACGAGCACCTCGATGTAGATCGAGCTGTCTGGGCGCACGATCCATGACTGCGGTGTCGCGTCGTACTTGTTGCGCTGTTGCATGACCTCCTGGACGAGCTCCTCCCCGGAGGGGGGGCTGCAGGCGGTCGTAGCAAAGGCGATCGCGACAATGATCAGCAGGTGTCTCATTCCGTAACTCCGGAGTGGGATACGTCGGTCTCCGCGGGGCCGGGCTCGTCCTCGTCGGGGTCGAGCGTCTGCAAGTGTAATGCGCGGTAGACGTCGCGGCGACGCAGCCCCCAGTCTGTGGCCAATTGGCGCACCGCCTGGCTTCGGTCGATCCCTTCCCGCAGCTTGGCCTCGTAGCCACGCCGTAGCTCATCGACGCCGGGTTCGGGCGGCGGCACGTCGTCAGACGGTCCGATACACAGTGTGATCTCGCCGCGAACATCGTCCTCCAGCGTGGCGCTGATCTCGGCCAGGCCGCCGCGCCTGAACTCCTCGTGTACCTTGGTCAGCTCGCGCCCCAATGCTGCGGGGCGGTCTCCAAGAATCTCGGCTGCTGCTGCCAGCGTGGCGGCGATTCGCCGTGGCGATTCCAACAACACCACGGTACCTGGCAGGTTCTCGAGCTCCTGCAAGAAGCGCCGCCGCGGCCCGTTCTTGCGCGGCGGGTACCCGGCAAAGGTGAATCGATCCATCGGCAGGCCCGACCCTACCAATGCGGCGAGAACCGCGGAGGCGCCGGGTACCGGCACCACCGGCACCCCTGCTTCGATGGCTCCGCACACCAGCCTGTAGCCGGGATCGGCCACCGCCGGAGTTCCGGCGTCGCTGACCAGGGCCAGGGCGGTGCCGTCAAGCAGCCGTTCAATGACGCCGGGAACAGCCCGCGCTTCGTTGTGCTCGTGGTGGGCCTCGAGCCGAGCCGAGATCCCCAGGTGGGATAGCAAACGCCGGGTCCGCCGAGTGTCTTCGGCCAGCACGCCGTCTACCCCCGCGAGCACATGCTCCGCTCGGCGCGTCAGGTCACCGAGGTTGCCAATCGGCGTAGCGACGACGTAGAGCGTTCCGGGCTGTATGTCGTTCTTGTTGGAGCTACTCACTTTCGACCGCATGGCGACTTTGCTAGATTTGATCAGCTGTGGTGCTGATGAAATCGTGAGCTTGGGGGGTGCGCGCATCGCGTGGAGACAACGCGCCACTTGGGCCGATCTTAGCCTCCGTCGCCGGCCGGGTCTCGCTCGTCGGAAGAACGGGGCTCATACAGAACAATACTGATAAAGACCGTACAATCTAGTGGGCATAAATCGGATCAAAGTTCGCGGGGCGAGGCAGCATAATCTCAAGGATCTCGACCTCGACCTGCCACGCTTCGCCCTAATCGTCATCACCGGCCCTTCCGGCTCGGGCAAGTCCTCGTTGGCGTTCGACACGCTGTACGCCGAGGGTCAACGTCGCTACGTCGAGTCGCTGTCGGCCTATGCCCGCCAGTTCCTGGAGCAGATGGAGCGGCCCGACGTCGATCTCGTCGAGGGCCTGTCGCCGTCGATCGCGATCGATCAAAAGACAACAAGCCGCAATCCGCGGTCGACGGTCGGCACGATCACCGAGATCTACGACTTCCTTCGGTTGCTCTACGCGCGGGTCGGCACGCCGCACTGCCCGCGATGCGATCGACCGGTCGCGTCCCAATCCGGCCGGCAGATCGTCGAGCGCGTCCTGGCGCTCCCGGAAGGGTCGAAGCTCCAGGTCATGGGACCGATCGTTCGCGGTCGAAAGGGCGAGTATCGCGCCGAGCTGGCCCGCTTGGCCACCAGCGGCTATGCGCGCGCGCGCATCGACGGCCGGATACGCGAGCTCGGGGGCGAACCCATCAAGCTCGACCGCAACAAGCTCCACGACATCGAGGTGGTGGTCGATCGCCTGGTGCTGCGACCGAAAGTGCGCGACCGGCTGCACGCCGCTATCGACACGGCGCTGCAGCTTGGCGATGGTGTGGTGATCATCAACGTCGTCGGGGAGGGGGACCTTCTCTTCTCCAACAAGCTCTCTTGCCCACGCTGCGGGATCAGCCTACCGGATCTCGAGCCGCGATCCTTCTCGTTCAACAGCCCGCGCGGCGCTTGTCCCGTGTGCGATGGCCTGGGGACAGATCGACGTTTCGATGCCGACCGGATCGTGCCGGATATCGAGCTCGGTCTTCTCGACGAGGCGATCGCTCCCTGGCGAGGGGACGCCTATCCTCGCGCCTTCTTGCGCGCCCTGGCGCGGCTACAGAAGGTAGATATCCGGAAGCGCTGGCGGCTCTTGCCGCGCCGCTTCCGCGACCTGGTGATGCACGGGCCCGACGATGGCAAGCCGATCAAGTTCCGTCTCAAAGGCGACTATTTGGACAAGAGCCTGGCACGCGGCTTCCGTGGCGTAGTGCCGTGGCTGGAGCGCGCCCTGCAACGAGCTGAGTCGCCCCGTGCTCTGAAGCGGCTGGAGCCCTATCTTCGCGTGGGTGCTTGCGGTGCCTGTGCTGGTACGCGATTGCGGCCTGAGAGCCTGTCGGTGCGCATCGGCGGCATGTCGATCGCCGAGCTCTCGGCCCTGACCATCGGTCAGGCGGCACTCGCAGTTGGTGAGATGAAGGTGCCCAAGCGGCGCGCCCCCATCGCCGAGCCGATCCTGAAAGAGGTGGGGGAGCGTCTCGGCTTTCTGCACCAAGTGGGTCTCGGCTACATAAGCCTGGACCGACCAGCGCGTAGTCTGGCCGGCGGCGAGAGTCAGCGCATCCGGCTGGCAACGCAGATCGGTACTCGGCTTCGAGGCGTTCTCTACGTCCTCGACGAGCCGAGCATTGGGCTTCATGCGCGCGACAATCGCCGCTTGATCGAGGCGCTCGAGGCAATCCGCGATCTCGGCAATACCGTGGTGGTCGTAGAGCACGATGAAGAAACCATCCGCGCGGCGGAATGGGTGGTCGATCTCGGACCTGGAGCGGGGGATCAAGGCGGCTACCTCGTAGCCCAGGGACCACCGGACGACATCGCCGATCACCCGCACTCACCGACCGGCGCGTATCTTTCAGGGCGCCGCAGCATCGAGATTCCGGCACGGCGACGGCAGCCTCTGCCGCGAGCCGATGGCGGTCCTACCTGCCTTGTCGTTCGTGGTGCGCGCCACCGCAACCTCCAAGGTATCGACGTCGAGGTGCCGCTCGGTTGCTTCGTTGTTGTTGCTGGGGTGTCTGGCTCGGGCAAGAGCAGCCTTGTCGAGGAGACTCTCTATCGCGCGCTGGCTCAGCATCTCAACGGCGCCAGCGCGCCTCCCGGTCCGCACGACCGGATCGACGGCATGGAAGCGGTTGACAAGGTGATCGACATTACGCAGGAGCCGATCGGCCGCACGCCGCGCTCCAACCCGGCGACGTACTCGGGCGCCTTCACTCCCATCCGGCAACTGTTTGCATCGCTGCCGGAGAGCAAGGTGCGTGGCTTCGGCCCCGGGCGCTACTCGTTCAACGTCGCAGGTGGACGTTGTGAGGGGTGCCGCGGTGCCGGCCTCAAGAAGATCGAGATGCACTTCCTGCCCGACGTGTACACGCTGTGTGATGAGTGCTCGGGCCGCCGCTACAACCCCGAGACGCTGGAGGTGAAGTACCGCGGTCACAGTATTGCCGAGGTTCTGGAGATGACCATTGATCAGGCGGCCGAGCAGTTCGGTGCAGTTCCAGCAATCGCACAGAAGCTGGTCGCATTGCAGGAAGTCGGCCTCGGGTATCTGCACCTCGGCCAACCAGCCACGACGATCTCGGGCGGAGAGGCGCAGCGGCTGAAGCTGGCCAAGGAGTTGTCGCGCCGCGCCACCGGCTCGACCCTCTACTTGCTCGACGAGCCCACTACCGGGCTTCATTTCGAGGACATCCGTCGGCTGCTCCAAGTGCTCGACGCGCTCGTCGAGCAAGGCAATACCGTTGTTGTCGTGGAACACAATCTGGAGGTGATCAAGGTTGCCGATTGGATCGTCGACCTGGGGCCCGAGGGCGGTGATGGGGGTGGCTTAATCGTCGCCGCAGGAACCCCCGAGGACGTCGCCAACGTCGATGAATCAGCTACCGGTCAGTATCTCGCCAACGTCTTACGACGTGCTCGTGTGGGAACGGTATGAGCGGTGATCGGGGGGCGGCCGCGGCACCTGCCGCCGCTCTCGACGGGCCCCTGGAGGAGCTCGCTGGGCAGCCTTTGCGCCTTGCGATGTTCTCCCCGATGCCACCAGCACCGACCGGCATCGCCGACTATGTTGCCGGTCTGCTCGATGTGCTCCCGGCGCGCTGGGAGATCGATGTCTTCGCCGAGGAGCGGCTAGGGGTACACAGGCCGGTAGGGCCGCGGCGTTGGGTCGTGCCGCTGGAGCAGTGGTCGCGGCGCGAGCGAATGAATCCGTACGACCTCGCCGTCCATCACGTCGGAAACAGTGAGACGTTTCACTACCCGATCTTGATGGCGCAACGTTGCCCGGGCCTGTTGGTGCTACACGATGTCGTGCTTCATCCGGCGCGGGTATCCCATCACCTGCGAACTCACGATCTCGACAGTTACCGAGAGGCGTTGCGGCGCGGGCGTCCCGATGTGGCCGACGAAGTCGGCCACTTGGTTGCGGGTGGCTTCGGCACACCAGCCTTGTACTGGAACTTTCCGATGTGTGAGGACTTGGTGTGCGCCAGCCGTCTGACGGTCGTGCACGGTGAGCTGCTAGCAGGCTGGCTACGTGCCCAAGTACCGGAAGCACGGGTTGCCTCGGTTGTGCACTGGTTGCCCGCACCGGATCCATCAGAGGAGTTGGTAGAGCAGTGGAGGGCCGATCTCGGAGTCCACGACGACCGGCCGCTTCTGGGTGCCTTCGGTCACATCGGACCGGAACATCGCATTGCGATGGTTCTCGATGTGCTGGCCGACATCGCCGACGACCACGACTTTGCCTTTGTCGCCGTGGGGTCCGCCGACTCGGCGCTGGCGCGATTGCCGGCGGCCCGCCGCCTCGGGCAACGGGCGCGCTGGACAGGGCGCGTCAGCAGTGGCGATTTCGAAGCGCTGATGCGCGCCACCGACATTGCGATCAACCTTCGTTACCCGACCGCAAGAGCGTCGTCCGGCACGCAGCAGCACCTCCTACGATTGGGCACGCCGACGGTGATTCACGACCTCGTCCATCTGCGTGATATTCCCGAAGACGCGGTGCGTCGTGTCCCGACCGGGACGGTGGAGGTAGAGAAGGCGGCCTTGCGGGCGGCGCTTGTCGAATGGCTGACAGACTCGGCTATCCGGCACCGAGCGGGCAAGGCGGGCCTGCAGTGGGCCGCGCAAACCATTAGCCGCGAGGCGATGCGGGCCAGCTACGTAGCCGCTGTCGGGCGAGCGATCGCTGGCGACGGAAGTCTCTGAGCAGGCGCGTCGTGTGCTCCGATGTTGAGATATCCTTTCGGTTCTCTCGCCGCGCCCGCCCTGCAAGCTCTTGTCTTTGCCGCTGAGCGGCTCGGACCGCGTGAAACTGGCGGCTGCGGACACCGTTGCACCTGCCGCCTACAAGAGCACTGACGCGATCTGTTGTCCACTCGCTCGCTTCGCAGCGGGCACCCGTTGGGGCGCGACGCGCCGAGGATCCTCATGAAGGTCACCATGATCGGCACCGGGTATGTTGGCCTGGTATCCGGCGCATGCTTCGCTGACTTTGGCATCGAGGTCACCTGCTGCGACGTAGACGAAACCAAGATCGCCACGCTTTCCGCAGGCGGTGTGCCGTTCTACGAGCCCGGGCTGGCGGAGAAGATTGTTCAGAACGTCGCCGCCGGTCGCCTCGACTTCACCACCGACGTCGGGGCCGCCATTCGTGGGGCCGATGTCGTCTTCATCGCGGTAGGTACCCCGGCGCGTGACGATGGCAGTACTGACCTGACCTATATCGACTCGGTGGCCGATGAGATCGGCCGCCACCTCAATGGCTACAAGGTCATTGCCACGAAAAGCACCGTGCCACCACGCACCGGCGATCGCATCAGACGGCGCATTCGTGCCCAGGCCGGCGATGATGCCGAGTTCGATGTAGCCAGCAACCCCGAGTTCCTGCGCGAAGGGTCCGCCGTCGAGGATTTCATGCGGCCCAATCGCATCGTCATCGGCGTCGATTCAAAGCGCGCTGCGGAGATGATGCAAGCGCTGTACAGGCCGCTCTATCTGATCGAGACACCGATCGTGGTGACGTCGATGCCTACGGCCGAGATGATCAAGTACGCATCCAACGCGTTCCTGGCTGTGAAGATCACCTTCATCAACGAGGTCGCCAACATGTGCGAGCGAATGGGCGCCGACGTTCATGTCGTCGCTCGCTCGATGGGCCTCGATGGTCGAATCTCGTCGAAGTTCCTTCATGCTGGCCCGGGCTTTGGGGGCTCGTGCTTCCCGAAGGATGTCAGCGCCCTGGTCGCTACGGCCGAGGAAGTTGACTACGACTTCATGTTGGGGCGCGCTGCGCTGGCGGCTAACGCCCGGCAGCATGAGTTGATGGTCGACAAGATTCGGACCGCCGTGGGCGATCTCGACGGCGTGAGCGTGGGGCTGCTCGGCCTCGCCTTCAAGCCCAATACGGACGACACGCGTGCGAGCCCGGCGATTGCCATCGCCGAGGGCCTGTTGGCCGGGGGCGCCCGAATCCAAGCGTTCGATCCGGCGGCTATGGACAATGCCCGCGGTGTCCTCGGAGACCGTGTCGTCTACTGCGACAATGAGTACGCTGCGTGCAATGGAGTCGATGTCGCGGTGATTGCAACCGAGTGGAATCAGTTCCGCAACCTCGACCTGGTGCGGCTGCGTGCCGGCATGCGGGCTCCAGTGGTGGTCGACTTACGAAATGTCTACGAGCCCGCCCGCATGGGTGAGCTGGAGTTCCAATACACTTCCGTCGGGCGCTGAGTCCGATCCGCCGCGGGCAAACCGGCCGGCCTGAGACACGCCATGGACCAGAACGAGATCGCCCGGCGACTTGAGCGGGTTCGCGACCAGATTCGAAACGAGCTGAAAGCGTCGCCACCGCCGCGAATCGCCGACGGTACGTCACCCGCCCCTCGTCCCGAGCTGGCACCCGCCGACATACCGCCCCTCGCCTCCGAGCCCCGTATCACTGACTCCGATCATCTGGCATCAGCCAACAGCCTGGCCGTGATCACCGATCCGATCGAGCTGGGATCGAGCGTGCCGTTGATCGGGCCGCTGCTGACGGTCCTGCGGCGCCTCGCACGGCCCTTTGTGCAGCCGGTGGTGGATCCGTACATAGTGCGGCAGGAAAAATTCAACGTCGAGGTCGTACGCCATCTCAACCAACTCGGGGTAGCGGTCGAACAGCGGTTGGTGGCGATTCACGACTCGCTCTTCGATTTGGCCCCCGACCCGCGCCAG
>DASCOT010000213.1:0-66297 GCA_036012155.1 Acidobacteriota bacterium
ACTTCCGTATTGGCTGACGGGGCAACTCTGACTATACGATTCTCCTTGACATTCAGCTCTATGTTGCAGCCGACACCACAGTACGGACAAACCGTGGAAACTTTTGTGAACTCCCACTCGCGCCCCTGGAATCTCCGGGTCTTCTCGACGAGGGCGCCCACCGGGCAGACGTCTACGCATTGACCGCAGGAGGTGCAGTTGGTGTCGAGTAGAGGTCTATCGAACGGAGCAGCCACCTTGGTGTCGAACCCGCGGCGAGTGAGGTCAATGGCCCCGACGAACTGGACCTCGTGGCAGGCGGTGACGCACCGTCCACAGAGGATGCACTTGTTGTAGTCCGTCACGATGAACGGGTTGGACTCATCCAGGGGATAGGCGTGTTCTTCTCCCGGAAACCTGGTCGCAGAGACTCCTAGTTCATACGCGTACTTCTCCAGACTGCAGGCACCGCTCTTTTCACAAGTCATGCAATCAAAGGGGTGATCGGAGAGGATGAGTTCCAGTACCAGCCTTCTGGCCTTGTTGACCCTCTCTGTGTTTGTCCTGACCACCATGTTGTTGGTCACTGGGTGAGAACAGGATGCTATAAGATTCCTGGCTCCCTCAACCTCGACCATGCAGAGACGGCAGGCGGCGTTCGGAGTCAGGCCTTCCATGTGGCATAGCCGAGGGATTTCGATTCCAGCGTCGCTCGAGGCTTCAAGGATGGTGGCCCCGCTCCTTACGCTGACATCCCTGCCATTGATTTGCAGCGTAACCGTGTTCATCGGCTACTCCTTCCTGCTCGTACCAATACCCTTTCTTCGGCTGGGCGAGGAGGCGGTACGGGTTCACCAGAGATGATCTTCACCGCATCAAAGCGGGATGGACAGACGCTGAGGCAGGTCCCGCATTGAGTGCATTTGTCCTGGTCAATGAAATGGATGATGTTCTTACCACCTTCGATGGCCTCGGCTGGACACATACGCAAGCAGATCAAGCAGGCCTGACATTCCTCGGGGTCGATGTAGTGCTTGATGAGCGCTTTGCACACCCCGGCGGGGCATTCTTGGTTCCTGATGTGCGCCTCATACTCGTCCCGAAAGTATTTCAAGGTGGTCAGCACTGGGTTAGGACAGAGTTGTCCCAACCCGCATAGGGAAGTGTCCGTAACACCCTCGGCCAATTCGGTGAGCAGCTCTATGTCCCCTTCTTTTCCCTCTCCTTCTGTGATTCGGGTCAATATCTCCAGCATCCTCTTGGTGCCAATGCGGCAGGGAACACACTTACCGCAGGACTCAACCTGGGTGAAAGCCAAAAAGTATAGGGCTGTATCCACCATACAGGTGTCTTCATCCATGACGACCATGCCCCCTGAGCCCATGATCGCCCCTACGGCCTCCAGGGACCCGTAGTCCATCGGCAGAGACAGGTGCTGTTCCGGTACACAGCCACCAGACGGGCCACCCATCTGCACCGCCTTGAACTTCTTCCCGCCGGGCACTCCACCGCCGATATCGAAGATCACCTCTCTTATGGCGATGCCGATCGGGACCTCCACCAAGCCGGTATTGTGGATCTTGCCGGCGAGGGAAAATATCTTGGTCCCCTTGCTCTGTTCTGTTCCTACACGGGCGTACTGATCGGCCCCGTTGAGGATGATGAGGGGTATGTTGGCAGAGGTTTCTACGTTGTTGATGTTGGTGGGTTTGCCCCACAGTCCCGACTGGGCAGGGAACGGGGGACGGGGACGGGGCATCCCTCTCTTGCCTTCAATTGAGGCAAGGAGAGCCGTCTCCTCGCCGCAGACGAATGCACCGGCGCCCTCTTTTACGCTTATCTCAAAATCGAGTCCTGACCCCAGGATGTCCTCTCCCACAAGTCCCAATTCCCGCGCTTGAGTCAGGGCGATCTTCAGGTTCTCCACGGCAATAGGGTATTCAGCCCGCACATACATGTAGCCTGTTGTTGCTCCGGTGGCGTATGCGCCGATGAGCATTCCCTCCAGTACACTATTGGGGTCACCCTCCAGTAACGCCCGGTCCATAAAAGCTCCCGGGTCCCCTTCGTCTCCGTTGCAGACCAGGTACTTCACATCGCCTGGAGCGTTTCGGAGAAAACCCCACTTCGCGCCCGTCAGGAACCCTGCACCCCCCCTCCCCTTCAGGCCCGACTTGGATACCTGGTCTATTACATCCTCCGGGGTCATGCTGCCGAGGACCTTTTCCAAGGAGGAATATCCGCCTCTACCGATGTAGGCGAGGATATCTGTCGGGTCTATGATTCCACAATTATGGAGGACCTTCTTTTGCTGCCCCCTGTAAAACGGGATGTCGCGCTCATGAGGAATCTTCTGGCCACTTTGGGGGTCGGGATAAATGAGGCGCTCGACAATTCCACCCCCTTGAAGCGTCTCCGAAACAATTGCAGGTACATCCTTGGGAGTCAGTTGGTTGTATTGAATCCCCTGGGGATCTATGACAGCCACCGGAGCTTGGGCACAAAAACCCTGACAACCAGTCTCCCGGATATCCACCTCATCTCCCAAGCCCTGCTTTTCCACTTCCTCCCGAAGTGCATCCCTGACCTTCTCTGCTCCGCCGGCGCGGCATCCGGTCATGCAAATCCGAACGCAACTCTTGTCGCGGTCTGTGCTTGCTATCAGTTCGTTGCGAAGGCTCCGCAGTGCCTCGGTGCTTCTCAGCTTCTCCACTACGGCTCCTTCTTGGGTTGCGCGTAGCTCTCCACGACAGCCCTGGTTTTCTGCGGATCGAGCTTACCGTGGTAGGAATCATTGACCATCAGCACCGGCGCGAGAAAACAGGTCCCAAGGCATGCGACCGTCTCTACGGAGAACTGGAGGTCCTCCGTTGTCTCTCCCTCTGCAATGTCCAGGGCGTCTTCCACGGCCGTGACAATTAGCTCGGACCGCTGAACATGGCAGGCCGTTCCTCGGCAGATACGCACCGTATTCCGACCGCGTGGTGTTAGGTAGAACTGGGCGTAGAACGTCGCCACAGAGTAGATCCGACTCAGTGGGATCTTCGTCTCCCGGCTCAATCGGGTCAGGACCTCTTCGGGAAGGTAGGCGTAAACCCCCTGGATCTCCTGTAGCATGGTGATCAGGGCGTCTTGCTGGCCCTTGTGCTTTTCCAGGATCGGGTCCAAGAGTGACAGCTCGCCTTGCGTGAACGCGTACTCGCGAACGTTGAGCTTGATCTTGTCGTCGCTCATGCCTCGAAATCCTCTGGGAAATGCGCCAGCGCCAGCGTCAGTGGCAGCGGGGCCGCCTGGCCCAGCCCACAGATCGACCCTTCGTTCATCTGCCATGCAGCGTCGGCTACGTGAAGTAGCGCGTCGGCCGAAGCGCCGTTGCCGTCGACGTGCTTGTCCAACCCTACACGCAGATAGCGCGTCCCTATGCGGCAGGGAGCGCATTGCCCGCAGCTCTCCGCCTCGAAGAACACCAACTGCGAACGCACGGCATCCTTCATGTCGACCGTATCGTTGAGCACCACGACACCGGCCGAGCCCAACATCGAGCCGATTTCACCGAGGGATCGAAACGCCAGCGGGCGACCACGCTCCGCCGGCGGCAGAAATCCAGAGCTCGCGCCGCCGGGACTGAAGGCCTTGAGCTCGCCCACATAGCCGCCCGCAGCCTCGACCAACTCGTCGAGCGTCACCCCGAGCGGTAGCTCATACGTACCCGGCTTGGCGACATGTCCGCTGACACAGTAGAGCTTGCTGCCAGCCTCGCCGCGGCCCAACTCGCGAAACCAATCGCCACCCCGCTCGATGATCGATGGCACGCAGGCGATGGTCTCGACGTTGTGCATCAAGGTCGGCTTGCCCCATAGGCCGAACTCGACCGGAAACGGTGGCTTCAGGCGCGGCATGCCGCGCTTCCCTTCGAGGGCTTCGAGCAACGCGGTTTCTTCGCCGCAGATATAGGCGCCGTTGCCGGCGTGCATATGGAAGTGGACGTCGCCGAACACGCCACTGTCCTCGTACCGCTGGATGGCGTCTTCCATCGCTTTCCATGGGATCTCGAACTCGCCACGCAGGTACAGATAGACATCGGTGGCCTCGATGGCCATGGCCGCGATCGCCATCCCCTCGAGGACTTTGTCGGGCCGGCGCAGCATGACCTCGCGGTCCTTGAACGTGCCGGGCTCGCCCTCGTCGGCGTTGAGCACCACATAGCGCAAGGTCTCCGCCTGGCTGCGCGTCCCCTTCCACTTGATGTGGGCGGGGAACCCGGCGCCGCCCCGGCCCTGCAGGCCCGATTCCTCGATGGCGGCGACCACCGCCTCGGCACCCATCTCCACGGCGCGCGCGAACGCGCTGCCGCTGTAGTCGGGGGGGGCCAGCAGGTTGCAGGCCAGGGTATCCGGATCGTCGAGCTCCGGGCCCACGTGGCCTAGCCAATGCTCGTCTGCAACGTTGGCGGCAGCGCGAAGTCGCTGCCAATCGCCATCGGCAGCACGGATATCCTCGACGCTGACGCTCGGCAGCACGCGGCGATCCCGTAACACCGCCGGCGAAACGTCGCAGCCAGCGAGACACGAGCAACCCTCGACGGGAAGCCCCGCCAGCTCGGCGGCGCGCAGCACCTTGTCAGCACCTGCCATCTGGCACGACAGCCCGGTGCATACGCGCACCTTCGCGTCCGGCCTGGCCAGCATGTGGTAGAAGCTGCCAACCCCGTAGATATCGGCCTCCGGAATGCCGGTCTCCTCAGCAATACGGCGGGCCGCTCCCTCGGACAGGCCTCCGGCCTGCTGCAGCAGGTCGGGGATCTCGTGACGGCGATCATGGCTCATGGCCCGACCATGCTAGCAGTCGGACCCACCTCCTGGATTTGCTATTTATCCAAATTAGATATATCTAATTTGGATAGAACTTGACCGAGTCTTGAGACCGAAGGGGGCAGCGCATGACCTACGGCAAGCCACCGACCACCGCACCTCTCAAGCCGGCGGTGCTACACATCCTCTTGGCGCTGAGCCCGGGACAGATGCACGGCCTGGGCATAGCGGATGCGATCGAGAAGGAGACCGGGGGCGAGATACGTCTCGGCCCGGGCACGCTGTATCGATCGCTCAAGGAGATGACCGCGGCGCAGCTCGTTGCTCACGTCAACTCGGCTGAGTCTGGCGAGGATCCACGGCGCAAGTACTATCGCCTCACTGACCTCGGCCTCGAGGTATTGCAGGTGGAGGCAGCGCGGCTGGCACGGATCGTCGAGGTCGCGAAGCGCCGCCACGTGCTCTCGAGCAACGTCTGATGGAGACGCTCTACCGTGTACTGCTGCTCGCCTATCCGCGCGCCTTCCGGCGTGAGTATGGGGGCGCAATGCTCGAGCTGCTCCGCCACCAGCGCCAACTCGCCGGCCGGCCCGACGGCATCGGCCGCGTCGGCTTCTGGGCTTTCGCGATCGGCGACCTGACCCGAAACGCGTTCGCCGAGCGCACGCGGCGCTGGCAGCGCAACCCGCTAGCGAATCGCCAGCCGCTGCCTCCTGCACCTCCCCGAGGCCTGAAAGAAACCATGCACAGCATTCTTCAAGAGCTCCGACACGCGGCGCGCCGGCTCGCCACGGCGCCCGCCTTCACGCTGACAGCAGTCGCCATCGTGGCGCTCGGCATTGGCGCCAACACGGCGATCTTCAGCTTCGTCGACGGCGTCCTGCTGCGACCCCAGCCCTACGAAAGGCCAGACGAGATCGTCGATGTCTACCAAGACTCCGACGGGGGCCAACCGACCAGCACCTCGTTTCCGGCGTACCGCGATATTCGCGCTCGCACCGATGTGCTTAGCGACGCGGTCGCCGTGATGAGCTTCGGCGTCAGCCTGCTCGAGGACGACGCGGCGACGAGCATGGCCACCGAGTGGACGACGTCGAACTATTTCTCGATGCTCGGCCTGAGCCCCTACATGGGACGCGATTTCGAGCCCACCGACGAGGTCGACGGCGGCGAGCCGGTCGCCATCCTCGGATACTCGGCGTGGCAGACGCAATTCGGCGGCGACACAGAGATTCTGGGACGCCGCCTCAACCTCAACGGCGTTCCGGTAACCGTGGTCGGTATCGCGCCCCGCGACTACGGCGGTATCGTGCCTGGTTTCAATGCTGAGCTATGGCTGTCGCTGTCCGGTCTTCGACCGCTGTTCGGGGACTACGTCGGCGACACGATCGACAGCCGTGCGAACCACTGGTTCCAGGTGAAAGCGCGCCTGGCGCCCGGCGTCACAGGAGCTCAGGCTCAGGCCGCAATGACGGCACTGGCCGATCGGCTGGCCGAGGAATACCCCGAATACAACAAGGGACGCCGCATCACGTTGTTCTCGCCGGGCGAGATCCGTCAGCATCCTGGCAGCGACGCTGTCGTGACGTCGATGTCGATCGGTCTCCTCGCCGTAGTCGGTCTCGTGCTGCTGATTGCCTGCAGCAACCTGGCCAACTTACTGTTGTTGCGCAACGCTAGCCGCAGCCGCGATGTCAGCGTGCGGCTGGCCTTGGGCGCCTCGCGAGCGCGGATCTTCCTGCACGTTCTCAGCGAGAGCGTCTTGCTGTCTGTGGTGGGCGGCGCCGTCGGGCTCGCGCTTGCCAGCTGGGGCATCAGCGTATTCAAGGCGGCCGATCTGCCGCTGGGCTTCCCCACCCCCGCCGACCTACGGCTTGACCCCAGGATCATGTTGTTCAGCGCCGGCCTCACCCTGGCGACCGGCATCATCTTCGGCATTATCCCGGCGATGCGGCTGTCGCGTTCCGACGTGGTGTCGTCGATTCGCGAGGATGCCGTGCCACTGACCTTCCGCGCAGGACGCTTGTCGTTGCGCAACGCACTGGTCGTCGGGCAAGTAGCATTATCCTTCGTTCTCCTCGTCGTCGCTGGGCTCTTCATCCGTAGCCTGGGCAACGCGCAGCGTGCCGACCTCGGGTTCCAGCCACAGGGCCTGGCCGCTATCGTCGCTGACCTCGGCTACTCGGGATACGACGGCACCGAGGCCCACACCGCGTTTATGGAGTTGCGTGAGCGCGTGGAGGGGCTCCCGGGTGTCGACTCCGCCGCACTGAGCCTCCAGCTACCGGTACGCGGCTCGCGCGGGTCGAGCACGTTGATCGTCGACGGTTACGCCGATCCGGACGGCACGGAGGCGGTCGAGGTCACCCGGGCGGGCGTCGGCCCAGGCTACTTTCGTACGGTCGGCACGTCGCTACTTCACGGCCGCGCCTTCGAGTCTGCCGACGACTCCGAGGGCGCCGACGTGGCGGTGATCTCCGAGGCGATGGCACGCGCCTACTGGGGCACGAGCGATGCCGTGGGCGGCCGCTTCCGCGGCCAAGGCAGCGATGTTGACGCCTGGACCGAGGTGATCGGCGTGGTTGCCGATTCCAAGGTCGTTAGCGTAACGGCGCCGGCTGAGCCGGTCTTCTACTTCAGCACGAGCCAGGCCTTCGACACCCAGTTCGTGGTGATCGCGCGCACCTCCGGTGATCCTGCGACGCTGCTCGCCCCCATGCGGCAACAGCTGAGTCTCATCGAACCCACGGTGCCGGTCTTGCGGTTGACGACGCTCAACGACCACCTGTCGGGAGCGCTAGTGGTCGAGCGCTTCGCCGCTCGCCTGCTCTCCGGGTTCGGCGCCCTTGGGCTGCTTCTTGCCGCCCTGGGTATCTATGCTGTCGTCGGTTTCGCCGTACAGCGGCGTACGGCGGAGCTCGGCATTCGCATGGCGCTCGGCGCCGCCGAGGCACAGGTGGTGCGCATGGTGATCGGCGAGGTCATGGCGATCATCGGCCTCGCGCTGCTCATCGGCATTGCCGGTGCTGCCCTCGTCGGCCCGGGGGTTGCCTCCGTGCTGTTCGGTGTCTCGCCCATCGACCTGGTCACCCTCGTGGCGACCGCCGCGATGCTGGCGGCTACGGCAGCGCTCGCCACCTGGGTGCCGGCCCGCCGCGCCGCCAGGGTCGATCCGGTAAGGGCGCTACGATCCGAGTAACACAACACGCACGGTGAGAGTCGGCGGGGAAGCAATCGGGTATCGTTCCCTGGCGAATGCTCGCAGTCAGGAGTCCATCTACAGGAGCGGCCGGATTGGGCGATCGTGCGGAACATGTACTCGTCGCGGGGGAATGGCGACCCGCCAACGCCAGCGACACATTCCAAGCCATCAATCCGGACACCGGGGAGACGCTGCCGCACGTCTATCCCGTGAGCGATCGTTCGGACGTCGACGCCACCGTCACCGCCGGTGCGGAGGCGGCCCGCACGCTGACCGCCACAGAGCCTGAGCGTATCGCCGCATTTCTCGACGGCTACGCGCATCGTATCGACGCTGCCAAGGACGAGATCGCCGCTGCGGCCAGCCTGGAAACAGCGCTGCCGGTATCCCCTCGCCTGGCTGATGTCGAGTTGCCTCGAACCACGGATCAGCTGCGACAGGCCGCGGCAGCCGCCCGGAATGACGGCTGGAGGCAGCCGACGATCGATACCACCAACAACATCCGCTCGATGCTCGGCCCGCTCGGTGGTCCGGTGGCGGTGTTCGGCCCAAACAATTTCCCACTGGCCTTCAACGGCGCCTCGGGAGGCGATTTTGCGGCTGCCATAGCCACCGGCAACCCGGTGATCGTGAAGGCTCATCCCAGCCATCCACGCACCACCCAGCTGCTCACCGAAGCTACCGTGCCAGCTCTTCAGGAAGCGGGCCTACCGGCGGCGATGGTACAGATGATCTACCGCACATCACACGATGACGGCGCCTACTTCGTATCCCACCCGCGCATCGCCGCGACCGGGTACACGGGTTCGCGTGCCGCCGGCTTGGCATTGAAGGAAGCTGCCGACCGCGCCGGCAAGCCGATCTACCTCGAGCTCAGCAGCATCAACCCGGTGTTCGTGCTGCCGGGGGCATTGCGCGAGCGTCGGGAAGCCCTCGCCGAGGAGTTCGTCGGGTCGGCGCTGCTGGGAACCGGCCAGTTCTGCACCAATCCCGGCGTCGTAGTTGTTCAGGCCGGCGACGACGCGGAGAGATTCATCAACACGCTCCGCGCTGGCTTCGAGAGCTCCGCCGTCGGCGCCTTGCTGGGTGCGGCGACGGCACGCGGACTCGACACAGCGGTCGGCACTCTACAGTCGGCTGGCGCCGAGCTGCTCACCGGGGGCGCGGCAGTTGAGGGATCGGGCTGCCGGTTCCAGAACACCTTGCTGCGCAGTAGCGGCGGGGCGTTTCTGGCCGATCCTGAAGGTCTGCAGACAGAGGCGTTCGGCAACTCCAATCTCATCGTCGTAGCCGACGACGAGCACCAGATGGAGCGGATCGCCGAGAGCCTCGAAGGCAACCTCACCGGGTGTATCTACTCGCACACCGGCAGCGATGACGACGTTCTTTACGAGCGAATCGCCGCGCCGCTACGCCGACGCGTCGGGCGACTGCTGAACGACAAGATGCCGACCGGCGTAGCCGTCACCCCCGCCATGAACCACGGGGGACCATACCCGGCGACGGGCCATCCGGGATTCACCGCAGTGGGGATTCCAGCCTCCTTGTCCCGCTTCGCCATGCTCGAGTGCTACGACAACGTGCGCCAACATCGACTCCCGCCTGTTCTGCGCGATGCGAATCCAGAGAGCGTCTGGCGCCGCGTCGACGGGGAGTGGACGCGCAACAGCATCGCCGAAGCATAGCCGGCTAGCTCGATAGGTCGAGCTGCTGTTCGAGCAGATCCACCGCCTCGCCTCGTTTCTTCAGGTCGCCTGCCTTGCCCTGAAAAAGCGTGGCTGAACCGCCGCCTCGGCCCTCGAGCAACTCCGCGATCCGGCCTCCGGGCTCCGTCAGCGTCATCGGGCATCCGGAGCCGCTGGCCAGCAAGAAGAAGTGCTCGCCGGCCTCAGTAGCGGTGAGAAGCGCGACGCGCCTGCTCGCCGCGGCGGCAAAATAGCGTGCCACAAGCTGCAGGAATCCAGCGCTGGCATCGTTGAAGTGCGCCTCCACTACGCTTCTGTCGGAATCCACCAGACCGCGAGCGACCTCCCTTGCCAGCTCTCTCTCGAGACGGCGTACCTGCCTGTCGGCGGCCTTGAGCCGCTCGCTGCGACCGGTGGCCGCGGCGACGAGCTCGTCGTCGCCAACATCGAGCAGGGCCCGTAGGGCCCGAGCGCGGGCTTCGTGCTCGCCCAGTCGGGCACGGACCCGGCCGCCCGCTACCCAGTGCAGACGCGAGCCACCTCGCATCGCTTCGACCCCGAGCAGCTTGACGGCCTCGATCTCGGCGGTCGACGACAAATGCGTCCCGCCGCAGGCGCATACGTCGATCCCGTCAATTCCCACCAGACGCACGCTGCCCTGATGGCCGTGCGGCATGCCGCGGCTGCGCACGTCGAGGGCGCCCACCTCGTTAGGCGAGACGTAGCGCGCGCTGACGTGTCGGTTCGAACGCACCACTCCCATTACCGCGTCCTCCAAACGCGCCAGCGAGGTCACCTCAGGCAGCGGCGCGTTGAGCTCGATATCGGATCGGCGCTCACCCAGATGGAACGAGGTCGTCTCCCAGCCGAGCTCTGCATCGGCCACCGCGGTGATCAGGTGCTGCGCCGTGTGCTGCTGCATATGGTCAAACCGCCGCGACCAGTCCAAGACCAGGCGCGTCGGTCCAGGTTGCACCGGGCGCTCCACGTAGTGACGAATGTCGCGGTCGACGCGCTGCACATCACTCACCCGTACGCCGCCGAGCATGCCGGAGTCGGGCGGCTGGCCGCCGCCCTCCGGGTACATGATCGTGTCGTCGAGGATCGAGAACGGGCGCCCGTCCTCCTCGCCCGAGGCGATCACCTCGACATCGAGCTCGGTCAGATACGGCTCACGCTGGTACGCGTGCTCATCACGCATCGGGGCACGGCTCCTGGCTGGATCCGGACAGGCCAACGCAGAATACAACGGCAACGCCGAGTCAGCCGAGGGCACGTTGCCTCCGCATGTCGGCACGCGTAGATTGCGTTGGTACCCGGGCGTCACGAAGGAGCCTATCGATGTCACGACCAATTACCTTGTTCACGGGCCAGTGGGCCGACCTGCCCTTGGAGGCATTGGCCGCCAAAGCCTCCGAATGGGGCTTCGACGGGCTCGAGCTGGCTTGTTGGGGGGATCACTTCGAGGTTGACCGAGCGCTCAGCGAGGATGCCTACGTCGACGCCAAGCGCGAGCTACTCGAACGGCACGGTTTGTCGTGTTCCGCCATCAGCACGCACCTGGTCGGGCAGTGCGTCTGTGACCCGATCGACGCGCGCCACCAGGCGATCCTGCCACCGCGCATCTGGGGCGATGGCGATCCTGAGGGGGTCCGCCAGCGCGCCGCCGAGGAGGTTGCCAACACCGCACGCGCGGCACGCCGCTTCGGCGTCGACGTGGTCAACGGATTCACCGGCAGCAGCGTGTGGTCCAAGCTGTACTTCTTCCCACCGACGAGCCAGCAGGATATCGACGCCGGGTACCGGGATTTCGCCGAGCGTTGGCGGCCCATCCTCCAAGTGTTCGCCGACGAGCGGGTGCGATACGGCCTCGAGGTACACCCGACCGAGATTGCCTACGACACCATCACTGCACGGCGGGCGCTCGACGCGCTCGACGACCACCCCAGCTTCGGATTCAACTTCGACCCCAGCCACCTGGTTCACCAGTTCGTCGAGCCGGTAACCTTCATCGAAGAGTTCCCCGACCGCATCTTCCACGTCCACGTGAAGGACGCGCGCGTGCAGCTGGACGGTCGCAACAGCATCCTCTCCTCGCACCTGGACTTCGGTGACCCTCGACGAGGCTGGGACTTCGTTTCCCCTGGGCGTGGTGACGTGGACTGGGATCCCATCGTGAGGGCACTCAACCGCATCGGCTACGACGGTCCTTTATCGATTGAGTGGGAGGACAGCGGCATGGACCGGGAGTGGGGTGCGCAGGAGGCGCTACAGATGATCCGCGATCAGGACTTCGCCCCGTCAGACGTAGCGTTCGACGCGGCGTTCGCAGACGACTGATGGCAACCACCTCAGACCGGGAGCACGAGGATGGGTGAGCAATCCTTCACCGACATGGCGACTGCTACCAGCAATTCCGAGGCACCCGGCGTCGGCGTCGGAATGCTGGGCTACTCGTTCATGGGGAAGGCGCATTCGAACGCGCTCAAGAAACTCCCCTACATGATCTATCCACCACCGGCGGTGCCCGAGTTGGTGGTGATTTGCGGGCGCAACGAGGCCGCCGTATCCGAAGCCGCCCGGCGCTTCGGGTACGCGAGCCACTCCACCGACTGGCGTGACCTGATCGACGACGAGCGGGTGCAACTATTCGACAACGGTGGACCCAACGACGCCCACGCCGAGCCCTGCATTGCCGCCGCCGCGGCCGGCAAGCATGTGATCTGCGAGAAGCCCCTTGCACGCAACGCCGAGGAGGCCGCAACCATGCTGGAGGCCGTGCGCGCCGCGGGCGTCAAGAACATGGTGGCGTTCAACTACCGTTTCGTGCCGGCCATACGCCAGGCCCGTCAATTGATCGACAGTGGCGCGCTGGGCCGCATCTACCACTATCGTGCCATGTACCTGCAGGAGTGGATCCTGCCGCACTACGGTACGCCGAGAATCTGGCGGCTCGACAAGAAACAGGCCGGCAGCGGTGCCCTGGGTGATCTCGGGGCACACATCATCGACCTGGCGCACTACCTGGTCGGCGATATTGCCAGCGTCGGCGCCGCGACGCGCACCTTCATCGACGAGAGGCCAATGCCCGATGGCTCCGGAAACGCCAAGGTCGACGTTGACGACGCTTTCGTCGCCACGGTGGGATTCGCCAACGGAGCTTTGGGAACACTCGAGTCGACGCGTTTCGCTGCCGGACGCAAGAACCATCAAGTGATCGAGATCAACGGAGAGCTCGGTAGCATCCGCTTCAACCTCGAGCGACTCAACGAGCTGCAGGTGTTCTGGGTGGGAGACGAGCCTCGCGAGACGCAGGGGTTCCACGACGTGCTGGTAACCGAGCCACACCATCCTTTCTGGGAACATTGGTGGCCACACGGCCACATCATCGGTTGGGAGCACACCTTCGTGCACGAGTTCGCCCACCTTTTCGACTGCATCGTCAACGATCGGGATGTGGGGCCCCACGGGGCCACTTTCGACGACGGCTATCGCGCCGCGGTGGTTTGCGACGCAGTGCTGGCATCGGCCGAGTCGCGACGACAGATCGACGTGGACTACGGCTCGGTCTCCTAGCTGCCGGTGGTGCCAGCAACCGCTACAAGGACGACAATGCATGTAGGGATCCGGTCATCCGCGCTGGCCGCTATCGTCCTGGTCTTCACGATGGTCAGTGGCGCTTGTTCGGCGCCGTCACCTCGAGTGCTGGTGTTCTCCAAGACAGCGGCTTTTCGCCATGCCTCTATCGAAACCGGCATTCGTGCCATCCACGAGCTCGGCGGAGACAACGGGTTCGCGGTCGAAGACACGGAGGACGCCACCGTCTTTGACGAGGAAACGCTGCGCACCTTTGACGTGGTTGTCTTCCTGAGCACCACCGGCGACGTGCTCAACGCCGTACAGCAAGCCGACTTCGAACGCTTCATTCAGGCGGGCGGCGGTTACGTCGGTATCCACGCCGCCAGCGATACCGAGTACGGGTGGCCCTGGTACGGAGACCTGGTGGGTGCCTACTTCGTAGGCCATCCCGAGATTCAGCAGGCCACCCTGCGGGTCGAAGATGCGGACCATCCAGCGACGAGACGACTCCGACTCACGTGGACACGCACCGACGAGTGGTATGACCTGCGCTATACGACCCCGGACGTCCGCGTGCTGTTGACGATCGACGAAGACAGCTACGAGGGCGCCTCTACCGGCGATCCTCATCGCATGGCCTGGTCGCACGAGTACGACGGCGGCCGCAGCTTCTATACGGCGCTCGGCCACACCGCCGAGAGCTACGATGATCCGGACTTTCTGCGACACCTGGCCGGTGGCGTCGAGTACGCGCTGGGTGAGCGAGCCGGTCTTGATTACAGCGCCGTCCATCGTGACCGGCTCTCACCGCACGGTGGCCGCTAACGCGTCGGCAGGGGCTGCGATGTACCTCCTCGGTTACGACATCGGAAGCTCCTCGGTCAAAGCCGCCCTTCTGGACGCCGACACGGGAGTCTGCGTTGCCAGCGCATCGTCGCCCGACGACGAGATGGCGATCGAGGCACTTCACCGCGGGTACGCGGAACAGCACCCCGAGCTGTGGTGGCGGCACCTGGTGCGCGCCACTGCGGCGGTAATCGAAGCCGGATCTGTGTCCCCGGATGAGGTCCGGGCCGTCGGCATCGCCTACCAGATGCACGGCCTCGTGCTCGTCGACAAGCGGGGCGAGGTGCTCCGACCGGCGATCATCTGGTGCGACAGTCGCGCCGTGTCGCACGGTCAGGAGGCCCTCGAGTCGCTCGGACGCGACTATTGCCAGCGCCATCTGCTGAACTCGCCGGGCAATTTCACCGCCTCCAAGCTCGCCTGGGTAAGAGCGCAGGAGCCCGACACGTTCGCGCGCGCCCACAAGATGCTGCTCCCGGGCGATTGGGTAGCTATGCGGATGACCGGCGCCATGACGACTACAGTGCCGGGCTTGTCCGAGGGCATCCTTTGGGATTTCCTCGACAACGAGGTCTCGGCGCCGCTGCTCCGGCATTTCGAGCTCGACAGCGAGCTGATCCCGGATGTCGTCCCGACCTTCGGCCGTCAGGGTGAGCTAACGGCAGCTGCCGCCGCCGAGCTCGGGCTGGAGGCTGGACTACCGGTCAGCTATCGAGCCGGCGACCAGCCCAACAACGCGCTGGCGCTCAACGTGATGGAGCCCGGCGCGATCGCTGCGACTGCGGGCACTTCGGGAGTGGTCTACGGAGTCAGCGACGTCGCTCAGCCGGATCCGTGCTGGCGGGTGAACACCTTCGCGCACGTCAACCACGAGGTGTCCCGACCGCGCCTCGGCGTACTGCTATGCATCAACGGTACCGGTATTCTCAACGCCTGGCTGCGGCGGCATGTGTGTCCCGCGGGGACCGACTACAGCGCTATGAACGCTGCCGCGGAGCCGTTGCCGGTGGGCAGCGACGGGGTGGCGATCCTGCCCTTCGGAAACGGTGCGGAACGCCTGCTCGAGAACCGCGATCTCGGGTGTCAGGTGCACGGCCTGAACTTCAATCGCCACCGCACTGCCCATCTGCTACGCGCCGCTCAGGAGAGCGTCGCCTTCGCCTTCCGCTACGGTCTCGACGTCTTGCGGCAGACCGGAATCGAGCCACACGTGATCCGCGCCGGCGCCGGGAACCTGTTCGCCAGCCCGATCTTTCGGCAGGCGTTGGCCGGCACGACCGGTGCAACCATCGAGCTGTTCGAGACCGACGGGGCGCAGGGAGCGGCACGCGGAGCGGGGCTCGGCGCCGGCATCTACGACTCCCCTGCCGAGGCCTTCGCCGGGCTCGTAGCGAGCCAGCTGGTAGAGCCCGACCAGCGCCTGCGGGCAGCCTATGCCGACGCCTATGATCGATGGTGCCGCCAACTTGAAGGGGCGATCGCCCACTACGACGTGGAGATGCAATCGGAATGTCCGTGACGATCGGTGACCAAGAGTTCTTTCCACAGGTGGGGGAGATCCCCTTCGAGGGACCCGAGTCTCACAACCCCCTCGCCTTCAAGATCTACGACCCGGCGCGCACGGTGGGGGGCAAGACACTTGCCGAGCACCTGCGCTTCGCGGTGGCCTATTGGCACAGCTTTGGCGTCGGCGGCGGTGATCCGTTCGGAGCGCCGACGCGCGAGTTCCCTTGGTCGAGCGAATCCGATCCGTTGGCGGCGGCGCGCCTGAAGATGGACGCGGCGTTCGAGTTCATCACCAAGCTCGGGGTGCCGTTCTACTGCTTCCACGACGTCGACCTGGTCGCGGCGGGGAGCTCGGTCAGCGAGTCCGAGCGCCTCCTGCAGGCAGCTGTCGAGTACGCCGCCGAGAAGCAGAGCGCCTCCGGCGTGCGACTACTGTGGGGCACCGCCAACTTGTTCTCGCACCCGCGCTACATGAACGGCGCCGCTACCAATCCGGATTTCGCCGTAGTGGCCCACGCCGCCGCCCAGGTGAAATGCGCGCTCGATGCCACGATTGCGCTGCACGGAAGCAACTACGTGTTCTGGGGCGGGCGCGAAGGCTACATGAGCCTGCTCAACACTGACATGCAGCGCGAGCGCGAGCATATGGCGCGCTTTCTTCATGCCGCGCGTGACTACGGGCGCGCCCACGGCTTCGACGGAGTCTTCCTGATCGAGCCCAAGCCGCAAGAGCCGATGAAGCACCAATACGACTACGACGCGGCGACGGCCGTGGGTTTCCTACGTGAGTTCGACCTGCTCGAGGACTTCAAGCTCAATATCGAAGTCAACCACGCTACGCTCGCCGGACACACATTCCAGCACGAGCTCCAGGTCGCCGCCGACGCCGGCCTGCTAGGCAGCATCGACGCCAACCGCGGCGACTACCAGAGCGGCTGGGACACCGATCAGTTCCCGGTGGATCTGTACGAGACGACCGAGGCAATGCTCGTCATGCTCCAGGCTGGCGGGCTCGGAACGGGTGGCATCAATTTCGACGCCAAGCTCCGTCGCAATTCGACCGATGCGGCAGACCTATTCATCGCCCACGTCACCGGAATGGATACTTTTGCCAGCGCTTTGCTGGCTGCAGCGAGCGTTCTCGCCGACTCGGACTACTTGAGTCTGCGCGAACAACGCTACGAGAGCTTCGGTCTCGCTCCGGGAGCCGAGTTCGAGTCGGGCGCGTTGGGGCTCGCCGAGCTCCATGCGATCGCTGCCAGCAGCGACCTTCCGGAGGCAAGAAGCGGTAAACAGGAGCTCTTCGAGTCGATCCTCAGCCGGGCTGTGCTGCCGACCAGGTAGATCACAACATCGGCTCCGGCACACTGAACACACCGTCGTGAGCAGTCGCGACGCTCAGCGCCACCGATGACGACGGCCGTCACTCGTTGACACCCTGAAAAGCACCGTGGTATCAACCAGCGAGGGTATCCGAGGATATGGGCGTGGACGTTTCTCGAAGGCGGCTCTTCCAGGTGGGCGCGGCGGCAATCGCGACCACCGCGTTCGGCTTTGATCTGCGCCCCGCACACGCTGCGGTTCGCCAACTCAAGATCGCGCGCACCACACAGACTCACAGCGTCTGCCCCTACTGCGCCGTCGGCTGCAGCGTGGTAATTCACACGCTTGGCGATCGGGCCGACAACGTGAAACCGACGGTGGTGCACGTCGAGGGTGACCCCGACAGCCCGATCAACCGCGGCACACTTTGCCCCAAGGGCATCAGCCTGAAGGACTACGTCAACAACGACCGCAGGCTCGAACGGCCTCTGGTTCGCGCCCCGGGTGCCTCCGATTTCGAGCCCATATCTTGGGAGGAAGCTCTCGATCGCATGGCGCGCCGCATAAAGGACACCCGTGACGCGGGGTTCGAGGAACGCGACGCACAGGGCCGTACGGTCAACCGCCTGACGAACCTGGCGCTGATCGGCGGCTGCACCGACACCAACGAGGTCAACTACCTGCTCGGCAAGCTGCGCTTCGGCCTCGGGATCCTGCCCTACGAGAACCAGGCGCGATTGTGACACGGCCCCACGGTGGCCAGTCTGGCCGCCACGTTCGGTCGCGGGGCAATGACCAACGGCTGGACGGACGTCGCCAATGCCGATGTGGTCCTCGTCATGGGGGGCAATCCGGCCGAGAATCACCCGGTGGGCTTCCGCTTCGTCATGCAGGCGAAGAGGGAGCGCAACGCCAAGCTGGTGTGTATCGACCCGCGCTTCAACCGTACGGCGGCAGTATCCGATGAGTACGTTCCGATCCGTGCCGGTAGCGACATCGCCTTCCTCGGCGGTCTCATCAACTATGCGCTGAGCAACGACCGCTTCCATCAGGAGTACGTCGCCCAACACACCAACGCGGCCTTCGTCATCGGTGACGGCTTCGGCTTCGAGGACGGCCACTTTTCCGGCTGGGACGCCGAGCGTGGCGCCTACGACAAGTCGACGTGGAGCTACGAGCTCGACGGGCGCGGCCACGCTCGCGTCGATCCGACTCTGCAGCACCCACGTTGCGTATTCCAGCTCATGGCACGCCACTACGAGCGCTACACCCCGGACGTGGTGGCGTCGATCAGCGGGTGCAGCGCGGAGGCGTTCGAGCGCGCCGCCGAGGTGATCACGTCATCCGGTCGGGCCGGACGCTCCGGCACCGTCCTGTACGCCCTCGGCTGGACCCAGCACAGCCACTCGGTGCAGCTGATCCACTGCGCTGCGATGTTGCAACTGTTGCTGGGCAACATCGGCATGCCGGGCGGTGGGGTCAATGCCCAGCGGGGCCACTCCAACATCCAGGGCGCCACCGACATGGGAGCCTGGAACATGCTGCCCGGCTACCTGAAGGTGCCCAAGGCTCCCCAGACATCCCTGGCCGAGTACAACGCCGCCAACTCGCCGCGCGCTCTACGACCGAACTCGATGAACTACTGGGGCAGCACACCGCGCTTCATGACCAGCCTGCTGAAGGCCTACTACGGCGGCAACGCCGAGGCATCGAACGATTTCGGGTACGACTGGCTCCCGAAGATCGACGAGAACGCCAACCACAGCTGGGGACAGATCTTCGATCGCATGAACGAAGGCGAGATGGAGGGGCTGATCTCTTTCGGGATGAATCCGGTAGCCAACGGACCCAATACCCCGAAGATGATCTCGGCGCTCGGCAAGCTGAAGTGGATGATCGTAGTCGAGAACTTCGAGACCGAGACAGCTGCCTTCTGGAAGGCACAGGACCTAGCTGGTGAGTACTACCCAGGCGCAGAGAGCCCCGAGGACATCGACACCGAGGTCTTCCTGCTGCCGGCTGGCTGCTTCGCCGAGAAAGACGGTACCTTCGTCAACTCGTCTCGCTGGCTGCAGTGGAAGGACGCTGCCCTGCCACCACCGGGCGACGCCAAGAACGACCAGGAGATCATCGCCAGGCTGTTCCTGAAGCTCCGTGAGCTGTATCGACAGGAGGGCGGCACCGCGCCAGATCCGCTGCTGAACATCGCCTGGGATTACGGCAATGCCGTATCCCCTTCGCTGACCGAGGTAGCCAAGGAGGTCAGCGGCCGATCGATCGGCGATGCGCGGCAGGTTGGCGGCTTCGGCGACCTCCGCGCCGACGGATCATCGCTCTGCGGCAACTGGCTCTACTCTGGCTCGTTCACCGAGGCCGGCAACATGATGGACCGACGCGGCCAGGAAGACCCCACCGGACTCGGGCTGTTCGCCGACTACGCCTGGAGCTGGCCGGCCAACCGCCGTGTGCTCTACAACCGCGCTTCGGCCGACGCCGACGGCCAGCCCTGGGATGCGACGCGCGCGCCGATCCGCTGGGACGACGGCCGCTATCTGGGAGACGTCGCCGACTACGCGGCGAGCGCCCCGCCGGACCAATACGGCTCGTTCATCATGCTCGCCGAGGGAGTGGCGAAGCTGTTCGCGCCCGACTTCGTGGAAGGGCCCTTCCCCGAGCACTACGAGCCCGCCGAGTCGCCCGTCGACAACCTGTTACATCCCTCGGTGAACAGCAATCCGATGGCGACCATCATGCGTGGGGAGCTCGATCCGCTGGGCACGGTCGACGAGTATCCCTACGTGGCGGTGACCTTCCGGCTCACCGAGCACTTCCACTACTGGACCAAGCACGTGTCCGCGACCTCGCAGCTACAGACGAGCTTCTTCGTCGAGGTTCCGGAGGAGCTGGCCCGTGAAAAGGACATCTCCAACGGAGACCTGGTCGCTGTGACCGCCGCCCGCGGCCGTGTGGAGGGGCCGGCGTTGGTCACCAAGCGGCTACGCGCCCTGCACGTCGACGATCGGCCCGTCTACCAGCTGGGGATTCCCATCCACTGGGGTTTCGTCGGCAGAGTTCGGGGACCGCTGGTCAACAACCTGACACCGTCGGTGCTCGATCCCAACTCCGGTACGCCCGAATACAAGGGGTTCCTGGTGAACCTGGAGAAGCTCTGAGCTCATGGTCGAGATCGTCGCCAAGCTGATCGACACCACGACCTGCATCGGCTGCAAGGCCTGCGAGGCCGCCTGTCAGCAGTGGAACGATCAGGGGACGACGTACGGCACGTTCGACGGCACCTATCAGACGATGCCCGAAGTTCGCCACGACTTCTGGAACTTGATCAAGTTCAAGGAGGTCGAGCACGAGGACAGCACCCTCGACTGGATCTTCTCCAAGTACCAGTGCATGCACTGTGTCGAACCAGGGTGTATGGACGTTTGCCCCGTCCCGGGGGCGATCTTCCGGCACGACGACGGCATCGTCGATTTCGACAACAACCTCTGTATCGGCTGCGGCTACTGCATCGCCGGCTGCCCGTTCGACATACCACGGCTGTCACCGGTAACTCAGAAGGTCTACAAGTGCACCCTGTGCTCCGACCGCACCTCCGTGGGCCTGGAGCCCGCCTGCGTCAAGGCGTGCCCGACCAGCTGCCTGACGTTCGGTACGCGAGACGACCTTCTGCGGGTAGCCGAGACGCGCGCCGAAGATCTCCGCGGCGCCGGGCACCAGAATGCCGGCGTCTACAACCCTCTGGGCGTGGGCGGAACCAACGTGCTGTACGTCCTCAAGGACGCCGAGCAGCCGCAGACCTACGGCCTTCCGGCTGACCCGGCGGTGCACTGGACGGTGAAGCTCTGGAAGGGGCCGGTGAAATGGCTCGGCAATCTGGTCTTCTTCGGCGCGATCTTGGGGGTGCTGCTGCACTACGTCCGCGTCGGGCCCCTCGGGCAAGAGCACGGGGGTGAAGCGTGAGCTCGCCCCCCTCCGATGGGTACGTGGAGCGTTTTTCGTTCCGCGAGCGCGTCGTTCACTGGGCGGTCGCCATCAGCTTCGTCTACGTCACGGCGACGGGGCTATCGTTGTGGAGCCACAAGCTGCTCTGGCTGTCGACGATCTTCGGTGGCGGTGAGGCGACGCGCTGGGGGCACCCCTGGGGCGGCGTGGCGTTTGCCGTGATCCTCGGCGTGATGTTCGTGAGCTGGGCGCGCCAAATGCGCGTCGACGACGACGACCGTCGCTGGCTGCGCCGGGCGCATCGATACGCCAGCAACGATACCGCCGGCATGCCCGAGTCCGGGCGCTTTCACGGCGGGCAGAAGATGCTGTTCTGGGCCCAGACACTGGCGGCGCTCGCGCTCCTCGGCAGCGGTCTGGTGATGTGGTTTGCCGGCACCGCCCCACGCGGGCTCGCCTTCGCCGCGTTGCTGATCCATCCGATCGCCGCGGTAGTAGCGATCGGCGGCATCATCCTGCACGTCTACATGGCCGTCGCCGCAATCCCGGGCTCCTTGCGCGCCATGACCCGGGGCTCGGTGAGCGCCCACTGGGCGGCGGCGCATCACGCCAAGTGGTACGCGAAGATCTCGGGCCGCTGAGCATCACGGACTCGGCGCAGCCGGATTTCCCCACGCTGTGCTCGCACCGCGCAGCCCGGGCGTTGACGCTGGCTTCCCGCCTCCCGGCATCTCGCGAGGCGCTGATGTTCTGCAGCCGGATCGCCGAGCTTCAGGCCCACGTCTCGCCAACGGAACCGCTGGCGTCACGGCGGGACCTCATCGATCTGGTGGCGCAGATCGCTCCCGCGCCGCTGCGGGCCGCCGCCGAGGAGCTCGACGACGCTACCTGCCGGGCAGCGATGAGCGACTACCGCTCAGGTGCCGATACCGAGTCGCCCCGTAGCTTCTTTGCTCGTGTGCTGCTCGCACCGGAAGTCGCCAGCGATGCCGTGAGCGAGCCGGGTACAGCCGCCGCCCATGGCGCGCCCGATACCTGTCCCCGCTGCGACCACGCCGCCCAGGTCGGCTGCCTGCGAACCAGCGGCGACGGCACCTCGCTCAGCCTGGTCTGCTCGCTCTGCCTTGCGGAGTGGGCCTACGTCCGCGATCGCTGCCCCGCCTGCCGCTCCTCCGACGACCGTCAGCTGGAATGGTATCGGAGCGAAGATCTGCCTTGGCTGCAGGTCCGCGCCTGCATCGAGTGCCAGCGATACCTGAACGTGGTCAGCCACGCCATCGAGCCGCTCGCCGTCGCCGACATCGACGAGATCGCCGCGCTACCGCTCGACGTGTGGGCCCGGGAGCACGGCTATACCAAGCTACGCCCGAACCTCGTCGGTATCTGAGCCGGCGGAGCTACTCTCCCGGCGGACGATACTTGGGAACTAGAGCACGAGGCGCTCGGCGTGTGGACGGGCGCAGTGAATCGTTGCCAGCTCCGCACCGTATCCGCCAACGTTCAGCAGGGCCAGAATGTCCCCTTCGTGGACTTCTGGCAGTCGCATCTCGTCGGCGAACACGTCGCGCGCCTCATTGATGTGGCCCGCCACCGTATAGGTCTCGGTTGCTGGCGCGTCAGCGGCTCGACAAACAACGATCTCCTGGGGCTCCCGATACAGGTAGGGAATTCCGCAGGCGTTGTAGCCACCGTCCACACCGACGAACCTGACGCCGCGCCGCTCGTCGACACCCACTACCTCGACCAGAAATATGCCGGAATCGCGTGCCAGGAAATCGCCCGGCTCGCACATGATGCGCACCCCGAGGGACCCGAAGCTCTTGGAGATCAGGGCCGCGTACGCGCCGAGGTCAACTCCGACTGCAGACGCCACTCCCGGAACGCCGATACCACCGCCGACGTTGACATATTCCAGATCCGTGAGCCGCGTCGCAACGTCACCGACCACCTGGACCGCCTGACGGAACTCATCGAGCTTTTCCTGCAGCCAGCCTGAGCCGATGTGGAAGTGCAGCCCTCGCACCTGCAGCCCCTCGGCGGCGGCGATCGCCAGCGCCTCGTCCAGTTGCTCCGGATAGATGCCGAACTTCGAGGGCCAGGTCCCGGCCGCCGTTGTGCGCGTCGAGTAGGTTCCTACACCCGGGTTGAGCCGCAGACCGATCGACCTGCCGGGTGCCCGCGCGCCGACGTTGCGGATCGCGCTCATCGAGTCGAGGTTCAAGATCACCGGATGGGCGAGGATTCGCTCCAGGTCGCGCGAGCTGAGGTTCGTTCCCGTGTAGGAGATGTCTTCCGCCTCCCAGCCGGCCGCCAGCGCCATATCCATCTCATTCGGCGAACACACGTCGACACCCACGCCCGTCTCGCGCATGCGGGCGACGATGTCCGGGTGGCGATTGCACTTGAGCGCGTAGAGCAGCTGGTGGCGCACACCGGCGTAATCCAGAGCCTGCCGCAGCCGGCCCAGGTTGGCCTCCATGCGAGCGCTGTCGTACACGTACAGCGGTGTGCCGTGGGCGCGCGCCAGCTCGGTGGCGTCGTGCCCTGCGATCGTCATGCGACCGTCGCGGGCCTCAAGCCCATCACGTGTCCACCAGGGAGTTGGCATAGCCGAAAGCTCGCAGACGCGTGGCGTCCGTGCAACCACCACCCTCGGCGCAGAGGAACCCTTTCGCACCGCGCAGCGGCAGGTCAACCGAGGGAACTAGAGCCCTCCGATCACCGTGTCGATGCGACCGAGACCGGTGACCAGCTGCTCTGACTCGCCGCCGATCCCGATGCGCAGGTGACCGTCCATGCCAAAGCAGTCGCCGGCAATCACCAGCAGGCCCTGCTCGTCGCGCAACCGAGTCACCAGCTCAGTCGAGTTCATATCGAGGTCGTAGCGTACGAACCCCATGCCGCCCGACTGCGGAGGCACGAAGTGGAACTGGCCGCCATGCCCATCGACCCACGCCTGGAAGATGGCCAGATTCTCGCGCAGCAGGGTCCGGTTACGCTCGAAGATCTGCTCGCGGCGCGGCGACGTCAGGGCCATCTGCGCGATGTGATCGCTCATCACGGCTGAAGCGATCGTCGTGTAGTCATGCCTGGCCCAGGAGTCGGCGATCATCTGATGCGACCCCACCAGCCAGCCGATACGTAGACCCGGAAGGGCGTAGGCTTTCGACAGGCCGCCGTTGACGACGACCTTGTCATAGGAGCCCCAGAACGTCGGGGTCTCGGCATCCGTGAGCTCGGCGCCGCGATAGATCTCGTCGACGTATACCCAGGCGTCGACGTCGGCGGCGAGGTCGATGATGGTCTGCATCGCATCGGGGGCAAGCACCGCTCCGGTGGGGTTGTTCGGGTTGCAGAGGGCAATCATCTTGGTGCGCGGTGAGATTGCGTCGCGCAGCTCATCGAGATCGGGCCCCCAGGCGAGCTCCTCGCGCAGGTGAAACGGCCGCACGTCCACTCCGAAGGAGTGGGCGATGCCACGAAGCTGCAGGTAGTTGGGCACCATCAGCGCCACCTCGTCGCCCGGCTCCAGCAGGTTCCAGGCAGCAACGAAGTTGGCCTCGGCCGAGCCGGTGGTCACCAGAACGTTGTCGGCGTCGGCGCCACCATACAGGTCGCTTATCGACTCGCGCAGCGGGATCGATCCGTTGGTCTGACCGTAACCCAGACGCACCCGCGCCACCTCGGCGATCTCGTCCGGCGTCAGCAACTCCTCGAGGGTGTATGGATGCACGCCGCTCTCGGTGAGGTTGATCTCGACGAGGTTCTCCCAAAGTGACTGCACTCTCTCGAGCTCGAATGTCTCGACCTTCATCAGGAAACTCCGATTGCCGGGCTGGAACAGCTAGTGTCGGAAGGCATAGAGGGTCTCACGGGTTCGCAGGTAGATGTGTCCGTCGGAGATCGCCGGCGTACCGTACGCCAGGTCATCGAGGTCGCTGATCTTCAGAACGTCGAGTTTGGGGCCTGGCTTCAAGACCGCAACCTTGCCAAGCTCGCTGACCATGTAGATCTTGCCGTCTCCCGCCACTGGCGAGGCGTAGAACTTGTCCACGGCGCCCGGGATGCGCCCCTGGTCGAGACGCTCGCCGGTATCGGGATTGAGAATCGTCACGATGCCACCGTCGTTGATCATGTACAGCAGGCCTTCGTACAACAACGGCGAGGGCAACTGCGGCACGGCGCGGCTGTAAATCCAGAGGAAGCTCCGTGCGGTCATGTCACCGCTACCGCCGAGACGGATCGCGAACATGCCGTTGGTCATTGCCATCGAGTTGCGAAAGTACTCCCAGTCACGTTGATCTAGCGTCCCATCGCGATCGAGATCACTCATGCCGAAGCGGCGTTTTGCTCTCCCCTCGGGCAGCTCCTCGGGCTTCAGCAACCCGTCGGCATCGGCATCACTGAGTGTCAGCGCCTCCTCGAACGACCCCACGTCCATGGTGTTTCCAGGGTCGTTGAGCGGGGAGCCGTAGCCGTTCACGTAGACCACCCCGTCGCCGACCACGGGCACCGATTTCATCTCGTGGATCATGCCGCGCACCCACCAGAGCCGCTCACCCGTCTGTACGGAGTAGCCACTCAGCAGAAACGATCCGACCACCACCAGCTGCGTCTCGCCTTCAGGCGACGTCCAGATGATCGGGGTCGCATGCGAGCTCGCCGCCTCGGGGCGATCAACACGCCATTGCTCGCGACCGGTCGCGGCCTCCACCGCCAGCAGGTACGAGCGCGTTCGCTGGTCGCACACCAGCAGTATCGTCCCCTCGTGCACAATCGGCGAAGCCCCCATGCCGTAGAGGTTGTCGAAGGGGCCGAGCGGCAGCCGCCAGAGCTCGTTGCCATCCAGGTCGTAGGCCAGTAGGCCGTAATCGGGGAAGAAGACCACGACACGCTCACCATCGATCGCCGGGCTGGGGGCCGCCGGATTGTTTCGCGAATCGAGCTTCTCGGCTCGTGGTCGCGGAGCCTGGCGCCGCCAGAGGACGCGCCCCGTGACTCGATCGACGGCAAGCGTCCACAGTTGCCCCTGCTCGAAGGCGGTTACGAAGATGCGCTCCGCCGACAATACCGGCGACGAATGGCCCGGCGGCAACGGCGTCTTCCACAGCAGGTGCTTGTCGCCCTCGAAGCTGATCGGCAGGGCCGACGTCTCGGCGATCCCGGAGCCGTTGGGGCCACGAAAGCGTGACCAGTCGGCAGCCGGCGCTGGCTCGCTCGACGGTGGCGCCGCAGAGCTCTGAGCGCCCCGCACCGGCCCCACCGCCGAAAGCACGACCAGCAGCGCGCCCACACCGGCGATCGAGCACACCTGCATCGCGCAACGCCGGTCGCTGGCTCGGGCTCTACTCGCCCGCCGGCGCCGGCCGCTTGTTCTACTCAACTCCGGTGACTACCGGGCCCAGGCCGCGCTCGCGCAGCAGCTCGTTGAATGCCTCGACATCCTGCTCGATCAGCCTTGCCAGCTCATCCGACAGGTCGTGCATGCGATCCTCGAGCACCTGCTGAACTTCGCGCGCCTGGTCGGTCGGCGGAAAATCGACGGTCGAGACCGCGCCTGCCAGGTACTGGAAGTGACCGAACAGGCGCGTTGGCCAGCGCACTCGATCCTGCCCGGTATAGGTGAGCCTGGTCTGATAGAGATCCTCCTCCACCGCCAGCAACGTGCCGTCGAGCTCGCCCGCCGCCTCGATCAGGCGTTCGGAGTCCGCCGTATCGGCCAGCACGGCCTGCAGATCGTAAAGCTGTCGCCGCATCCACTCGATCCGGTTGATCATGCCCACCGTCGTCTCGAGATCGTCGTAAAGCTGCGCGACCATGGCGATCTGAGAGGCGATGTCGGTCTCGGTGCCCTCCGAGTTCGGGTCCTTGATCACTTCCAGGGGTTGCTCGAGCGTCCGCCCTGCCGCCTCGAGGGTGACCGTGTACCTACCGGGTGGCTGCAGTATCCCGGGGCGGCTGTTCACCTCGCGCACACGATCGGCGCCCAGATCGACCCACTCAGCGGTGACGGGCCTGGTGCGCAACCGCAACGGCGTGGCGGACTCGCCCCGGAGGTCCCACCAGATACGGTTGATACCGGCGGTCTTGGTTCCCGTCAGCACACGTACCGTCTGTCCAGCGGCATCGCTGATCCGGACGCTCACCTCCTGCTCCTGCTCCTGCTCCTGGCCGAGCCAGTAGCTGATCGACGCGCCGCGCGGCGGATTCTCACCGGCGCTGGGATCACCGGCGGTGGTAGCCGGAGAGGTGATGTTGTGGAAGCGATATGCCGACCGCGGCTCGAAAAGGTGCGCCGTTGCCCCACCGCCACCGCCGCCCTGGACGGCGACAACCATCTCCGGTGTGAGCTGCTGCAGTGGCGACAGGTCATCCATGATCCAGAAGCCGCGTCCGTAGGTGCCGACCACGAGATCGTTGAAATGCTCCTGGATGGTGATGCCGTACACCGGAGACGCGGGCAGGTCGGTCATCATCGATTGCCAGCTGTCGCCGTCGTCGAAGCTCACGTAGAGGGCATTCTCGGTGCCGAGATACAGCAACCCGGGACGAACGGGATCCTCTTCGATATGACGCGCGAAGCTCAACACGCCGGGCGCGAGCCCGTCGGTGATCTTGTCCCAGCTGCGACCGAAATCACTCGTTCGATAGACGTACGGAGCGAAATCGCCCACCTGGTGATGCTCGATCGCTAGGTACGCCTTGCCCGCCTCCCATTTCGATGCCTCGACGGCGCGCACCACGCCGTCCGGCGGTAGTCCGGGAATGTTGGCCGTGACGTTGTTCCAGGATGAGCCACCGTCGCGGCTGATCTGCACCAGTCCGTCGTTGGTGCCGGCCCAGAGCACGCCCTGCTGCGCCGGCGACTCATCGAAGGCGTAGATCACACAGCAATACTCCACGCCGATATTGTCGGGGGTGAGACCTCCCGAGATTCCCTGCTTCGACTTGTCGTTGGTTGTCAGGTCGGGACTGATCACCTCCCAGCTCTGCCCATCATCGGTGGTGCGGTGAACATGCTGGCTGGTCACGTAGACGGTGTCGTTGTCGTGCGGCGAGATCAACAGCGGAAAGGTCCACTGGAAGCGGTACTTGAGCTCCTCCGCCGGCCACCCTCCAGTGCTCTCCGGCCACACCTCTACCTGGCGGAACTGGCGGGTGCGCTCCCGGTAGCGCACCACGATGCCGCCGCGCGCCCCGGCCCCCGAGGCGCTCGACCAGATCAGGTCAGGGTCGTCTGGATCGGGTGTTGCAAAGCCGCTCTCCCCACCGCCGACGGCGTGCCACATTCCCCGGGATATCGATCCGCCACCGAACCCCCCCGTACGGCTGTTGCTGGGGCCCCGGAACGACGGCCCGTCCTGGCGGTTGCCATAGACGTAGTACGGCACGTTGTTGTCGGCGGTGACGTGATACATCTGCGCGATCGGCAACTGGATACGCATCCAGCTGCGACCGCGATTGGTGGAGATCGCCACGCCCGGATCGTTCGCGATGATCATGCGGTCGGGATTGCCAGGGTCGATCCACATGTCGTGGTTGTCCCCACCCGGGCGCGCCATCGCCGCCCCCTCACTCCCGGCAGTGTCGTAGGTGTGTCCTCCGTCGAACGTGTAGGTCATCGGGGCCGCCAGGAAGTAGGCCTCGTCGGCATCATCCGGGGACACGTGGCACACCGTGTAGTAAGCGCTGCGCCCGGCCAGGTCCTGGCTGTGGTTGACCAGCTGCCAGTTGTGCCCGCCGTCATCGGAGCGCCACAGCTCACCGCTGTCGGTCTCCTCACCGTGCCAGGGCACGCCATCGCCGGTCTCGATCAGGGCGTAGACGCGCCGGGCGTCGGCGGCCGTCATGCAAACATCGACCTTGCCCACCGGCCGCGTCGGTAGCCCGTGCCCCTGCAGCTTCGTCCACGTATCGCCGCCGTCACGGCTCACGAAGATGCCGCCACCCGGCCCTCCGCTGCCGCGGTTCCACGTGTTTATCGAGACGTGCCACATGCCGGCGAACAGAATGCGGGGGTTGTTGGGGTCCATCTCGAGATCGGAAGCGCCGGTGTTCTCGTCGACGAACAGCACCTGCTCCCAGGTCGTGCCGCCGTCCGTAGTACGGAAGATGCCGCGCTCGGGTTGCGGACTGTGCCCGTGCCCCAGCGCTGCGACGTAGACGATGTCTGGATTGCGCGGATGGATCAGCACATCGGAGATACGGCCTGTGGCATCGAGCCCCATGTGCCGCCAGGTATCACCGCCGTCGGTCGACTTCCACACTCCGTTGCCAATCGACACGTTGGAGCGGATGTGCGGCTCGCCGGTACCTGCCCAGACGATCTGAGGATCGCTGGTCGCCACCGCGAGCGATCCGATCGCATGCACCGGATAGTCGTCGAACAACGGCCGCCAGGTAAGGCCCCCGTCTTCGGTCTTCCAAATGCCGCCCGACGCGGCGCCGACATAGTAGACATGCGCGTCGCCTTCCACGCCGGCAACCGCGGCGACGCGATTGCCGATGGGGCCGATGTGCCGGAAATGCAGCGGCTGCAGCGTTGCCGGCGCATCCATCTGTGCCGCGACCGGAGCAGGAGCCAAGACGATCAGCGCAGCGGCCAGCAGAACCGAGCGCGTGGAGACCAAGGGGAGACTGCGGCAGCTTGCGAACAACGTCGAGATCATGTCAACTCCTGAGCGCGGTGGATGCGGCCTCACAATGCCTATTCGTCCGACGACAGACTAGCGTTCCATCGGCCGCGTTGCACCGGTTCCGTGCAGGTGTGCGCGGCCCCGGGATCGACTCCTTTCCGCCGACCATGACTACCCTGCCCATCCAGCTTCGACGGTGGGCTTGTCCAAGCTGATGAACGACATCTCAGGCACCGATCAGTTTCCCCGCGTCGAGAACCGCACCTACCTCAACGCCGCATCGGTGGGGTTGATGCCGGGCGCGGCCGAGGAAGCGATCGTCGCCTGGCAACGCGACATCGCCCGCAACGGCACCGTCAACTTCGGAGAGGATCCCGAGGAACGTGTTTTCGAAGGGCTGCACGAATCCGCCGCGCGGCTGTTCGGCGCCACGACCGACGACATCGCCGTAGCAGCCAGTTTTAGCGAGCTCCTGGGCTCCCTTGCCTGGGCGATGGTTCCCGCTGCCAACACCAACATCGTGGGCACCGATGTGGGGTTTCCGAGCACGCTCTATCCGTGGGTGCGGGTGGCTCGCCATACCGGATGTGAGATCCGGTTGGCACCGAGCCACAGGATGCGCGTCGATCCCGATGAGTTGCTGGAGCAGATCGACGAGCGCACGGCGGTCGTTTGCGTCTCGCACGTGGAGTACGGCAGCGGCCAGCGATTCGACCTGAAACGACTCGCAGACGGGGCCCACGCACACGACGCGCTCTTGGTGGTCGACGCCACGCAATCTGCTGGCGCCATTCCGATCGACGTTCGTCAAAGCAATGTCGACGTACTGATTACCGCTGGCTACAAGTGGCTTTGCGGCCCGTTCGGCGCCGCGGTCATGGTCCTCGCCCCGCACCTACACACGCGGTTCGATCCCGGCTTGGTGGGGTTTCGAAGCCACCGCAGACTCTGGGATCTGGCACCGGCCCGCATGCAGCTGCCGGAAACGGCGCGGCGCTTCGAGTACGGCACGATGGGCTACGGAAACGCCATCGGCCTGGCGCGATCTATCGATACGCTGACCGAAGTTGGAGTAGACCGGATCGCGGCCCACAACCTCGGCCTGGCGACACGACTGATCGACGGGCTCGAGGCCCGTGGTGCCGACATCCTGTCGCCGCGAGCCGGCGACGAGCGCACGTCCATCGTTTCCATGCGCATTCCCGGATCCGACCCAGAGAAGATCGCTGCAACCCTGAACGCCGGCGGCGTAGTGGTATCGGGGCGCAACGATTTCGTTCGTTTCTCGCCCCATCTATACAACACGGTCGACGACATCGAGCGAGCGCTCGTTGAGCTCGATCGATGCCTCCGCTGATCGTACCTAGATAGCGCCACCGCTCCGCAGCAGGATCACGACCCCCACGGTCACCATGGCAACCCCGGCCACGCGACCACCAGCCGCGCCGCGCGCAGCCACCTTCTCCAGCAATACGAACGCCGTGATCAGGGCGATCCAGAGAAGATTCATCACGCCGCCGACGAACAGCAACAGCATCAGTATCCAGCAACAGCCCAGACAGTAGACGCCGTGCTCGAAGCCCATCCGAACCGCTCCGAGGGTACCAGTGCGCCAGTGCTCGGCGATGAAGTGCATTGGTGATCGACAGTGCCGCAGGCAGGCCTCCTTCAACGGAGTCATCTGGTACAGCCCGGCGACGATCAGCAGACCAGCACCCAGGGTGCCGCTGTTGAGAACCATCATCGGCGACAGCAGGGCGGCGCGGTGCAGTTGCCACTGCAGCAGCGTTGCCGCGAGGCTGAAGGCGCACCAGATCGCCACATAGCCCGACACAAAGGCGGCCGTGGGCGCCAGGACGGCGCCCTGGCTGGCTGCCTTGCGCGCCACCGAGGCATAGATCAACGCCATGGGGGTAGCCGTCGGCACCATCATGCCGACCATCATCACGGCCCACATCAGGAACATGAGACCGAAGTCGGATGGTCCCCACTCCCGCAGAGCGGCCATGCCGGCCATGCCAGAACCGGCGATACCACTTCCATCCGTGGACGGCATGCTGGCGGCGGCGAAGAACAAGTATGCCCAGGCCAACAGCGTGACCCCGGCGAGCGACGCCAGTACCGCGATGCGGTCGCGCCGGTTCAGCGAATCACCCCGTCCTGGTTCATGTGCAAGATGTTGAACTGTGCGTACGAGTTGTCGAGGTCAAGCTCGATCCCGGCCGTCACCTTGGAGCGCCCGGTGCCCATCTCGGCGTAGGTGTACTCGAAGCCGTTGGGCAGGTGGATGCGCGAGCGAGCTTCCTCCCCCGAGAACGCGTTGATGATCGGGGTGCCGTCGGATTCCACCAGACCCGGGATACGGGAGTTGGCACGGCGCGCCTCGACGTCGATGGATAGCTCGATCGGCGCCGAGAGCGTGTCGAGCACCTCCGACATGGTGCTGTTGTATACGAAGAAGTGAGTGGCGCCGGGAGTGGTCGACTCCCCGTGCAGGATCTTGCGAAGCGCCTCGTGCTGCTCGGGCGTGGCGCGCTCGTCAATAATCACCTGCTGCTTGCCGTTGCCGTCGGCAATCTCACCGGGCCACCACACCACCATCGCCCAGTTGAGACCATCCAGCCGTGTGTCGTTGAAGTGGCCTTCCTCGATGTGGCCGTTTACCACCGCCTCGCAATTGCCGTGCGTGGTCACCGCACCGAACTGACAAGGACAGCCCCAGTCACAGTTGCAGTTGCCGTACTCCATGCCCCTGAGCATCCACTGGTCCGACACTTCACTCCTCCTGTACGGGCGAACGAGAAGATCCTCGGGTGCCGAGTTCCACTCGACTCTTTATCCTATTTGTAGAGTTTAGACTCTTGATTAAAGTACGCCTTCGCGCAAGTAGACACCTCGAGCGCACAGCGCCATCATGCCGAGCGCCCCGATCCACCGGCACGCCACCAATCAGCGGCCGACTTCCGAGCGCCGAACCCCAGCCAGGTGTCGAGCCTCAGCAACAGGCGACGTAGGGGCGTGCCTGCCAGACGACGCCAGAGCCGGAAGACTCGGGGCGACCAGCGCTTGTTGTAAGGGCATACGCGGATGCAAATCGAGCAGTCGCTATTCTGCTTGGTCCAGAACCCGAAGCACTTCTCGGCATCGACGCTCCACTTGCGCACTCCGACGATGTTGGATCGATTGTAAACGCGCTCACTTGGCGTATCGGCGGGAATCGCCTGCACCGGGCACGCATCGGAGCACCGTCGGCAAGCGTCGCAGAACTCCTTGACGCCAAACTGCACCGGCTCGTCGTTGGCTAGTGGGAGGTCGGTGAAGATCTTGCCGAACCGAACTCGAGGCCCGAACTCCTTGGTAATCACCATGCCGTGGCGGCCGTACTCGCCTAGGCCCGCCTGGATTGCCAGCGGGATCGCCAGCGCCGTGTCGTTGAGGTTGGGCACCGCCTGGTAGCCGAGATTGCGGATGTACTGGCTGAGCGCCAGCAGTGCCAGCGTGTCCTCGGAGTATCCCCAGCCGGTGGCCGCGCCGCTCAGCGCCGAAGGAACGGTGTCGATCAGCCCGTGGTCCATCTCCTTGGCAACGACGATCACCGTTCGTAGCCCTTCCGGCATCTCGTTGGGCTTTTCGTTTTCGAGCCGGCGACTGTACTTGTGCGTGTATACCCAGCGCTCATCGTAGGCCGTGATACCGATCAGATCGGCGCCGAACAGCTTGCCGATGCGCTTGACCTCGGCGCTGGCTGCCTCGGGCGAGTCGAACGGCACCTTCTCGGCCGGCGGATCGCGCAGCAACGTGAACTCGTCGAGATAACCTTCGCGGCGATCTTCGTCCTCTTTGAGCTCGGCGAAGACGTCGGTAACGTGCCACGAGGCATTGCGCAGCGCGTAGTCCCGCTGTGTGAACCCGTCCGCGCTGCGCCAGTTGGCCAGGGGTTTTCGGTAGGTCGCGTAGAACAGATCGCTCCGCTCAGAGCGCACCGCCGGGTCCCAGAACGAACGACAGAAGATGTCGTCGCGCTGGCTGAAGCGCTCGAAGTCAGGCAGCACCTCGAGCGGCTCAGGGTCAGGATCGACGCTCGCCTGCCGTGTCACTGTGCTGCCTCAAGCTGGGCTTCGACCGCTTCCAGGAGCCGCCCGACGATCTCGGCATCGGCCGCATCGACCGACTCGATCTCCAGGAACTTCCCAAACGCGGTGGCGGCGGCGGCAAAGTCGCGACCCTGAATATGTGCAAAGCCGGCCTGTTTTTGCGCCACGGCCAAGTCCGGGTCGATCGCCAAAGCTCGATTGTAGGAGGCCAGCGCCGACTCGTGCCGCCGCTCCTTCAGGTACGTGTCGCCGATACCGACATGCAACAAGGCGTTGTCGGGCTCGTTTGCCAGGACTTCCTCAAACAACCGGCTGGCGTCATCTTGGCGATCGGCGCGGAGATAGGCCTGCGCCAGCGTGAGGGTGACGCCGACGTTCGCGGGGTCGCTCGCCAGAACCCGCTTGAGCGCCGCCTCCTCGGCCGCGCCGTTGCCCAGCGCCCGGTGCGCCTCAGCGATCCGCAGCAATACGACGTTGGTGTCGGGATTCGCCGTGAGCAACTCTTGCCACGCCGTGAGCGCCGTCTCGTAGTCGCGAGCCTGGAAGGCGCTGAGACCTGCGGCGTATTCCGCCGAGTCGACGAGATCCCCGGTGCTGGAGGTAGGGCTCTCCTGCTCTTGCGACGTGGCGCCGCGTAGCTGGCCCGCCGTCAACACGCACAGCGCGATCACGATACAAGAACAGCCGATGCGGTGTACTCGGCGCGAATCTGCCACTGGAGGTCTCCCTGCTGCCGGCGAACGCCAGCGTTCGCTGGCAGGACCCATCACCCAGATGGGATCGTTGAGTATAGTCCGGACACGGGAGTGATTGTCCCTGCCCACCGCCCCGGCGGCGTGCACAAGCGCAACGGAGATTGACACGGTGGCGAATCGCACCATCACCTTGACCGACGAGCTCTACGACTACCTTCTCGGAGCCTCGCTGCGAGAGCCCGCTCTGCTCCGACAGCTCCGCGCGGAGACCGCATCCCACCCGATGGCGGTCATGCAGATCTCACCCGAGCAGGGACAGTTCATGGCCCTGCTGGCACGCTTGATGGGAGCTCGCCGGATGCTCGAGATCGGCGTGTTCACCGGTTACAGCTCGCTGGTCGTAGCCCTGGCTCTGCCCCCAGAAGGACGCATCATCGCGTGCGACGTCAGCGAGGAGTACACCTCGGTCGCGCAGCGCTACTGGGAGGACGCCGGCGTGGCTGACAAGATCGACCTCCGACTCGGGCCCGCAGTCGAGACTCTCGATGCGCTCATCGAAGATGGCCAGCAGGCCACCTTCGACATGGCGTTCATCGACGCCGACAAGAAGGAGTATGACGCCTACTACGAGCGCGCCCTGCAGCTGGTGAGGGCGGGCGGTTTGATCGCCATCGACAACGTACTCTGGAGCGGCGCCGTACTCGACGAGTCCGACTCCGACGAGATGGTGGCCGCCATCCGCGCCCTGAACGCCAAGCTCCGCGACGATGACCGGGTCGATCTGAGCATGCTGCCGCTCGGCGACGGACTGACGCTGGCGGCAAAGCGCTGAGCGCTCCGATCGGCACGTCGGTCAGCCTACGTCGACAAGGCGGCCGCCCCTGGAGGCCGCCCCAGCGTCACGATACGATGCCGCCGGCATGACCCCCGCTTACCGTTCCTTGCGACTCGAGGAATCGCAGATGCGAGCATCCGCGCCAGCAGGCCATCGCCGACGTCGATTCGCTTCACCGACCTTGGTCACAGCCGCCATCACGCTGACCCTCGCAGCAGGCAGCGTACCGGCCCAAAACTCGTTTCCCGGCGACCCCGGAATGCGCGACGCCGCTCGCGCCCTACTGAACTCCTCCGAGAGCGAACGCCGGCACTGGGCGCTGAGCGGCTTCGAGGACGAGGAACGGTTCAACTGAGCCTACACGCCCGTGCCTCGCCAGGGCTTTCCGCTGCGCGAGATGACCGAGGCAGAGCGCGAGATCACCTGGGACCTGGTCGCCTCAGGTCTCGGCGAGCGCAGACTACGCCAGGCTAGAGACGTCATCAAGCTCGAGGAGGTCCTCTACGAGCGCTCTGAGCAATCCGATTTCCGCGACCCGGATCAGTACTTGATCTCGGTCTTCGGGGCGCCCGGTAGCCTCGGGCGATGGGGGTGGCGCTTCGAGGGCCATCACCTGTCGCTGAACTTCACGCTGCTCGATGGGCGGGTCGTCGGTACAACACCAGCGTTCTTCGGGGGCAACCCGGCCTACGTCGGTGAGGGGCTGCACTCAGGGCTACGACCGTTTGCGGAGGAGGAGGATCGCGCCCGCCTGCTGCTGCACAACCTCGGTCCCGCCGAGCGCAGGACGGCGGTGTTTACTGATACCGCTCCGGACGACATCCTGACAAGCAACTCGCAGGTCGCCACCCGACCCACGGCAACGGGGATTCGCTATGGCCAGCTGGCCGAGTCCCAGCAACAGGCACTGTGGGGTCTGCTCGAGCTGTATGCGGCTCGTCTGGAGGACTCGCTCGCCGAGAGCGAACTTGCCGAGATCCGCGCTCGCGGCCTCGACGAGCTTCGATTCGCCTGGGCCGGTGGCCTGGAAGCCGGTGAGCCGCACTACTACCGCATCCAGGGTCCCACCTTCGTGGTCGAATACGACAACACCCAGAACGACGCGAACCATGTGCACACCGCATGGCGCAACTTCGAGCGCGACTTCGGCCGTGATCCCCTGCGCGAGCACCTGGCAGCAGCCCACAGCCATCCGCGACGCTAGCCCTACAGGAAGGGGCGGTGCGTCGATCGAGTAGGCGCGCTATTCAGCCGCGCAACGGCTAGCAGAATCGTGGCGGAACCAACGGATGCTCACCCGCGACGCGCCTCCCGAGTCCGGCGCCGTCGCTAGGGTCAGGCCCTATTTGGCCGGCGCTGACCGAAAAGTGTTGCTCCGGCACTCTTCGCCTCCCTAGACTCGATCCTGGTTGGTCGAGCCAGCCACGCGCGCCTCCCCATGCTCGCAGAGTCACGTGAAACGCTCGTGTCTGGCACTCGTTGCCTTGTTGACGGTGGGCTGCGCTCATGGCGCCGCGCTTCGTCCCGATCGTCGCCCGACCGTACCCCCGGCTGAGGCTCCGACTCCAGGCTCACCGCCGGCTGCGACTCCGACTGCAGACCCGTCCCCAGCTGAGACGCCGCCCCCGAATCCGGCTGGAGTCTGGGTTCCGGCACCGCCTCGGGTCCGCAAGACGGCCGCCACCCGGACCCCGACCAGAACTCCGGATGTGCTCGTGACCCCGACCGCAATCCCGGCTGCGACCGGCGGCAAGGCTCTGTTCATGCCGGAGTGCTACGAGCCGCCGCCGAATATGCCGGCGATCGAAAGGGCCGATTCGACAGGCTGGCACCTTCCGGTGGCGCAGGTCGGCAACAATGCCGTTCTCAGCCACTTCGGCGCGCCGCGAGATCGCGGCGCGCGAAGCCATGCTGGAATCGACATCGCAGCCTCCCGAGGCGCCCTCGTGCACGCGCCGCTCGATGCGCGAGTCATCACCTCGCGCAACAGTGGCCGTGGTGGCAACACCGTTGTACTCCTGGACGCCAGCGAGAAGATCCAGTTCGTCTTCACCCACCTCGACTCCCGCGCCGTGAGCGCTGGAGAGCACGTGCTGAGCGGTCAGCAAATCGGTGCTGTCGGCACTACAGGCAACGCTGCCGGCGGCGTTCCACACCTGCACTTCGAGGTGCATGACTTCGCCGGGCCGATCGACCCTTGCCCGCTGTTGGATCGCGCACCTGGTGCGAGCGTCAGTTGCCCGGCGGAGCTGGCTGCCCGATAGACTGGGCAACATGATCGCCAGAGTCGGACGCACCTCGCGGCACCCCCGGTGGGGATTGCTTGCCTGCACCGTAGCCATTGCCTCCTGCGCCGCCGAAGATCGGCCGCCGGGCCCTGCCGAGACCGAAAGCCGGGCGCCCGCCACGAAGGCCGTCGGATCGCTCGTTGCAACCGTGCCCGGGCGCGCTGGCCCTGCCCTGGTGGCCCTGGAACCCCGATCGGCATACGACAACGAACCACCTGCGTCGGCGGCGCTGATCGATCAGTTTGGCTACACATTCGAGCCGCCGCTATCGATCGCCCAGCAGGGCCAACCGGTCAGGTTCGGCAACAGCGAGGATGTCGATCATCACGTGCGCGTAGCGCACGCCGAGACTCGGGCGGTGGTCGTCAACACCAACCTGCTGATGGACGAGAGCGTCGAACACGTCTTCGCCGAGCCGGGTCCCTATACCGTGCGTTGTGACATCCATCCGGCGATGATGGCGGTGATCCTCGTCCTCTCGCATCCATACGGGGCCGTCACCAACAATGCCGGCGAGTTTCGCATTGACGGCATACCGCCAGGCGCCTACGACCTATCGGGATGGGATGTTGCCGGCGAGCAATTCATCGAGCTCGCGGTACAGGTAAGCAAACCGGCGGACGGTATCGAGCTAGAGCTCAACCCGCGGGAATAGCCCCGGAGCTATGCTCCCAAGAGAAGCGCCTACGCGGCGATCCCGTGGCGTCCATCTTCCTGGCGCAGTGCTTCTGTCAACTCGTTCAAGGCCAGGGCGACCCCCTTGAGCTCGTCGTCGGGGCGCAACGTGCACGTGTGCCCGTAGTCGCCGGCTTTGAGGCGGTCGATATGGCGCCGAATGGCCACCTGCGGACCGACAAAGCGGTGCGTCAGCCAGATCGCGAAGGCACCGCAGACCACCGCAAGCAGTGGAAACAACAGGGCCATCCAAATCTCCAGGCTGCGTAACGGCTGTCCCACCGCCACGGCAAGCTCGAGGGGATCGATCGAGGTGTTGAGCATCGCCTGGCCCATGATCCGCTGGAACGCATAGATCAACAGCATCTGCGTCACTGCCGCGGCGATGCCCGCGACAGCGAAGAAGTACAGGCCGTAGCGGTACTGTACGCGTGGGTTCAGGAGAAAATTGCGAATCTGGCGACGGTTTCGCTGGACGTTGGCTTGTTGGGGCATAGCGCCCTCCTCCCTCTCTCTACTGGGCATTGTGTACCTTCACCTGAGCGGTAAGCTCGTAGTTGGTATGCGTATCGCCGACAAGCTGAGTGACCGAGTCGTCAACCAGGTCGATCTGGACGGCCACCGAGCGAATCCGACCGCGATCGGCAGCACCGAGTCCGCTGACGCCGGGAGTTAGCTCGGCGCCCGTTTCATCGAAATAGCGGAAGACGGTCTGACCGCTGGTTAGGCTGTCCACCAATACTTGACCGGTGGTCTCGGCCGTCCAGGAACTGCCGTCCCAACAGTCGACGCTGCGGTGGATCTGCGCACCGACGACCGAGTAGCTCAGACGCTCCGCACCCCCGTTGACAGCGTTTTCGAACCCGGCGGCGCACGGTGAGCCACTGTCGCCGTCATCGACGTCGGCGGCAAACTGAATAGCCGACGCGGTCGCGACGCTGAAGATCTCGCCGACGGTACCGATGTCGTACCCGGCTACGCGCGTCTCGCGAACGATCTTGTCGAGCGCCACTCGAGCCTCCTGCCTCATTCCCATATCGGCCTGTTGTGACTCGAATACGTTCTGTCCACCCGTGAGCATCGACACCACTCCGCCCACCACCAGGGTGAGAATCGTGGCGGCAATGAGCAGCTCCAGCAGACCGCTGCCGACATCATCGGCGTGGACACGCATCGGCTTAACGAGGGGCCGCAATGGCCGTCAGCGTGGTCTCCTTGACCGTCCCGCTGGCGGCGATCTGCGCGATGACTCGAACATCGAGTTGGAAGTAGTCGCCCTGATCGACGATTGCCCAGCGACGGGTGTAGTCGACGTCGCCGTCGTCTTCGACATCCGGCGAATCGGAATACCCGCTCTCATCGGAGAGTAGCGAACCGCCCGCAGCCAAGCTGTTGTAGGGGATCTGGCGCAGCTGCTCTATCTTCTCGCTTGCCAGCGTCGTGACCTGAGTGATGTCGTCGGCTGCCTTGTTGATTGCCGCGCTGGCTACGTAGAGCTGCGTCACCGAAAGCAAGACCATGAGCAGCAGCAGCATCGCGATGGTCGTCTCGAGCAGCGAGACTCCGCCCTCGCTCGACTCGCAGATCGCATGGTCACCCAGAGACGCACGGTTGGAGCACTGGCGCTGCGCTACTCTCACGGACCCGACTCCTGGAACCAGTTGGTGACCTCGACTCGTTCGATCGACACGACTCGTGAAGCACCGGGCATGCCCGGCGGCAGGTTGGTGCTCAACGATGGAACGTGGAACACCCCCGGCACGTTGGTGCCGAGATCGAACGTCGTGGAGACCAGCGCCCCGGCAACCGCTGTCTGCTTGGTTACGGATATCTCGTCTTGCCCGTAGATGGCGGCGAAGACGCTGACATGCGTCGCCTCGTCGATGAGCACGTCGTCGGCGGCGATCAGCCCGAGGTTCCCGTCGGCAATGTAGTTGCCGCTCGGAACGACGAAGCCGTCAATGTGCATGTCATTGGTCGCATAGATCGTGCCCGTTCCGTCGTACTTCACGCCTCGCAGCCCGGGCTGGCCATGCGGCTGCCCGAGGCGCAACGACCCGTCGACCCTGACGATGCCGGAGATATCCAGTGCCAGCGTGCTCGGATCCCAGGAGATCGAGTTGCCGTTGGCGTCCGAATGGCTGAACGCGGCGATGCTCTCGGAGATCTCGGCCTCGGTGATCGTCAACGAATTGGCGTCGAGGAAATCCTGGTGCGTGGACCAGGCTGTCCCCGTCGCCGGGTCGACGTAAGGATCGGCGAGTGTCGGAAACTCCACCTGGTCGGTGTCGTACGCACCCCAGTAGTCGGAATGGACCTCCGATGAGGGCCCCACGGTTCCGTCCGCACGAACCCCATCAATGGTCTCCTTGGTACCGTTGCTGTCGTCGTTTACCTCGCCGATGTAGGCGCTTCCGGTCAGCGAGATGTCGGCATGCTGCGCACGAATGACGGTCTCGAGAGTCTCGACGTTCACGCCATTCACCACCACCGTCGGCAGCGCCGGCAACTTCCCTGCGTCGGTAGCACCGAACCAGTCGACGGCATCGCCGTAGTGGTTGTGAATGTCGGCGCTGCCACCGAACTCGATTGTCGGCGGTGACGACTCGTCGCCGATGACGTGCACTGATCCACGCACGGCCACGTGCCCGTTGATCGTGCCGCCGCCAGCACCAGAGTCGGCAAAGATGGCGTTGTCCCAGACGCCGTGGGCACTCAGTTGTGTCCCGACGTCGGCGCGCACAACCTGCATCGCTTGGTCCCCGGTGCCGCCGCTACCGATCGACCGCGTCCGAAACGTCACGACAGGATCGGTGCCCGACATACTGAGCGTCGGCGGCATCCAGATCTGGCGAGTGAAGGAACCGTAACCAGCGCTCTGCGAGTTACCCAAGTCGACGTAGCCCGGAATCACCTCCCCGCCGGCATCGGTCGGCAACACCAGGGCGGTGCCGTCGATCGTGACCGTCGAGGGGAACGGGTCGACGAGCGCCCACGGCCCGGACTCGAGCACCTGGTCGATCCAAGTGAAATCAGCACGCAGGTCGACGATCGTCCGCTCGATGCCCGAGTCAGCTGCATAGTACACGGTAGCACGATTTCGATAGTTGCCGGAGATGTCGAGCTCCGAGACCCCGGCAGTAACCAAACCCATCGCCAGCGCCATGGTGATCGCCATGACCAGCAGCGTGATGACGTACGCGGAGCCGACGTCATGCTGGAGCGTCTGCGTCACTTGGTCGTCTCCTTCTGCTCGTCTGTGCCCATTGAAACTCAGTAAGAGATATCTCAAATCACCAGAACATAGATAACACCATATGGCAGGCATGCCCGGCCTCCTGAACCGACAGCTCGGCCATATCTCTGCGGACAGCGGCGGCCGACGTCCGCAACACCTGTGCATCGGCACCTAGGCCGACACCAGCCTCCTCGCACAGCTGCTGGCATCGTCCGGCATATCCGGCGGGATTCCGGCATACCGGACGCTGCGGCGCGCCTCGCCTGCAGCGGGCGGATAATAGACTTGGCGTCCGTTGAGAAACATCGTGGGCTATGGTCGAATGCCGGCAGCTTTTGTCGCACGTCGAAACGATTCCACCGCACCGTTGGAGGACACCCGACATGAAGATTCGCCGATTCGCGCGCCCCGGACCGATCTCCGCGACGCTACTTGCCGGCCTCGCAGCAGGTGCCGCGCTCCCATCGGCGAGCTCGGCGCAGGCACTGGTTGCCGGCAGCGCCCCCACGGCTGTAGGAGCCGGCTCCGTGGCACAGCGGCCGTTGCTCACCATCGACGACCAGTTTCTGTTGGAGCGCGTCGGATCGCCTCAGATCAGCCCCGACGGCATGCGGGTTGCCTATACGGTCGGCACCACGGACTACGACACCAACAGCTCCGAGACGCGCATATGGGTCGTCAATCGCGATGGCGGGGCGCCGATTCCGATGACCGGCAAAGGGAGCTCGGCTTCGAGTCCGCGATGGAGCCCGGATGGACGGCTCCTGTCGTTCCTCGCATCCCGTGACGAAGGCAAGACACAGGTTTGGGCGCTCGATCTGACCACCGGTGGCGAAGCGGTCCAGCTGACCGAAGCCGAGGAAAGTGTATCAGGCTACGAGTGGAGCCCGGACGGCAGGCGGATGGCGCTGAGCATCAAGGACCCGGCGCTCGAGAAGAACCCGGCGGCCAAGACCAAGAGCGGCTCGGATATTCCCGAGCCCTGGGTCGTCGACCGGCTGCAGTTCAAGCGCGACTACGTCGGCTACCTGGATCACCGTCGCAACCATCTCTACACGTTCGATCTGGCCAGCAAGAAGATCGTGCAGATCACCTCGGGCGATTACGACGATTCCCAGGCGGTGTGGTCGCCCGACAGCCAGATGATCGCCTTCGTCAGCAATCGCACCGACGCCGCCGACGACAACTTCGATACCAACATCTGGCTCGTCGACGCCGATAACACCGACAAGGGCGCGCGGCTGACACAGGTCACCAGGAACCCCGGCCCGGACGGCTCGCCGACTTGGAGCCCGGATGGAAGACGCATCGCCCACGTTACCGAGACGGATCCCGCTCACGCCCCCTACGATATCGCCAAGGTGGCGGTGATCGAGCCGGGTGGACAGGCAAGGGTCCTCACCGAGGACCTGGACCGCGGCAGCCGACGTCCGATGTTCACCGCCGACGGCAACTCGGTCTACTTCCAGGTCGATGACAGCGGCGAGCGTCACCTGGCGATGGTTCCCACCACCGGCGGCGAAGTGACCCGGGTTATCGACGGGCCGCGCAGCGTCAACGCGGTGACCATCTCCGACGACGGTACGATCGTCGCGCTCATCAGCGAGCCGCGCGAGCCGGGCAATCTCTACCTTCGCGAGGACAACGGCGCTCTGCGCAAGCTCACGCGCAACAACGACGAGACGCTGACCGGAGTCGATCTGGCCGAGGTCGAGAACGTGCAGTTCCCGAGCGCCGATGGCACCGAGATCGAGGGCTTTATCTTCAAGCCACCGGGCTTTCAGGAGGGCGTACGCTATCCGACCATCCTGCGGATCCATGGCGGTCCCGTGTCGCAGTACACCTACGGATGGAACTACGAGGCGCAACTATTTGCCGCCAATGGCTACTTGGTGGTAACCACGAACCCGCGTGGATCATCCGGCTATGGCAAGGCATTCCAGATGGGGATCTGGCAGTCCTGGGGTGAGAAAGACACCCAGGACGTGATCGCCGGCGTCGACCACGCCATCAAGCTCGGTTGGGCCGACCCTGACCGACTCGGAGTTGGCGGCTGGTCGTACGGAGGCATTCTCACCAACTACGTCATCACGCAGACGCAGCGATTCAAGGCTGCGATCGCCGGCGCCTCCGGAGCACACTGGATCAGCAGCTACGGACACGACCACTATCAGCGTTGGTACCGGCTCGAGTTCGGAAACCCCTGGGAACCCGAGTCGCGGGCGATCTACGAGAAGCTGTCGTCGTACAACGATGTCGACAAGATCACCACACCGACGATGTGGGTCGGCGGCAAGGAGGACTGGAACGTCCCCATTATTCATGCCGAGATGATGTATCAGGCCGTCAAGAGCATGGGCCGCGAGGCGCTGCTCGTCGTGTACCCGAACATGCATCACGGTATAAACCTGCCCTATTACCGCAAGGATCTACATCAGCGCTATCTGGCCTGGTACGACAAGTACCTCGAGCCGCAAATGCCAGCGGCGGGCGAGTAGCAACAGCAACCAACAGCGTCTGTGCATCTGTCGGTGAAGCCAGATCCGGACCCGGTGTGTGAGCGCCCTGAAGGAGGGCAACCGTGACAGAGGTACCCAACGTCCTCGCCGGCGGCGGCGCACCGGCAACCTACGAGGACCTCCTCGACCGCCTGAGTGACCTCGGGATCGAGGTGCAGACGATCGAACACCAGCCCGTCTTCACCGTCGACGAGGCGAAGGCGCATCGCGGCAAGCTGGAAGGGGCGCACACCAAGAACCTCTTCCTGCGCGACAAGAAGAAGAGGATGTGGCTCGTGGTGTGCCGCGAGGACCGTAGCGTCGACCTCAAGAAGCTACCCGCCGTGATACGCAGCGGGCGGCTTTCGTTCGGCAGCGCCCAGCGCCTGATGGAGAACCTTGGCGTGATCCCGGGAGCGGTGACTCCGTTCGCCGTGATCAACGATCACGGTCTCAATGTGCAGGTCGCAATCGAGCGCGGCCTGCTCGACGACACCGCCTGGAACTTCCACCCGCTGGACAACGCCAGAACGACATCGATCCAGCCGCAGGACATGCTCCGATTCCTCGAAGCGTTGGAGCACACCCCACAGCTCGTCGATCTGGGCTCCGCCACCCGCTAGCGCGGGCGTCGGATGCTACTTCGGTTGTGGCACGACCCGGATATAGGGAAGCGGCTGCTGCCAGCCGTCCGGGTACTTTTCTCTGGCCTGCTCGTCTGACACCGCCGGCGAGATGATCACGTCATCGCCCTGCTGCCAATTGGCCGGCGTCGCCACCTGCTGATAGGCAGTTAGCTGGCAGGAGTCGAGCAGCCGAAGGATCTCGGCGAAGTTTCGACCTGTGCTCATCGGGTAGGTGAGCGTCGCTTTGATGTTCTTGTCGGGCCCGATGACGAACACCGAGCGCGCAGTAGCATTGTCTGCCGGAGTGCGGCCTTCCGAGGTGTCGCCGGCGCCGCCTGGCAACATGTCGTACGCCTTGACGACCTCGAGCCTGGGATCGCCGATTAGCGGGTACGTGACCGCGTGTCCCTGCGAAGCCTCGATATCCTTCGACCACGCCTCGTGGTCGCTGACACCATCGACGCTAATGCCGATGAGCTTGCAGTTGCGATTCGCAAACTCGTCTTTCAGGCCGGCGGCAGCACCTAGCTCGGTCGTGCACACCGGCGTGAAGTCCTTCGGGTGCGAGAACATCACCACCCAGCTGTCACCGATCCACTCGTGGAAGCTGATCGTTCCCTGTGTGGTCTCGGCGGTAAAGTCAGGCGCCTGATCGTTGATTCGTAATGACATCCATGTCTCCTCTGGTTCGGGGCAGCTGCGCATTCTAAAGGGTGCGCAACCGCTACGGCACAGGCTACCTTCGCCGAACGCGATGGAACCCTCGACTCGAGCCTTCGAAGCGCGGGTTGACGACGTTGTTGAAGATCGAGCCGAACGTATAGTTCACACCAAACCCGACGCGATAGCGGAAATCCGTTTCGACAGCGCGGCGAGAGAGGAGGATCTCCTCGTCGCTGATGCCGCTGGCCGGCAGGAAGATCTGGTCGCGGACCAGAGAGGCGCTCCCGAAGACGCTCAGCCTGAGTCCGCGGCTGACCCGGAAGTCGAGATTGCCGCGCATCTCCGCTCGGTGCTTTCCCGGATCGTTGATCAGGTGGGCCGCCTCGAGCGTGAAGCCTGCTTCACCCCACGGGCGATTGAACTCAAGGCCGACGAGCAGCCCATGGTCGGCCAGCGTCTGCTCGGTATGTCCGAAGATCGTTCGCTCGCGATACGCGTAGCGCGTCACCCCGGCAAAGTAGGTGAGCGTCAGCAATCTCTGCGATGACTCGTCGTAGGGAAAGAGATTGTGCTCGAGCGCTGCCGAGACGCGTGTCGACAGGTTCAGGTTGGAGAACGTCGAGGAGGCGCCCGCGACTCCCACTCCGATACCCCAGCGCGGCCCGAGAGTCTTGATCACCTGGCCACCGAACCCAAACTCCCTGCCAACGCTCTTGAGCTTCTCGCCATCATCGAACTCGAAGTTGCGTTCGTCGTACTCGCCATCCACCCCGAGGAAGATCTTCCAGTCATCGGTCACCCGGCGAGCGCTGATGTCACCCTCGATCTCGCGCGACGACTGGCGCTCTTCGCCTCGCAGTGAAGCATCCGCGTCGATGCGAAACACCCAGAAGTTCCACGGATCTTCCGCGGGTGTCGCTGCCACCGGCCGCGGCCTCGAAGGAGAAACGTGCACAGATCTCATCTGAGTGGCCAGCGGCGTGCGCAGCAGATACGGGCCCAGCCCGAGGGTTAGCACGCTACCCAGAGCCCTCCGAACCTCGTCGTCCGTATCGGTATCGGAGGTGGTGAACACATGGGTATCGACCTCGTCGGCGAACGCCGCAATACCGATGAACTGGAGGCTGTACTCGTTGCCGGCTCCCGTACGCCGGTTCGTCACGAGCACATGCACATCCGCGTCACGCCTGTCGAGCACGTAGTCGACGAACGGCACCTCGCGGCGCAGGTAGTCGAAATCGCAGCGACGCTCGCAGTCGAGGAAGATACGCAGCGCCGGCCCCGATCTGGGCGGGCGGGCCTCCTGCGGCCGCTCCGATGCCGCACCCACCGGCGTGATCGCCAGAGCCAGGAAGGCAAGCATCGCCAGGGCGCACCACCCATGTCGCCGACGCCCTTCTGCGCTCTGTGTCACCCACCTCTCCCGCAGACGTGAGCTTGGCGCACAGACGCCCGCCCCTCCGAGAATTGTATTCTGGACATTGTATATACTTCGCCCTTGCTGGCGTCGGCGCGTCCTATCAAGCGAACCGGGCCGGATCCACCGCCGCCTCAAGACTCATCGGCATCGCCTCACCAGACACCAAATCCGCCACCAGCTTTCCAGTGATTGGCGCCAGCGCTACCCCCAACATGCCGTGACCGGTAGCCAGCGTGAGGTTTGCGAGGCCCGGAGCCGTTCCGATGATCGGCAACCCATCAGGGCTGCAGGGGCGAAACCCCGTCCACATCGCCACGGCGGCCCCATTCGCAGCGCCGCCTACGGCGGCATGGATCGCTCCGATATCGGTCTCCGGCAGATACGTCGCAACCTGCTCCAGAATGGCGGCGATGCGCCCTGTCTTGATCGAACGATCGAAGCCCGCCAGCTCCAAAGCGCCGGTGAAACGCAGCCGCTCGCCCATCGGGGTCACGGTCACCCCTACCTCGTGTAGGAGCAAGGGGATACGCAGAGTACATCCGCCGCGCGGCAACGTGATGCTATATCCCTTCCCGGGCTGCACCGGAACGCGCACCCCCATCGCGGCGGCGAGCCGCTGGGTGAAGGCCCCGGTGGCGAGAACCACCGATCGAGCCGCGAGCCGCCGGTCGCCCGCCCGAATCGCGTAGATTCGATCACCGCGCCGCTCGAATCCGTCAACCTCGGTCGACGAGAGCATCTCGACCCCGTGGGCACACAGGTAGGCAGCCAAGGTGCGTACGAAGCTCGACGGGTCGAGGTGGCAATCCTGGCGAAAGTACGCGGCGCCAATCGCTTCCATACGCAGGGCGGGCTCGAGCTCCAACAGGGTGCGCGCGTCGAGCAGGTCGACGTCGAGACCAGCGGATCGCAGTGTCTCGGCATGCTCGACACCATGGTGCTTGCCCGCCGCCGTGCGGTAGGGCATCAGGATGCCGTTCTCGCGCAGATCCATCTCGACGCTGTCGAGCCGAGCAATGTCGCGGAACAGGTCGACGCTCGCCAGCATGAGGTCGCGTAACACCGGCACCGAGCGCTGGACATGCGCCTCGGTACACGAGGCCCGAAAACGCCACAGCCACCGAAGCAACTCCCGATCCAGGCGTGGCCGGATATACAGAGGACCGTCGGATCTGAACAGCCAGCGCAGACCCTGAGCAATCACACCAGGAGCAGCGAGCGGTACGACATGGCTGGGAACGAGCATGCCGGCGTTGCCGTGCGAGGCGCCGTCGCTACCGTCCCCGCGCTCGACAACCGTTACCGAACAGCCTGCGCGCCACAGGAAGTAAGCACAGCACATGCCGACGGCGCCGCCGCCGACCACGACCACGTCACGCGTCGATGTCATGGTGCGGTAGAGCGAATCCCGGCTCCGAACGGGTCTTCGTCATCGATGAACAAGGTGCTTTCCGACGTTACCCACGCGCTGCCGACGATCGTCGGCAGGACACCACCGTCGGTCTCCTCGATGCTGCCGTCGAAACGGCTCCCCAGGATGCTCTCCTGTCGCCAGGGCTGCCCCGGCAACAGCTTGCCATCGGCCCACAGACACGCCATCTTCGCGCTCGTACCGGTACCGCACGGGGAGCGGTCGTACTCGCGGCCCGGACACAGCACGAAATTCCTGCTATCGGCCGCCTCACTCGTGGGCGGCCCGAACAACTCGATGTGATCGACGGCTGCGCCGTCGTCGCCGACAACGCGCGCCGCTTGCAGGGCCTGGCGAATCGACCAGCAATAGTCGGTAAGCACCGCCACGTTGTCTGGCTCGAGCCGCTGACCATGCCCTTCGACCAGGTAGAACCAGTTGCCACCCCAAGCGACATCGCCACGCACCGAGCCGATTGCGGCAACCGGCACCTCGACCCCGCTAGCCGTTCGATAGCTGACAACATTCTCCACGGCGACCTGACCGTCGCTGCGGAGCTCGACGCCTACGATCCCCGCGGGAGTCTCGAACCGATGCGCGCCGGGTGCCAACTTGCCGATCGACGCCAGGGTTATGGCCACTCCAATGGTGCCGTGCACACACATACCCAGGTAGCCGACGTTGTTGAAGAAGATCACCTGGGCCACGCAATCGACCGCAGACGGCTCACCGAGCAACGCGCCGACCATCGCCCCGTACCCGCGGGGCTCGTTGACCACGGCGGAGCGAAAATCGTCGTGATGCGAGCGCAGCCGCGTCAGCCGCTCCGCGGCCGAGCCGTGGCCGAGGTCCGGGGCACCGTCGATGATCAGGCGTGTCGGCTCGCCCCCGGTGTGTGAATCGATGACGCGGATCTTTCGTGCCGCCACTGCCGACTAACGACCGGCTCGGTCGAGCTCCTCGTCAATGACCTTGGCAATCACATCGAACGGCACGGCCCCACCTGGAACCGGCCGACCGTTGACGAACAGGGCTGGGGTGCCGTCCACTCCCAGACGTTGGCCGGCGCGCAGGTCAGCTTGGACCGTCTCCGCGTAGCGGTCCGAATCGAGACAAGCTGCGAAGGCGTCACCATCCATGGAAAGTCGCTCCGCTTTGCCCTTGAGGTCGTCGACGGTCAAGGTGTCCTGCTCAGCGAACATCAGGTCGTGCAACTCCCAGAACTGCCCTTGCTCCTCAGCGCATAGCGACGCCTCAGCGGCCTTCTGCGCGTTCGGGTGGATCTCGCGCAGCGGGAACTGACGATAGACGAGACGAATACGCCCCGCGTAGGCATCCTTGACTTGTTCCACAGTCGGCGTGAAGCGGCCGCAGAATGGGCACTCGAAGTCTGAGAACTCGACGAGCGTCACCGGCGCATCGGAGGGGCCAAAGCTCGGGTGACCTTCAGTTTCGATGTCGGCCCGCACCGGCTCGAGAATCAGGGTCACATCGTGATCGGTAGCCAGAACGGCGGTGAACGCCTCGATGCCCTCTTCCTGACGCTGCTCGAACAGAAACTGTTCGATCGCCGGCTGCAGGGCCTCGAGCGGCCGCCCCTGAAGGCGACCACTGTTCGCGTCGTACCAGGCGCTGACATCCTCGGCCGTAACCTGGATCACGGCGTTGATCTCGGTCTCCAGCATCTCCTCGGTGGTGGTGCCACGGAGTGTCGCCTCGGCGTCGAGCAACCGCTGCCTGACCGCGTCCTTCACGCCCGCCTCGAGGAGCTGAAACCGCTGTGTGCTGTACTCGAAGGCCAGTATCGCCAAGCGGTCGGTGACCGCCTCGCCCAGATCGTCGACGTGGAGCGGCGTCCCGTCGATCGTCGCCAGCACTGTGTCGCCGTCGGTCTCCGACGGCGGAACGATCGGTGTAGCGGTGCGCGTCTCCTGGGATCCTACCTCGCTGACACATCCCGTCGCCCCCAACATGGCGAAGATTCCCAGGGCCAGGAACAGGAGGGTGATCGAATTGCGTGGTTCGGATCGAACGAATCGGAAATTCATGGCGCTCCTGCCCGACGTCGGGCGGATCGGATCGGCGACTTGAGTCGGGCACGCCCTGCCGTGGCGCGTGTCTCGTCACCGACAAGGGTACCGGCTCGGGTCAGCGGCAGCATGCATCCAAGAGAATTTTTTCTGCGCTCGAGGAGACACTCGCCCGAGGCGCGAGGCACGCGACCTCGTCGCCGGCCGCTAGCGGTCGGGGTCGCCACGCGGACGCCAGATGGCATCCAGCGACTCGACCTCGTGCGGCAGCTCCGGGTAGTGATCTAGCTGACCGAGCACGACCGCGATCGTGGCGCGAACGTCGGCGTCGGCAGTGTGCGCGCCGCTGAGCTCGGATCCGCAGTAGAAGCGATGGGCGGCGGCGAGATCGCGGCGCTCCATGCGCTTGAATATCGCGCACGCGTCGATGATCCGTGCCTCGTCCCATGCCACGGAGTACCCGGCTCGACCGAGCTCCGTGCGCAGCAACGGCAGGTCGAAGCGCGCCAGATTGTAGCCCCCGAGATCACATTCGCTGATCCAGTCCCATACTGTCGGAGCCATTTCAGCAAAGGTGGGGGCATTGGCCACATCGCCATCGCCGATACCATGCACCCTGGTGGCTGCCTCGGGAATCGATGTAGCCGGGTTGATGAGCGTCGTGAAGCTCGTTGCTGACCCCGACGGCTCTATACGAACGAGCGCCAGCTCGACGATCCGATCCGTACACACGTCGAGACCGGTGGTCTCGAGATCAACAAAGGTCAGCGCCCGCTTCAGCTCCAGTCGGGCCGCCAGTTTCGCCGCCGACCCCTGCAGCTTCGCCAGCTCGACGCTGGCGGCGGGTCGGGAGCTCTCTCTCGTCATCGCGGGCTCGAGACCCTCGGGATGCACGTCGACCATGGAAGTCGATCTTGCTTCGCCGACGGCGCGACATCAAACGCCTTGCAGCGACATCTCGACAGGCCAGAAGAGTCCAATACTAACTATTACTAGTTATTATTATTGATTGCTATTTATTAATAGGTTTTAAAAGGGTTGAGTATCTCTTAAGAACTTCAATACTCTTATGGGGAGATTCCAGATCAACTGGCACCCACCTGAACTCGCCAGGTTTACTCGGAAGAACCATCCGAACCTCGCGGGCCCGTCCAGCAGCGGCGGGAATACCGCCACTAGTGTGTTCTCCGACTCGACGGCGGCGCTGCTCCGTGATCCGCTGGTTCTCGTCACGCTCGCCGTTTTCGTCGGGATCACGGGCATCTACACGATGCCATTCGTGTCGTACTCCACACTCGTGAGCTTCGTGGTCGGCTGGGCCGACCCCATTCTGATCTGCCTGGCGGTGGTCGCTTTCCTGTCGGGAATACGCCATCTGCATCCCGAGGAACGGCAATTCTGGGGTCTCATGACCGTGGCGTTCATCTGCTCCACGGGAGGCACATGGTTGCGCCTGACGATCCCCGCCGCCGAGTGGGAGGCCGTTGGTCGGTTCGCGGAAGACATCGTCTTCCTGGTGCAGTTCATCCTGATGTTCCTGGCGATCTCGCTGAACCCACATACTGACGAGCGCCGCTGGAGCCACAACAGCGTCCGCTTCCGCCTGGAATCGATCGGCACGATCAGCTTCGCCAGCTTGATCTTCTTCTACTTCGTGATCCTGCCGACGTACTAGGGCAACAGAGCCGACAACTTCGCCTTGCCAAAGTCGATGCATGTGGCGCTGTTCACAATGCTGATCTTCTCGTTCTTCTACATCGCCTCGTTCTCAGCGAGCCGCCGTTGGACGACGATCTATCGCCTGTTCGGCGTATCGCTGATGTTGTGGCTGACCATCGATATCGTCGAACTCATGCTGGTGACCGGCCGGCTCGATATTCCGGGAGGCATTCCGTACGGCACCATTTACGACTACTTCTTCTTCCTACCGTTCGGTCTGGCTGCCATCGCAGCGCGCATCGGCAGGTGCGGGATCAGACGTGGCGAGGAGCCGGCACCGTCGCTTCCGGCACGCAATCCACGTCAGATTCGCTATCTGTTCGGACCTCTGGCCGTCTACACCACATCACTGCCGCTGATCCACTTCGCTCTCTCGTCGCTCGGCATGCTGGAGGACTCCACGCGACCCGCACGCGAGATGTGCGTCTTCTTTGGCCTGGTGCTGCTGGGAGCGCTCACTCTGGTCAACGAGAAGCTCATCGAGCGCCAGCGCCGAAGCACCGAGCAAGAGAACAAGCGCCTCGCCGCGTTCCCGATCAAGAATCCAAACCCGTTCATGACCTTCGGCAGCAACGGCATCGTGAAGTTCCTCAACCCGGCCGCTCAGCGGACTCTCGACGAGCTCGGCATCGACGCCATCGAGGCTTTCTTGCCGGCTAAGCACCAAGAGATCGTGGCGGACTGCGTTCAGACCCGGGGCGGCTACCGCGATATCGAGGTCTCCGTCGACAACCGAGTGTTCTCGTTCGGGTACTACTCGACCCCGAGCGGCGACGACGTGTTCGTGTACGTGATGGACATCACCGAGCGGAAGCACGCCGAAGGAAAGCTCAAACACGACGCTCTGCACGACACGCTGACCGGGTTGCCGAATCGCACGATGGTGATGGAAATGCTGTCGCGCTCGATCGAGCGGGCGCGGCAGAACCCACGCTATCGGTTTGCTCTGGTGTTTCTCGATCTGGATCGCTTCAAGATGGTCAACGACAGTCTTGGCCACCTCGCCGGCGATAGGTTCCTGGTGGAGATCGGCAAGCTCCTGTCGACGTGTTTGCGCCGCAACGACGTGGTCGGGCGCTTCGGCGGTGACGAGTTCGTAGTGATCGTGGATGACATCAAGAACCTCAAGGAAGCTACTCGTACGGCCGAGCGCATCCAGCGTGCCCTTGGTCAGCCGCTGACGATCGATGGCCATGAGATCGTCACCAGTGCGTGTATGGGCATCGCCATGAGCGACCCGAGTCGAAACCGGCCCGAGGACTACCTGCGCGATGCCGATACCGCCATGTATCGTGCCAAGCAGCGTGATCTGGCCGGCTTCGAGGTCTTCGATCAGCGCATGCACCAGCACACGATCGCTCAGCTGAAGCTGGAGAACAAGCTTCGCCGAGCCATCGAAGGTGATGAGCTGATCCTCTACTACCAACCCTACGTATCGCTCGACGACGGGCGCATGGTCGGCTGCGAGGGATTGATCCGCTGGCAACAGCCCGAGATCGGCCTCGTATCGCCGGGTGATTTCATCCCCGTGGCCGAAGATACCGGGCTCATCATCCCGATTGGCTGGTGGGTGATCGAGCAAGCGTGCGCCCAACTCGAGCAATGGGAGAAGCTGGTCGGCGACGGACCCTTCACGCTGAGCGTCAACGTCTCCAACAAACAGCTCGGTGAGGCGCGCTTCGTGGAGAAGCTCGAACGGCGACTGTCACGCTATGACATCGACCGAGGACGGCTCTGCCTGGAGATCACCGAGAGCGTCATCACCGATTTGGGAGACGGAGTTATCGAGCTTCTGCGCGACATCAAGCAACTGGGCATACGCCTGGCAGTCGACGATTTCGGAACCGGTTACTCGTCGCTCAGCTACCTGCGCCACTTCCCCGTCGATCTGCTCAAGATCGATCGCGCCTTCGTCAACTCCCTGGAGGAGAACAAGAAGGATCGGGCGATCGTGCAGGCGATCATCACCCTGGCCGAATCCCTCGATCTGACGGTCGTCGCCGAAGGCGTGGAGACTCTCAAACAGGCACACCGGCTCAGAGAGCTGGGCTGCGGACTGGCGCAGGGCTTCCTGTTCTCGATGCCCGTCGAGGCCCACAAGGCGGAGGAGCTGCTGCGCAAGGAGACGCTCACCGGTGTCGACTACAAGGCCGCGTAGGGAGCGACCGAGCTAGCCGAACAGACGGAACCAGATCCCCAGCAGCCTCTTGGTCAGCGGCGTCAACCCGGTACGACGGTACGCGTCCCCTACCTTTCGGATGATCTCGGCCTGAGTCGGGTACGGGTGGATCGTGCCCGAGATCTGAGAAAGCCCCACACCAGCCGTGATCGCCAGCGCCAGCTCACCGATCATGTCACCCGCATGCTCGGCAACCATCGTGGCACCGAGGATACGTCCTTTCTCATGGTGTACACGCAGGAAGCCGCTGTCTTCACCGTCGAGAACGGCGCGATCAACCTCCGAGAGCGGGATCGTGATAGTGCTGACGTCGTGGCCCACAGCGCGCGCGTCCGCTTCGTACATCCCCACATGCGCGATCTCGGGACTGGTATACGTACACCACGGCACAACCAACTTGCTGGCTCGGGCGCGCCCGAAGAACAGGGCGTTCTGAATGACGATGCGCGCCTGTGCATCAGCTGTGTGGGTGAATTGATATCGCGAGGCCACGTCGCCACAGGCGTAGACGCGCCGGTTACTAGTGCGCAAGAAGTCATCGACTTCGATGCCCCGCGAGCCGTACTTCACGCCAGCTTCGTCGAGACCGAGATCCTCTACATTGGGCTTCCTGCCGACGGCAACGAGCAGGGCGTCGACCTCGATCTCACGCGCCACACCGTCTTCGAGCTCGTACCGCACGGCTTTCGTGTCGCCGGCAGTGGACGCCACCGAGTCAATGCGGGCCTTCAGAATCAGCTCGACACCATCGGTGACGAGGCTCTCCTGCACGACCCCGGCCGCGTCCGGATCCTCGCGCGGCAACACATGATCGGCCATATCGAACAATGTGACCCGGCTACCGAAGCGCGCCAACGATTGCGCCAACTCACAGCCAATGGGGCCGCCGCCGATCACCCCGAACCGCGCGGGAAGATGGGTCAGTGAGAAAACCGTCTCGTTCGTCAGGTAATCGATCTCGTCGAGGCCGGGGATGGGTGGCGCTGCGGCGCGGCCGCCGGTAGCGATCACCGCTCGACGGAAGCGCAGCTGCCTGCCGCCGACCTCGAGTGTGTCTGAGCCCGTGAAGCGCGCTTGCCCGAGATATACATCCACACCGAGGTGAGCGAAGCGCTCGGCGCTGTCGTGGTGGCTGATGCCGGCACGCAGGCGCCGCATTCGCCGCATTGCTACACCGAAGTCATCGTCCCCTCCGCAGGTAGGTCCGCCAAACTCGGGGCCGGCACGCCGCGCCGCGTGCCAGGCGCGCGCCGCACTGATCACACCCTTGGACGGAACGCACCCGACATTGAGGCAATCGCCACCCATCAGATGCCGCTCGATCACGGCGGCGCGAGCGCCGAGCCCCGCCGCACCGGCCGCCGAAACCAAGCCGGCAGTGCCAGCACCGATGGCCACGATGTTGTAGCGGCCGCGAGGCTCCGGGTTGGTCCAGTCGTCGGGGTGGACGTTCGCCAGTAGCTCTTCGTTGTGCTTATCGAACGGCGCCATCCGAAGCCCCCTGCCTGACGCGCCGCCAGACCCTGTCGCCGCCTCAGGCATCGGTTATCTGCTGCAGCGCCTGCCGAGCGGTTCGAGTGATGAGCGTGGTTACCACAACGGTAGCCACCAATCCCACGGCCGCAACGACCCAGTACCCTACGCCGCGCTCGGTCGCGACTCCGCCTGCCAGCGCCGCCACATCACCAACGACTTTGCCCGTGTAGACGTAGAGCAGGGTTCCCGGGAGCATGCCGAGACAGGCGATCGCATAGTCGCGGGGCCGCACCCGCGTCAGACCCAACGCATAGTTCAACATGTTGAATGGGAACACCGGTGACAATCGCAACAGCGCGACGATCTTCAGACCCTCACGTTCGACCGCACGATCGATCGCGGCGAAGCGCGCGTTGTTCTGGAGCTTCTGCTCGATGGCCCTGCGTGCGACAGTGCGTGCCAGAAAGAACGCCGCCATCGCACCAACTGTGGCACCAATGAACACCCACAGCACACCCTGCGCGATTCCGAAGATCGCCCCGGCCGCCAGCGTCAGGAGCGACCCCGGAACAAAGGCCACCGCGGCGACCGTGTAGCCGACGACGAAAGCTAGCGGGCCCCACATCCCCAGCCCATCGACCCACTCGGCAAACCGCGGCACGGAGCCGGCCGCCTCACGCCCGAAGGTCACCAACAGCAGCACCGCTACGGCTGCTACCGCGAGCCGTGGCCACAACGCCGGGGAGCGTGCCTCGGTGGCGTCGCCGGATGACTGACCGGCGCTTGCTTGTGGCTCTGGAAACGACACGATCTGCTCCTGCATTGACGTCCTCGCGTACGGTAGTCGCCAGCCGACGGCTGCGGAAGGGCGACGAATCGATCGGTTGCCCACCGATCCTTCGTGTTGACTTTGCTGGACAGGCGCTCGGAGTTTCTGCGAATGCCAATGCTGGACTCGCCTGGCAGGGCATCCCACAATGCGCGCCATGACTGTCGACGACTTTATCTTTGACGGCGTGCCCGACGGCCCCACCGTGGTGCTGGCTCACGGTGCCGGTGCCGCGATGGATTCTCCCTGGATGAACAATTTCGCCGCCGGGCTTGCCGAGCACCGACTGCGCGTCGCCCGATTCGAGTTCCCCTACATGCGACGGCGGCGTGAAACCGGCAAGCGCGGCGGGCCTGACCGCGCGTCGACGCTCCTCGAAGCCTGGCGTGAGGCAGTTGGCGCCCTGGGCAGTGGCAGCGAGCTGGTCATCGGCGGCAAATCGATGGGCGGCCGCATCGCCAGCATGGTGGCCGACGAGGTCGCAGCGCGAGGCCTGTTGTGCCTCGGTTACCCCTTCCATCCGCCGGGTCGGCCCGACAAGCTCCGCACTGCCCACCTGACCGACCTGCGCACGCCAACGCTCGTCCTCCAGGGCGTCCGCGACGCGTTCGGCACGCCCGCGGAGGTGGAGCGCTACGGTCTATCGGCGGCGATCTCCGTGCACTGGTTGGCTGACGGCGACCACTCGTTCAAGCCACGCGTGCGATCGGGCCGAACGCTGGCGGGCAACCTCCAGGAGGCCCTCGACGCCGCAGCCGCGTTCGTCGGGGCATTACCCACGTCCGGTTAGCGCCGATTCCGGCCTCTCAGGCCACCAGCAAGCAACCTGGAGAATGCGCCGGCGCGGCATCACTCTGCCTTCTCGAGCTCCGAAAGGAGCTGCAGCGCTCCAAGCAAGTCTGGACGCTCCCCGAGTATCGCTTGCATCGGCTCTTGCTTCATGCGGCGGAGCCGGCGCGGTACCGTCTTGATGGTGAAGCGGTGCATGTCGAGCTTGTCGCCGACCTCCCTCCACCGAAGCGGGGTCGAAACGGTGGCGCCACGGAATGGCCGCACACACAGCGGCGATACCAGCAAGCGGCCCGCGCCATTCTGCACCGCATCGATGTACGCGCGGCCGCCGCGCGCTTGCAGCGGCCGGTTCACCGTGGCCAACTCCGGGTATCGTCGCGATACGATCAACGCCAGCAGATCGGCCAACATACGGCCGTGCTCGTAGGTGACCTGCCGACCCAGCGGCACCAGCACATGCATTCCGGTCTTCCCGGACGTCTTGGCATAGCAGCTCAAACCGATCTGCCGACATAGCTGATTGATTCGGCGCGCCACCTGCACGACGCTGCCGAACGGGGCTTCTTTCGGGTCGAAATCGAGGATCGCCCAGTCGGGATGGTCGATGGTGGACGTTCGACTGGACCAGATGTGCAGTGGGATGGCGGCCGCGTTGGCCATGTAGATCAACCCTTCGGGGTCATCGACGACGAAGTAGTCGATGTCGCGCTCGCCCGATCCGGAGTGAATGGTCACTGTGCGGACCCAATCGGGCGTGAAGTGTGGCGCGTGCTTCTGGAAGAACGACTTGCCCTCGATACCGTCGGGGTAACGGTCGAGCACCAGCGGCCGGTCCTCCAAGTAGGGCAACAGCCACTCCGATACCGCGCGGTAGTAATCGATCAGGTCGCCCTTGGTGTAGCCCTCGTGCGGCCAGAATACCTTCTCGGGCCGCGTGATCACCGTGCGTCCGGCTTCGAGTGGCGCGACGGTCGTGGAATCGTTCTCTTCAGCATGGAAGAACTGCGCATGCACAAGCGCAAGTTGGCTCGTGTCACACTGCGCCGGCGACTTGTCGAGGCGCAAACGCGAGAAGACCGGGTGCCTGAGCAACCCTTCCGGAGTGATCTCCTTGAACCGCACTTCGCAAACCAGCTCCGGTCGTACCCAAACCGTCTCCTCTGGCTTGGGGAACTTCGCATGGCGCTGTGTTCCGTATTCCGGCAGCTCCACTGGCGGCTTTGCGACCTCGTTGCGCAACCCGAGCAACTGTTGGTGGATCTCGTTGATCTGCCGCTCGCGCAGCCCGCTGCCGACGCGCCCGACGTAGACCAACTCGCCTTCGTGAGCCACGGCCACGAGCAGCGCGCCGAGCGTCTTGCGCGAGCCCTTGCCGTGGACGAACCCCACGATCACCAGGTCGGCCTGGCGATCGGCGCGGATCTTCAGCCAGTGATCTGAGCGGCCGGCGCGGTACCTGGAGTCACCGCGCTTCGCCATCAGCCCCTCGAGCCCCATCTTCGCCACCTGCTCGAAGAGCTCGGCGCCTTGCCGCTCGATGTGTTCGGTATAGCGTACCGGCCCTGTCTGTGGCACGACGCGACGCAACAGCCCCTTGCGCTCCGAGAGCGGCAAGCGGCGCAGGTCATAGCCGTCGAGCTCGATCAGGTCGAAGACGAAGTACGTCGCCGGATGATGCAGGGCCGCCGTCCGGATGTCCGGCCCACGCGACAGGCGCGCTCGTTTGGTCAACCGGCTGAAACTCGGCCGGCCGTCTTCGCCGAGGACCACCACCTCGCCATCGAGCACTACCGACCGATAGGGCAGCGCGACCAACGCCGCCATCAGATCCGGGTAGATCTCGGTCACGTTGCCGCCGTTGCGGTAGCGCAGAAAAGCATCGCCTTCGTCCACGCCCACCACCAGGCGATAGCCATCGTATTTGAGCTCGAACAGCCACTCGTCGCGCGAGAACGGCGCGTCGGCAGTCTTCGCCAGCATGAGTTCCAGGCTCGACGCGTTGACACGCTGCCGCGACGTACCGGCGGCCGCCAGTTCGGCTAGCACCCTCTCGGCCGGGCCGGTGGCACCACCGAGCTGCTCGACGGTGAGTCCCGAGTAGACCGATTCCTGTGGAAGCTTCGCCTCGTCTCCGCGGCGCGCAAAGCCATCGGCTTTCTTGATGAGGAGCCATTCCTTCGGATTGCGTTTGGTGCGCACGAGCGTCCAGCGGCCCCTGAGCTTGTAGCCATACAGGTCGAACAGCAGCTTGTTGTCGCCGGTCTGATCATCCTCGCGCTGCACCCAGCGGCCGCGATCCCAGACGATCATCGCCCCGGCTCCGTAGTTGCCTTCCGGGATCACGTCTTCGAAGTCCAGGTACTCGACCGGGTGGTCCTCGGTCTCAACCGCTAGCCGCTTGTCGGCCGTATCGAGTGACGGGCCGTTTGGAACAGCCCAGCAGCGTAGAACCCCGTCAACCTCGAGGCGCAGGTCGTAGTGCTGGCGCCGTGCGGCGTGCAGGTGAATCACGAACTCTCCCGGACGGCTTACACCGGTAGGGAAGGGCTCCGGAGTGTCCTGCGCGCGCCGCTTCTTCCTGTACTTTGCTAGGCGCGAGTGTGCGTCCTTGTCATTGCCTGGCATCGCGTGTCGAATGCTATAGTACTTGTATGGCTGCGCGCGCTATGGCTACGGCAACAATCTCGTTCGGGCTCGTCTCAATTCCCGCAAGACTGTATTCAAGCACGGTCACCAGCGCCAAGATCAGCCTCAACTGGATCAATCCGAAAACCGGCTCGCGGGTCCGGATGCGCTTCTGGGATCCGACCGACGACAACTTGGTGGAGCGCGCGGACCTGGTCAAGGGCTATGAGTTCGCCAAGGGCCAGTACGTCACCTTCACGAGGAAGAGCTCGAAGAGATCGTCTTCAAGGCGACGCACGCCATCGAGATCAAGGAGTTCGTGCCGCTCGAGCAGGTCGACCCGATCCACTTTACGAAGGCCTACTACCTAGGGTCGAATACCGGCGGTGAGCGCCCGTACCAATTGCTCGCTCGCGTCATGCGAGAGAAGAACCGCGCCGCGTTGGCGATGTACGCAGCACGCGGCAAAAACTACCTGGTGTTGCTCCGACCCTTCGAAGAAGGGTTGATCATGCAGCAACTGCGTTACAACACCGAGATCCGCTCCCTCGAAGACATCGAGGTCGGCGACGCCGAGATCGACGACAGCGAGCTTCAGCTGGCCAAGCAGATCGTCGACCAGATATCGAACGACGAGTTCCGCCCCGAGCAGTACCGCGACACAGCCACCGAGCGGCTCGAGAAGATCATCGCCGAAAAGGTCGAGGGAAAGGAGATCACCGCCGCCCCCGAGGAGGAGACGGAAGGGCAGATCATCGACCTGATGGAGGCTCTCAAGAGCAGCCTTGTGGGGTACTCGGGCGAAGTCGGGTCTGCGGCTACAGGCCGCAAGGGAGCCAAGCGCAAGAGCTCGCCCCGCAGTAAGGGCACTAAGGCGAAAGCCGCAACCAAGCGGGCCAGAAAGAAATAGTCATCAGCGAACGGGCTACCCGAAGCGGCTACGGCACCACCGACGTTGCCCGTGTGCTCGACCTCAAGCCGCGCCGCGTGCGTGCGCTGGCCCGAGCCGGGTTGCTGAGTCCGAGGCGCGGCGCACGACGCGAGTACCGTTTCTCGTTCACCGACCTGGTGGTCCTACGCACAGCGCGCGACCTGCTGGCGGCTGGTGTGCCTTTCGCTCGCGTACGCCGGTCGCTCACCAGTCTCCAGCACCAGCTGCCGGACGGAAGGCCGCTGACCGGCGTGCGCGTGCAGGCAGATGGAGCCCGCGTGGTGGTACGGCAGGGAGGTGAGGTCTGGGACCCGGAAACCAAGCAGGCGGTGCTCGATTTCGACGTCGACGAGCTCGCCGAGCAGGTCGCCCCTTTGGCGCGTGACGTAGCCGCGCGAGCCACCGGGCTCGAGCCCGGTCTGCCGGCCCGCGACTGGTTCGAGATCGGCTGCGACCTTGAGATGACCTCCCCTGAAGAAGCCCGCGACGCCTACCGACAGGCCCTTGCGGCCGACCCCGAGTCGGCCGACGCACACGTGAATCTTGGTCGACTCTTGCACGAGTCGAGCGACGTGAAGGCAGCAGAACACCACTATCGTGCGGCGTTGGCGATACGGCCCACCGATCTGACTGCGTTGTTCAACCTCGGTGTGGCGCTAGAAGATCTCGGGCGCCTCAAGGAGGCGCGCGCCGCCTACCGGGAAACACTGCTTGCCGATCCGGACCATGCGGACGCCCACTTCAACCTCGCCGGCGTTCTCGAGCGCATGGGTCGCAAGCCCGACGCGGTGAAGCACCTGAAGGCCTATCGACAACTCATCGCACAACGCGGTTGGGACAGCGACGACCTCAGCATCTGAGCCGCGTCCGACTGCGACACCCGAGGCGTCGAGCTAGCGCTGGGGCGAGTCCTCCTGGCCGAGCGCGCGGAAGTACTCCTCCACCAAGCTGCGATACTCCTCGGGGACGCGGTCCGACCCGGCAAGTTGAGGTCGTGCCCCCGTCTCCGCCTGACTCACCCGACGCAACCAAAACTCGAACAGCTTCAACCCGTCGATCACGTCACCGCTGAGCTCATCGAGCCCACGCGCCGTGCCCTGAAATTGCTCCTCGAAGTCCCGCATGGCCCCCACGACCGCGTCCAAGTCGGTCGTTTGCAGACCATCGGTGCCAAGCCGATCCAGCAACTCCTCGGCGTCGGCGACGCGCTCGCGGAACTCCCGGGCAAACTGCCGTGCACCAGGAACTCCCGACGTCGAGCCACCGGGCATGTTGTTGCGACGGCCTCCACCACCTGGATCGGTTGCCGCGCCACGCTCACCCTGGCCATTTTGACTGCCGGCCTCGCCCTGTCCGCTAGGATCTCCCTGCCCGTTGGGATCTCCCTGTTCGCCGGGATCACTCTGGCCACTCGAATCACCGCGTTGACCCTCTTCGGCGGCATCTCGCAAGCGGTCCTCGAAGGATTCCAGGCGACGGATCAGATCGCGCGTATCGTCCACCGCATCGGCCAAGCGCTCGCTCGGTGATTGCTCGACGTTCCCGGCAGCCGTGTCGATAAGGTCCTCGAGACTCGCCAGGTCATCGCTGATCTCCTGTTCGAAAGCCTCCGCCGTGCGCGAATCGCGCTCCTGCACAACGCCCTTCGAGTACCGCACCTTGTCGGCCAGCTTCTCGTCCCGTACCCACTCGGCTGCTTCCTGGAGCGCGCGTGAAGCAGCCATTTGCTCGCTACGGGACTCCCGCGCCATGTCGTCCAGGTTGCGTTCGAGGCCGCGGATATCGTCCGTCAAGCGGTCCTTGCGCTCGAACAAGTCATCGATGCGCTCCTGAGTACGCCGACCGGCACCACTCATTGAGTCCACGTCGCGCTCGATGGCTGTCTGGTCCTCGCGCATCTCGGCGATTCGTTGCTGGGCATCGCGTAGATCGCGGTCCAACCGGCCTTCACGGTTTTGATCGAGGAGCCGCCGCGCGTTCTGTAGATCGTTCAGTGCCCGCGCGCTATCCGAGGCGCTAGCGTCACCGCCGCTGGCAGCGGCTCGACGCATCGCGTCGGCGGCCTCGCGCAGACGGTTGGCAGCTTCTTGAAGATCGCGCTGGGAATTGCGCCGTCCCAGCCGCTCCAGCTCACGAGCAAGCTCCTCCGCCTGCTCGGCAATCTGGCGCTGCTGTGCCTGTCCGCCGCCTTGGTTCGGGGCCCGTGCGCCCTGAGCTCGTTGCCGCTCGATCTGCTGCTGCTGGCGCCTGGCGAGCTCGGTCAATCGTTGCATGGCCTCATCGACCGCGTTGTCGGTCTCGTTCTGGCGCTCGCGGCGCACCGACTCGTACTGATTGTCGAGCTCGTCCGCCTGGCCCTCGAACATCTCTTCGAGCTCGGACATGTCACCAGCCGCTCCGCCACCACCGCCACCCTGGTTCATCGACACCTGCAGGTCGAGGAACAGGGCCTCGAAGCGCATAAGATGCTGGAGCGCCCGCTGCTCGGGTGGCAGAGCGCCGTCCGGATCGTGTCCGGTGAGCTCGCCCGCCGCCTCGGCCAGTGCCTCGGAGGCCTCGGCGAGGTAGTCGATGCCGCGCAGCGTGTCCTCGTCGTTTCCGACCCCGCCGAACTCCGCCTGGGCCTGCTGCACATTGTCGCGAAGATCGTTCTCGACGCCAGCGAGAAACTCCAGATCGTCGACCATTTGCTCATCGTCGAGGCGATCGGCATCCCGGGCAAGCTTGAATGTCGCCGAAACCACCTCACGTTGACGCCGGGCCATGCCGAGCCCACCTTGCTGTCCACCACCCCCCCCGCCGCCACCGCCGGCGTCGGCCTGCTGATAACGGCGGTCGAAAGGTTGTACCTCGACGAAGTACAGATCAGTGGTTGTTTGCTGCGCCTCGCCCACCACACGGTTGTCCATGGCGCGAGCGAAATAGACGACGAAGTCGCCGGGCTCGAGCTCTTCCTCCTCCAGATAGAACGTGTGCCCCGCAGTGAGCGTGCGTCGGTCGGCGCCAGAGCCTTGCAACAGCGACACGGTGCGTTGTTCGCCACTGTTGACCGAGTAGATCACGTCCACTCCCGCCAGCCCGTAGTCGTCTTCAGCCGACACCTCGGTGAAGACCTCCTCGATCGAGGTTACGCTCACGTCCCTACCCGGTTTGTCGAAAGCGACGATCGGCGGCTGATCAGTGAGCGCCTCGATCAGATACTCCGACGAAGCCTCGTGCAGGGCGCCGCCGAAGTCACTCAGCTCGACGCGGTAGTAGCCGGATCTGACGACCTCTAGCTCACCACGCAGCCCGTCGTCTCCCGCCTCCAGTGGCAACGTCTCCACAAGCGGCTTGGCGTCGTCGTCAGAAGCGAGCCACTCGATGCGTAGGCTACCGCCTGGAACCGCAACGGTCGGGACGACATGGAGTCGTACGCGAGTCCCCGCTAGCGCGGCGATATCGCCACCGTCCTCGATCGTCTGCGGCGACAGTCCACTGTATTCAGGAAACACCAGCTCCAGATCGATGCGCTCCACGTACGGCACATCGACGACCTCGAGCCGGTATAGGGGCGACCGAATGCCGCTCGCCTCGACGAAGTACTCGGCGTCGTCGGGAAGCCGGAACATCATGAACTGATGTGCTCCGGTAGCCGTATCAGCCGTCATCGTCTCGCGCTGCCAGTCTCCGTCTCCAAGCTTGAAGGAAATCTCTACCTGATCCGAGTCGAAGCCCGACAACGACGCGGTGATGAGCTGATCACCACCGCGAGCCATCTCGCTGTCTCCGGGCGTGACCCCGATGCTGTAGGGCACCGGAGCGGCGGAGCGCGCGAACGGTGTAAGCAGCCGTCGCGCGCCGTCGAGCAAGAAGGCCGGGTTCATCAGCGCCACCGCCACGACGGCCATCGAGGCGGCGCCGAGCACTCCTGACATTCGACGCAGCTCGCCACTTTCGACGGTCTTGCCGAAGCCGATCTCGGGCGCGCGCAGCACCGCTTCCTTGACGAGCTTCTCGGCGAACTGCGCAGAAACGTCGCTATTGTCATGGCGTAGATAAGGCGACCCGAACTCGACCGCCGACACTAGCGCCGCATCGACATCGGTATGTTCCTGGACGTACAGGGCTACTTGCTCATCCGTAACCCGTCGGCCCAACGGCCGCACCAGGAAACGGTACAGGCCATACGCCAGTACCGAATAGGTCAGGCCGCTCAGGCCAACGACTGCCCAGGGCCTATAGCGGAACGCATCCATCCCCCAGGACGCCAATAGAATCGTCGCCAGCGCGGCTACCAGAACGAAGGCGAGACCGCGCAACAACACACGGAGACGCCAGCGGTTGCGTACGCGCCGGATGATACCGAGCAGACGTCGATACTCGATCGATTCAAACGTCGCCAGCTTGCGAACGCCCCTACGCTCCATTGGCACCCTTCCCGGTGTCATTCACGCCCGGCCCTCACGACACGGGGGAATCGTGTGCTGCGCCTATCCCCGCGCCGGAACGCGGCTACAGACGGTTTGACAGGATCGTCTCGATCACCAGCAAGAGCGCCGCTGCGACCAGCAAGTACCACCACAGCGACTGGCGCCCTTCGATCTCTACGCCGGTCGCTTGTTGCGGCACGTTCGAGTCTACCTCGCCGCCCGCACCCCACACGACTGTGGCGGCAAGCTCTTCTCCATCAAGCGTCGCCAGGTCAGCCTCAGCCCGGTCGAAGTTCACCGCTACAGTGCCATCCCCGCCCGGCCAGGAAACACTATGGAAGCCGGGATCCAACCGGAAGCGATCGCCGGCCAGACGGTCGACGCCAACACCCGTCTCGGAAAGCACCTCCAGGCTCTCGAGTAGATCCGCAGCGCGCCCCCCGCGCGCCGCCCGGGCGATCTCCGCCCGGCTGAGCCCCCGGCCCGCCGCCAACCATGCCTCGCTCTCACGGTACCCGGCAGCGTACTTCGACGCCTCGTGAAGCAACGGAAGAAACACTGGCTGCAGCGGTAGATCCGTCCAGAACGTGTCCAGCGAGCTCGTCCACACGAGTACCCGTCCGGGACCTGCGTCTACCTCGACAAGCGCCGGGGAGCCATCGTCGTAGCGGGCTAGCACACCGGTGTCCGGGACGGGCTCCAGCAGCCGGTAGCGGTAGAACCGCGCTGCCGCAAGATCGGCGCTATCTGCGGAGCGGAACACCTCGAACACAGGATGATCCGAATCGACGTAGGCCAGCGTTGCGCCGAGGTCGCGGCTACGATCGGCTTCGCTGCCTGCTCCGAAGGGCAACCAGTTGCTGACGGTCATGCCGGTGAGCTCGGCCATCCCCACCAGCACACCGCCGCCGCCGTTGACATAGTCCCGCAAGACCGTCTCGGGGCCCGCCCCGATCGGACCGACATCGTTCAGTATCGCCAGATCATGACCATCGAGAACGGCGGGCTCCAGGTCAGACAGGTTGGCGCGATCGAGGCGAAACGGTGGCCGCGAACCGACCCGCAAGGCGCGCTCAACATAGAGGGCATCGGACGCGCTCGACGCCGCGTTCTCGACCAACAGCACCGACAACGCCTGGGCCGGCGAGGAGACGAAGTGAAACTCATCGTCGCCGCGTAGCCCGTCGTGTCCGATACTCACCGTTCCACGCACGGCGCCGGCACTCCCGGTGAGTGGGTCGAAGGTCACCCGAGCCGAGCCATTCGCTGGCAGATCGATCGTTTGTGCCTGCTGCGCAACGCCGTCGATTCGGAGCTCGGCGGTTACCGCCTGGGTC
>DASCOT010000214.1:0-5711 GCA_036012155.1 Acidobacteriota bacterium
CACGCCTTCACCGAGGATCCCGAGCAGGGGCGTCGCCGCGGCCTCGGAAGTTTCGGCATGATGTACCCGGGAAGAGTTCGGGTGACACGTCAAAACGGCCAGCCCGACAATGCCGAGGCAATGCTGTGGTTCCCGGCCGATGCGCACCTTCTCGCTGCCGCCCGCCGCGCCCTCGCCGGCGCCGTGCCGCTGGAACGCTGCAATGAGCAGGATCAGTGCGTCGACGCCGAGCCGCGAACGGTGCTCGACGGCCGCGGGGTGAGCGGTCCGACCTTCGTCGATCATGCGGCCTACCGAGACTTTACTTGGGAGGCTTTCCAGCCCGATGTGCTCGATATGGAGACCGCGTCCGTGGCGCACGTCGCCTATTCCAACGAGCTGCCGTATATCGCCGTGCGCAGCCTGTCGGATCTAGCCGGTGGCCGCCACGGGCCGAACCGCTACGCAAGCTTCGGTCGCATGGCGGCGCGCAACGCCGCCGCGGTGGCGATTGCGCTGCTGACGGAGCTCGCCGCCTAGCGGGCGACACTTCCCCCATGGCCTGCTACTCGCCAGATTGGGGACGCTCCTCCGTCGCGAGCCGATAGCCGATTCTCGGCACGGCGAGAATATGTCGGGGCGCCGATGCGTCGGCCTCGAGCTTGGTATCCGAGAGACCGTTTTCTGGGGAGTGCGACGACGCGAGTTCGCTGACGCCAGCCTGCGGTTCCAGATGAATCCGGGGGGCGGCATGGACCTGGAATGGGAGGACTTCGATGCGTTGGCCGCCTACGTCTGGTCGTTGAACAATGGCACGTTCTTGCCGGAGCGCTGATTGACTCGCCGCAGGAAGTGTTGTCCCATGCCTCGGCATGTCCTCTCCTACGGCGGATCCTGAAGGTTACTGGCGAGCGAATCTTGGGCTTGTCGCACGCCTGTTGTGCGTTTGGGCGGGAGTCTCCTACGGTCTGGGAATCTTCTTCGTCGAACGCTTGAACGCGATCCAGATCGGGGGCTTTCCGCTCGGTTTCTGGTTCGCTCATCAAGGGTCCATCTACGTCTTCATCGTTCTGATCTGGACATACGCCCGCCTATCGGACCGCATGGCGAAACGCTTCGGGGTCGACTGAGAAGGCGATGAGCGTGCTCGGCTGGACCTACCTCATCGTCGGGTTGACCTTCGCGCTCTACATCGGCATTGCGATCTGGAGCCGCGCACGAACCACCAAGGGCTTCTACATCGCCGGGCAGGGCGTGCCGGCGATTGCCAACGGCATGGCCACGGGCGCCGACTGGATGAGCGCTGCATCGTTCATCTCGATGGCCGGATTGATCTCGTTCATGGGCTACACCGGGACCGTGTACCTCATGGGGTGGACTGGCGGCTATGTCCTGCTGGCGCTGTTGCTGGCGCCCTATCTGCGCAAGTTCGGCAAGTTCACCGTGCCGGAGTTCGTCGGCGAGCGCTACGATTCGCAGGTGGCGCGGGTGATCGCCGTGTTCTGTGCCATCTTCATCTCATTCACCTACGTGGCTGGCCAAATGCGCGGTGTGGGCATCGCCTTCTCGCGCTTTCTCGAGGTACCGATCGAGCAGGGCGTAGTGATCGGAATGGCGCTGGTGTTCACCTACGCCACTCTCGGTGGCATGCGCGGTATTACTTACACGCAGGTGGCGCAGTACGTCGTGTTGATCATCGCCTACTTGATTCCGGCGATCGCGATCTCTTGGAAGATGACCGGGAATCCGATCCCGCAGCTCGGTTTCGGCGGCGCCCTGGTCGATGGTAGTAACGCTGGTCGCTACTTGCTCGAGGCGCTCGATGCGATCCACCGCGACCTCGGCTTACCCGAGTACACGGCGGCCTGGGTTGGCGGCAAGAAGACGATGATCGATGTCACCGCGATCACGCTCGCGCTGATGGTAGGAACGGCGGGACTGCCGCACGTGCTGATTCGTTTCTACACCGTGCGCAGTGCGCGTGCGGCGCGCTGGAGCGCGATGTGGGCCTTGGTGTTCATCGCCGTCCTCTACACCACCGCTCCGGCAGTTGCCGCGTTCGCACGCTTCAACATGATCGATTCGCTCAGCGGCACGCGGTACGACGAAGCGCCGACTTGGTTTGGCAACTGGGAGACCACAGGGCTAATCGCCTTTGAGGACAAGAATGGCGATGGCCGCATCCAGTATTCCGGCGACCTGGAGGCCAACGAGCTCACCGTGGATCGCGACATCATGGTGCTGGCCAATCCCGAGATTGCCCGCCTACCCAACTGGGTGGTGGCTCTGGTCGTGGCCGGCGCCCTCGCCGCCGCGCTCTCGACCGCCGCGGGCTTGCTGCTGGTGATCTCGTCGTCGGTGTCTCACGACCTGGTCAAATCGATCTTCAAGCCTGACCTCAGCGAGGCCGGTGAGCTTCGCCTGGCCCGCATCGCGGCCGGGGGCGCCGTCGTCGTTGCCGGGTTCTTCGGCATTTACCCGCTCGGCTTCGTGGCCCAGGTCGTGGCGTTTGCCTTCGGGTTGGCCGCCGCCAGCTTCTTCCCGATCCTCGTCTTGGGGATCTTCAACAAGCGGGTCAACAAACAGGGCGCCATCTCCGGCATGCTCTGTGGAGTGCTGTTTACCGCCGGCTACATCATTTACTTCCGCTCTATCAACCCCGGCGCCGGCGCCGACGAGTGGTGGCTCGGGATCAGCCCAGAAGGGATCGGCGCAGTCGGCATGTTGCTCAACTTCGTCATCACGCTGGCCGTCAGCAGGTTTACTCCACCACCCCCAATTCGTGTGCAGGAGATGGTCGCCGAGATCCGCTTGCCACGAGAGCATGACGTCGCCGGCCTCGCCGACGAGGCGGCTGTTCAGCCACGGAATACTTGACCCGAGCATCTCGGACCGGGCTTGTTGCGGCTTCACAAGCCCCCACCGGATCAAGACGCTCGGCTAGCCGCCTGGATCGTGCCGCGTTTGCTGATGTCGCTGTCCTCGCTCGAGGTTCCGCTTACCATGGTCTGCCGGGAAGCCGATGAGACGAAGGGAGCGCGAAATGTGGGACGAACAGGAGCGAGTCGGTTACGGCCGCGCCGGGGCAGGGCAGGTTGGTTGGCTGGCGGCGATGCTCTCCGTGATGGCGATTGGTGTCGGGGTCGCGGTATCCGGGATTGCGCAACAACAGGGCGACCCGGCGCTGACCGAGGTGTGGCAGCCGGAGCCCCGGATGGTCGATCCGGGCTCGCCGGGCGCGGCGCCTTCCGACGCGGTCATGCTGTTCGACGGGAGCAATCTGGACGCCTGGCGACACGCCGACGGTGACGCAGCATGGGAGGTTCGCGACGGGATGATGACCGTCGTTGCCGGCGCTGGGAGCCTGTATACACGCCAAGGTTTCGGCGATGTTCAGCTGCACGTGGAGTGGCGCGCTCCCGACATCGTCGAGGGCGACGGCCAAGGTCGCGGCAACAGCGGCGTGTTCCTGATGAATCGCTACGAGGTGCAGGTGCTCGACTCGTTCGATAACCGCACCTACTCGAATGGCCAGGCGGCGAGCATCTACAAGCAACATATCCCGCAGGTGAACGCATCGCGCGCTCCAGGCGAGTGGCAGACGTACGACATCCTCTTCGAGGCGCCCCGGTTCAACGCCGCCGGAGTGGTGGAGAGCCCGGCTACCATGACCGTTCTGCACAACGGGGTGCTGGTACAGCATCATGTCACGCTGCGCGGGTCCACCACGTTCATCGGCGAGCCGGCTTACGAGCCGCACTCGGCGCGCCAGCCGATTCAGCTGCAAGATCACAGCAACCCGGTCAGCTTCCGCAACATCTGGGTGCGTGAGCTGACGCCTCGGCAGGCGGGCCGGTAGCTATTCGACTACTACTCCTCGGCGAAGCGCCGCAGCACGTTCTCGGTGATGCGCGACACGTTGTTGTCGTAGTCGTTGTAAGACAGGCTACCCGACCAGGCGATCGAGGCCGGCGTCCACACCGCCCCGTCGTTGGGGTATTCGAAGTACACCATGTCGGCGCGCACCATCTCGTCCCAGTTCCCCTGGTTCGAGGTCTGTACTTCCTCCACCACGTGCTGATAGGCGTCGGAGTGCCCACCCGCCGAAGTGGCCAGCAGCAAGGCGTGTGGCGGTGTACCGAGAAAATGGTCGAAGCGGTCGAGCTCCGAGCCGGCCGCCCCGTGGCGCAGCACCAGTGACGGGATGTCGCCGATGACCTCGTCGTCGCCGATTCCCTCGAAGATGAATGCGGCGCGCGGATCGAAGCTGTCGGGCAGTCGTCGATAGGTCGAGTTGACGTCGAAGCCCTGAGCGGTGAAGCCGACGCCGACCAGCCGCTGAGGGGCACGCCCGCGATTCCGCCACAGGCCGCCGAGCTCGCCCGTTGTGCTGTGGTAGTACTCGCCGGGCTGCGCCTCCCAGTACTGGGTACCGCCCCAGCGTCGTAGTTCGGCGGTCAGCGGGCGCTCCGGGTGGAGGCTGTAGATCCAGTAGAAGCCGTTGCCGCCCATGTACATCAAGCGTCCGCCGGCCTGCAGGTACTCCTCGAGGGCGTCGAGCATCTGCGACGAGTAGTACTCGGGATGCGACCCGGTAACCACAACACGATACGGGTCGATCAGCTCGTGGCCCTCGGCGTGCAGGGCGTCATCGGTGATGGTGTCATAGGCGAACTCCTTGGCTTCCAACCAGTCCACCAGGTGGGTATCGGCGATGAACTCCCATGGATTGTTGGAGCCGATGTTCGGCCGCACGTCGAGAATGGGCCTGAGCCACGATGAGTAGGCGACGCCACTGCCGTCCGAGTGGTGGTCGTAGTGGCTGAGTAGCTCCGGGGTCTCGTCATCGAAGCTGTTGGCGTAGGCCAGATAGCTGAAGGTTGGCACCAGGAAGGCGATGTCGGCGTTGCTCGTGCCGCTCCGGGGACGCACGAAGAAGGGCACCGTGTCCTCGGCTCCCCCGGCGCGCAGCCGGGCGCCGTAAATGCCGGAGCGGAGGTCATCTGGGACGGTGTATTCGAAAGCGACTGACCACCGGGCATCGTCCAGATCGTCGTCGTGAAAATGGATGGCAGCGTACTGCTCCGACGCCCGCTTGAAGTCGCTCTCGGCGCCGGTCCAGGTATGATCCGTGACCGCACGCGTCGGCATGTTCACGGTGCTGCCGTGCAGGCTGTTGGAAGAAATGTCGGAGACTCGTTGCGAGGACATATTCGCTGCGAAGTCCCACGCTGCCATGGGGCGCTCGGGGGTCGCTCCCCGCCGTAGCGACTCGATCTCGGCTGCGTCCAGGGCGCGGTCGAATAGTCTGGGACTGTCGATCTTGCCGTTGAAGAACGTGCCGGGCTGCGGCTGATCGTCCGTCCATCGATCCCACCCGGCGGCGATCAGCAGCGGAGCATCAGTATGGCTTATGTCGCGAACCGGGCTGGTGCGCTCGACAACAGCGCGCGAGGTGTCGCCGGGCCAGTGGCTCAAGGGTTGCTGATAGAGCGTGACAGTGCCGGACTGGGCATCGTACGTCGCGGCGACGAAGGTCCAGGTCGTGGAGCGCGGCGGCAGCGTAGTTATCCCGTAGCCGGGAGGATCGGATCGCGGGTACGACGAGCCCAGCGGCGTGCCACTGTGAACGGACGATAGCTCGCCGGACCCGTCAGCGATCCACAACGCCAGACGCCCCGCTTCGTCGATCCCGAGCCCGTATCCGGAGCCGCCGTCTACCGACCACTTGG
>DASCOT010000215.1:0-8073 GCA_036012155.1 Acidobacteriota bacterium
CGGGATCGTTCCAGAAGGCGATAGGCATGGAAGGGAAGGGCTGCGTGCAAACGAGCTCGCCTTTTCGTCCGGCAACTGGCCGACTGTCCTCGTCGAAGACCTGTACCGACATTCCGAGGCTTGGTGCCTGGATCTCCCCCCGCCACACCGGCCCGATCGGGTTGCCGCCGACGAAGCACCCGACGATATCGGTGCCGCCGGAGATCGACGACAGGCAAACATCACGCTTGATGTGCTCGTACACGTAGTCGAATCCTTCGGCGACCAGCGGGGATCCGGTCGAAGTGATCGTACGAAGCGCCGACAAGTCGCAGCGCTCGCTCGGGCTGATGCCGGCCTTTCTCAGGGCATCGATGTACTTGGCGGAGACACCGAACAACGTGCAGCGCTCATTGGCGGCGAAATCAAACAGCGTCTCGGGATGTGGGTAGAACGGATCGCCGTCGTACAGCAGCAGCGTTGCTTCGCTGGCCAGGGCCGACACCAGCCAGTTCCACATCATCCAGCCGCAGGTGGTGAAGTAAAAGACCCGGTCGCCCGGACGGACATCCAGCGATAGCCGATGCTCGGACAGATGCTTCAGGAGAGTCCCCCCGACCCCGTGAACGATGCACTTGGGTGAACCCGTGGTTCCCGACGAGTACAGCACGTAGAGCGGGTCGTTGAAGCCGACCTCGACGAACGACAACTCGGCGCCGTGGTGCGCGGCGATCACGTCGTCCAGGAGCTGTGCCTTGTCGATCCCCCCGAGGCCCGTATTGGCTCCGGTGTAGGTGCTTACGAACACTTGCTCGACGGTAGGGAGCTGCGGGAGAAGCTCGGTCACCCGCGCCAGCGAGTCGAATTCCCGGTCCTTGTAGTAGTAGCCGTCGGTGCAAAAGAGCACCTTGGGCTCGACTTGCCCGAAGCGGTCGACAACGCCGGCCGCGCCAAAGTCGGGCGAACACGAAGTCCACACGGCGCCGAGCGAGGCTGTCGCCAGCATGGCGACGATCGACTCGGGCACGTTGGGCATGAACCCGGCGACGCGATCTCCGGGCTGGATTCCGGCATGCCGCAGGGCGGCGGCCACCGCCGCTACTTGATCCCTGAGCTCGTCCCAGCTGATGCGTCGGGCGACGCGGCCTTCTCCTTGAAAGACGATCGCTTCGTCGGCACCTGTACGGCGCAGAAGGTTGGCGGCGAAGTTGAGTCGCGCGTCGGGAAAGAAGACCGCATCGAACATGTGGCCGCTGTCGACGAGCACCCGCTCGCCCCGCTGTGTCGAGATCACCTCGCAGAAGTCCCACACCGCCTGCCAGAAATCCTCCTTGTGCGCCACAGACCACGCGTGTAGATCTGTGTAGCTGGACAACTTGGCGGCGAACCGTTCGTTGACCAGGCGTCGGAATGCCGTGAGCTCGGCCGCCTGAATTCGCCTCGGCGAGGGTTCCCAGAGCGGCGCGTTCAACGGCATCTTCCGCGGCGCCGGGCGGCCCCGTCGCCGCTCGTCAGCAGCACGAAAGCGTCGACCATTGGCTAGAGGATTTCCGGTATGTACTTCTCGCGCGCCAGCCGCCACAACGAAGCCAGGAACGCGGTCAGCGGAATCGCCAGGATCATGCCCAGGATCCCTCCGAGCGCTGTGCCCCAGAAGAAGATCGCCACGATGATGGCCATGAAGTGCAGGCCGGTACGGTCGCCCATGATCTTCGGAGTCAGTATCCATCCCTCGATTTGTTGCACCACCGCGAACACGGCCAGCACCGCGGCCGCCGTCACCATTCCACCGCTTTCCTGAAACAGCGCCAGCGGTAGCGCGATCGCCAGCCCGATGATGCTGCCGAGGTACGGAATGACGTTCAACAGACCGAGCAGCAGGCCGATGACGAACCCGTAGCGCAATCCGGCGAGGCTGAACCCGGCCGCGTACATGAGGCCCTGAAGAAACGCGATGATCATCTGGCCGCGGAAGAACGCCACACTGATATCGACGAACTCCTGCCCCAGGTACATGACGTCGTGCCGGGTCTCCGGCTTCAAGAAGGGCAGAAGACGATCGGCGTCGACGTTCATTCCCCGGGCGGTCAGGAAGTAGGCGAAGTAGACCGGTACGACTGCCCAGGCGAACAGGGTGCCGACACCTCGGGCAAGTCCGACGCCGGCAGTGATTGCCTGGAACCCGAGGTTCTGGATTCCCTGCAGGATCGTCGCCCACTGCGATTCCGCGGCGCCGCGAATCCGCTCGGCGGCCCCGGTACGCTCGATCAGGTCGGATACCTCCGGGATACGCTCCAAGACCCATAGACGGAGCGATTCCCACCATTCGGGAAGGTGGGCCGTAAGGCCAACCAGCTGCGACACCAGGATCGCACCGAAGAACAGCACGAACGCCGTCAGCGGTATCAATACCGATAGGAAGACCGCCAGCATGGCCAGTGCTACGGGTAGGCGCACCCGCTCGTGGAGCCATTCGTAATACGGTCGGCAAACCAAGGCGCCCACCGCTCCGACGGCGAGCGGCAGAAAGACCCCGGAGAATGCCCGCAGAAATACCGCCGCAAGCCATCCGAGGGTACCGATCGCCAGCAAGATCACCAGCGCAGCGACGGTGGTGATCGCTGCGGCGATGGTGCTCGCTTGCCGTTCGCTGAATACCAAGCCCATGGTGGACAGATGCTACACCGCGCGACCCGCCGGCCGCGTCAGCGCGGGGGGCATCGCTGCGCGCGGCGCGCGGCAGCAGCTAGAATGCTGGATTAGCTCTGTGATCTTCGACCCGAGGCCAGCTGCATGAGACGTCACGTACTGAGCGCCATCGTAGCGGTGACGACGAGCCTGACGCTCGTTCCTCTGCTAATTTCCTCCGCTGCGGCCCAGGGCACCCCTCAGTGGACGCCGGACAAGCCCGGTAGCGACAACATCGAAGTGCTGTCTCATCTGCCCCTGGGACCACGTCTGAACGTCTCGGACATCGAGCTCGAGCAGGAGATCTCGCGTCCTTACGCTTACGTCGGCCGGATGGTCTACGGCTTCGAGGGCGAGAAGGGGATGGACATCATTGACCTGTCCGATCCGCGGAACCCGAGCGTTCTCTATCGCTGGCGCATCGATGACCAGGATCTCCATCTGCCGCTCGGTGGGATGGATGTGAAGTACTTCAAATGGGACGGTCGTTACTACGTCGTGCAATCGCTGCAGTTCGGACAGGGGGGGCCGGACGCTGACCTGGGGGCGGTGGTACTCGATGTCACCGATCTGCCCGACGTCTCGAAGGTCAGGGAGGTGGCACGCATCCGGGCCCCGGAGCATCCTGGTGGCTTCCACAACATATTCATGTACAAGCATTCCAATGGGCGGCCGTTGCTGTTCAGCACCGTGTCCGGCCCGTACTCGCACGTCTACGATATGGCACACGTGGTCGAGGGGCACATGGACCAAGCCCTGGTCGCCAAGGTTCCGGTCGGCATACAGGGCGAGTCGCAGTTCCGCGGCTATCACGACATGTACGCCGGGTTCCACGAGGACACGCAGAGCGATCGGTTCTACGGTGGCGGAACCGGTGGATACTACATATACGACATCACCGACCTGGAGAATCCGGCGTTGGTGGTGTCGCTCACCGGCATCAGTGGTGTGGGATACGGCCACACGTTCACGCCGACGTCGGACGGCCGCTACGTGATCGCGGAGACGGAGTATCAGTACGCGCCACTGCGCATCTTCGATCTCGAGCCGGCGCTCGATGGCGAGGTGCAGAACATCCGAGAGCCGGTGGGGGCCTGGACAGCCGATTGGCGAAACCTGGTGCACAACCACGAGGTGCGCTACCCGTACGTTTTCGTTTCCGGTTACCTCGATGGATTGCAGATCTTCAGCCTCATGGACCCGGAGAACCCCGTCACGGTGGCCTACTACGATACCTACCTGGGGCCGCCCAACCCGGATCGACCAGCCATGTTCAATGGCCTGTTCGGCGTCGACGTTCGCAACGCCGATGGCCTCATCGTCGGGTCGGACATGAGCACCGGCTTCTGGGCCTTCCGGATGGAAGGGTTCAGCGGCTGGAACGGTGCGGATTGGGGCATGCCGGACATCTCGAGCGCGCAGAAATGGGACCAGACCACCGGAGGGCAGCACTGATGAGCTCACGGCGTCCACGTCGCTTGTTGTCGGGGCCGGTGATGGTCGCAGCGCTGGCCACGATCGTCGGCTCGACGATGCCTGTGCCGGACGGAGCGATCGGTACGGTCTGGGCAGAGCCGCTGGGGTTACCTGGGGCCTGCAGTGCCGCGTGGATGGGCGAGCCCGTCGAGCCGCCTGCCTACTACGCCATCGAGCTCGTCTCGACGCGCCGAGTGCCCGGCGCGCGCGACGCCAGCGGGGTCGGCAACGTCAGCTTCGCGCGCTCCCCGTTCGGTGTGGCGATAGCTCCGACGGGAGAATACATCTACAACGTGGATGTGCAGCTCCGAGGACTCAACGCGCAGCCCCGGGGGGTGTACACCGCGTGGTTGACGACTGCCTCGTTGGACCAAGTCAGGCGACTGGGGGCCCTGGATGCGGGGGCCGCTATCCGTGGCCAGACCACCTGGAACAAGTTCTTGGTGGTCGTGACGTTGGAGCCGGATGACGAGGCAAGACCGCGCTGGAGTGGGCCGATCGTGGCTCGCGGCATGTCGCGCTCCGGACGCATGCACACGATGGCGGGACACGGCCCGTTCCAGCTCGAGCCATGCACCACGTACGGCTATTGACTCGTAGCAGCCGCGTCGCTGGGGCGATCGTAGTCTTGCTGATCGCGAGCAGTGCCGGCACCGCGGCCTCACCGCAGGGCGAGGCCGCAATGCCGGCGCAGCAGCAGCAGCAGCAGGAGATGCCTCAACAGCACATGATGCACTCCATGGCCCCGCCCGGGGATGTACTGGCATGGCGCATGCCACCCATGGACGCCAACATGCCGATGATGCCCGGATTGGAAACGGCGCTGCCGAGCGACGCGCCGTTCATTCCGCTGTACGGCGTCGATGTCACGGATTTCGCCGTGGCGCGGCCACGTGAGGTGATGGAGTTGGCCGACGGCGACGAGATCGAGTTCGCCGCGTCGATCGTGCGGCGCGAGATCAGCGGTCGCGAGTACCTGATGTTCGGCTACAACGGTCAGTACCCGGGCCCGTTGCTGAAAGCGCCGACCGGAGCGACCGTCACGGTGCTCTTCCGCAATGAGATCCCCATGCCGACAACCGTGCACTGGCACGGCCTGCGGCTCGACAACCGGTTCGACGGTGTCCCTGGCGTGACCCAGGACCCGGTACTCACGAACGAGACGTTTCGTTACGAGGTGTACTTCGCCGACAACGGAGTGTTCTGGTATCACCCGCACATGCGCGAGGACATTCAGCAGGACCTCGGCCTATACGGCAACTTGCTCGCGGTGCCCGCCGATCCGGATTACTACGGCCCGGTACACCGTGAGGAGTTCATGATCCTCGACGACATCCTGATCGACGAGCACGGCATCATCCCTTGGGGCGAGACGCAGCCGACGCACGCCCTGATGGGTCGTTTCGGCAACACCATGCTGGTCAACGGAACCACTGATTACAGCCTCGAAGTGGGGCGCGGCGAAGTGGTGCGTTTCTACGTCACCAATGTGGCCAACTCGCGCACGTTCAACGTCACGTTCGGCGGCGCGCCAATCAAGGTCGTGGCGTCGGATGTGGGCAAGTTCGAGCGCGAGGAGTGGGTAATGAGCGTGCCGATAGCGCCGGCCGAGCGCTACGTGGTGGAGGTGCGCTTCGACGAGCCGGGCGAGGTGCCGATCGAGAATACCGTGCAGGCCATCAACCACTTCCGCGGCGAGTTCTACCCGCACGTCGACCATCTGGGGATGGTGCGCGTCGCCGACGCCGGAGCCGATCCGGATCTGAGTGCCGCGTTCGCGACCCTGCGTGAGAATCGCGATGTCCAGGCCGATATCGAGACGTTCCGGCAGCACTTCCTGCGCCCCCCGGACCACGAGCTGGAGCTCAGCCTCGACGTCGGCGAACTGCCGCTGCCGATCATTCTTTCCATGGAGTTCGAGAAGGGTCTCTACTCTCCGCCGATGGAATGGAACGACACCATGCCGATGATGAACTGGCTGGCCACCGGCAATGAGATCCGATGGATTCTGCGCGATCGCGCCACCGGGCTCGAGAACATGGATATCCAGTGGAGCTTCCGGGTCGGCGACGTTGTCAAGCTCCGGATCTTCAACGATCCGGAGACCCTGCATCCGATGAACCATCCGATACACATTCATGGGCAGCGCTATTTGGTGCTCGAGATGGACGGTGTGCCCAACCCGAACATGGTCTGGAAGGACACGGCGATCGTGCCAGTGGCCTCGACGATGGATCTTCTCGTCGACATCACCAACCCTGGTGATTGGATGCTCCACTGCCATATCGCCGAGCACCTACATGCCGGCATGATGCTCAGTTTTCGGGTGGATGGCTGAGTTCTGTCGGTAGCGGGGCCCACGGGCCCCCATACGCGATACCCTGAGGACCTGACTGTCTAGTACTATGCGCCTAAAGGAGAGCGGACATGGAACGGGGTGACTTCGGCAATCTGCGAGTGGGTGAGTTTCGCCCGCCCAACATCAAGCTGCCGGGCAGTGTGACGACGCTGATTCCTATCGCCATCATTGGCTTGTGGCTGTTGTGGAGCACCGTCTACACGGTGAGCCCTGAGGAGGTCGGGGTCATATTGACCTTTGGCGAGTTCACCTCGGTGAACGATCCCGGATTGCATTTCAAGCTGCCGGCGCCGATTCAGACGGTATCGAAGGTGCCGGTGCAGCGGCAGCTCAAGGAGGAGTTCGGCTTCCGTACCTTGAGCGCTGGTGTGCGGTCACAGTTCGACACGGTGGGCGAGGAGTCGGCCATGTTGACCGGAGATCTCAACGTCGCCGTGGTCGAGTGGACGACCCAATACCGAGTGGCCGACCCGTACCTGTACATGTTCCGGGTGCGAAATGTGACGGAGACCTTCCGCGACATGAACGAGGCGGTCATGCGAACCGTGGTCGGCGATCGCAGCGTCACCGAGGTATTGACCATCGGGCGCCAGGAGATCGCGTCGGAGGTGGAGCGCCGCCTGCAGGAGATGTGCGATCAGTACGAAACTGGGATTCGCATCGAGCAGATCGTTCTCCAGGATGTCAACCCACCAGACCCGGTACGGCCGTCGTTCAACGAGGTCAACCAGGCCCAGCAGGAGCGCGAGCGCATGATCAACGACGCTCGTGCCCAGTTCAATCGGGAGGTGCCCGCCGCCCGTGGGGAAGCGTTGCGTGCGGTCGAGCAGGCAGAGGGTTACGCCGTCGATCGGGTCAACCGGTCCGAGGGTGACGCCGCCCGCTTCCGGTCGGTGTACGAGTCGTATCGCCGAGCACCGGAGGTGATGCGCCGACGCCTGTATCTCGAAACCATGCTCGAGCTACTGCCATCGATCCGGCAGAAAGTGATCATCGATCAGGACATCGACGGGCTCCTGCCGCTGCTCAACCTGCAGAGCGGGGAGTTTCTACAACCGTCGGTCCCCTCAGCGAGCTCCAACCAGGAGCCGAGCCAATGAAGCAAGCAGGCATGGTGTTGCTCGGAGTTCTGCTGGTAGCAGGCGTGCTGGCCTTCAGCGGGGCTGTGTACGTTGTCGACGAGACGCAGCAGGTGGTCATCACCCAGTTCGGCTCGCCGGTTGATAGTGCGGTGGATACACCGGGATTGCATTACAAGCTGCCGTTCATCCAGCGGGCGAACTTCTTCAACAAGCGCTTTCTGGAGTGGGACGGCGACAGCAATCAGCTGCCAACGCGCGACAAGCGCTTCATCCACGTCGACACCTATGCGCGATGGCGTATCACCAACCCGCTGTTGTTCTTCCAGCGGTTGCGGGACGAGCGTGGCGCCCAGTCGCGTCTCGACGACATCCTCGATGGCGAGACCCGCAACACCATCGCCAACCACGATCTGATCGAGGTGGTACGCAGTAGCAACCGTGATATCGCCGCGGGCGACGAGCTCGGCGCCATTGCCGAGGGTGAGACGG
>DASCOT010000216.1:0-10434 GCA_036012155.1 Acidobacteriota bacterium
TGCACCTGGGTGAGACGGCAGTGCTCGGCTATGTCGATCAGTCTCGCGATGTCCTACAGCCTGAGCAAAACGTCTGGGAGGCCATCTCGGAGGGTCGCGACCACGTCACGCTAGGCAAGCGAGAGGTGAATTCTCGGGCCTATGTGGCGAGCTTCAACTTCAAAGGTGGCGATCAGCAAGAGAAGATCTCGATGCTCTCGGGTGGCGAGCGCAATCGTGTGCATCTAGCCCGTGTGCTGAAATCGGCTGCGAACGTGCTGCTCCTCGATGAGCCCACCAACGACCTCGACGTTGATACCCTGCGCGCCCTCGAGGAAGCGCTGCTCGAATTTGCGGGCTGCGCTGTGATCATCAGCCACGATCGCTGGTTCCTCGACCGGGTTGCCACCCACATCCTCGCCTTCGAAGGCGACAGTCATGTCGAATGGTTTGCCGGGAACTATCAGGACTACGAAGCTGACTACAAGCGGCGCAAGGGTCGCGAGGCCGATCAGCCGCACCGCATCAAGTACCGCAAGCTGACCAAGCACTGAGCCAGCAGTTGCTACCAGCGTTGTGGCGAGCCACGCAGGCTCGACTCCTGTAGCCGCCAGGCGACCCCGATCGAGGCCCTCAGGAACGGTGCACGATGACCATCTTGAGCTCGGTCATCTCCTCCACCGCGTAGCGCGGTCCCTCCTTGCCCAAACCGCTGTCCTTGAGACCGCCGTACGGCATATGGTCGGCGCGGTACTGGGTGCCACCGTTGATATTGAGGTTTCCGGAGTCGACCTCGAGGGCAAACCGAAGCGCGTTGTCGAGGTTCTCGGTGAAGATCGCTGCCGACAGCCCGAATCGGGTGTCGTTGGCAAGCGCGATCGCCTCGTCGATATCGGCTGCGGGAGTGACGCCCACCGCGGGGCCGAACAGCTCCTCGCGTGAGAAGCGCATATCGGGGGCCACGTCGGCGAGGATCGCTGGCTGCACCATGGCGCCATCTCTGCCGCCTCCGGAGACAACGCGCGCCCCGGCATCGACTGCCTCGCCGATCCAGCCCTCGACCCGCGCCGCGTCCCCTTCACGGACCATCGGACCGACGTTGATGGATTCCTGCATCGGGTCGCCCGTGGCCAGCGCCTCGACCTTGGGTGTCAGCACGTCGAGATAGTCGCCATAGACCGACTGATCGACAATGACGCGCTGGGTCGATATGCAGACCTGCCCGGCGTTGGCGTAGCCGCTGATCACGGTCGCCGCCGCCACCTTGTCCAGATCCGCATCCGGGAGCACGATGAGCGGTGAGTTGGAGCCCAACTCCATGGTCACTTTCTTCAAGCCCGCCGTGCACATGATGTGCTCGCCGACCTCCTGGCTGCCGGTGAAGGTCACCTTGCGCACCGCCGGGTGCGAAACAAGCGCGTCGCCGATGGCTCCGCCGGAGCCGGTGATGCACTGGATCGCCTCGGCCGGAAGTCCTGCTTCGAGCAATACCTCGGTCAGTTTCAGCGCCGACAGTGGCGTGTCGCTTGCCGGCTTGATCACCACCGAGTTGCCAGCCGCCAGGGCCGGGCCGACCTTGTGGGCCACCAGGTTCAGCGGGAAGTTGAACGGCGCGATCGCCACCACCACGCCCACCGGAACCCGAATCGTGAACCCGAATTTCATCTCGTTACCGGGCGCAGCGTCCAGTGGAATCGTCTCTCCACCGAGGCGCTTCGCCTCCTCGGACGAGAGGGTTATGGTCTGGATGCAGCGGTCAGCTTCCAGCAGCCCCTCCGGGAGGATCTTCCCCTCCTCGCGGGTGATCGTCTCGCCGAATTCCTGGCGTCGTTCCTCGATGAGGCGCGCCGCCCGCATGAGGATCTCGTAGCGCGCGTGGGAGCTGAGCGCCCGCATGGCGCGGGCGCCGCGCTCGGCGCTCTCCATGGCCTTCTCGATGTTGCCGAGGCTGGCCGCCGGCACTGAGTCGAAGGCCTCACCGCTGAAGGGGTTGACGACGTCCATCGTGGCGCCGCCGGAAGTCCACTCGCCGTTGAGGTACATCTGCATCGCCGCTTCACTCCGGTGCTAGTTGGGCTGTTCGTTGTCTTCAGCGCTGAGATCTCGGTGAAAGCATACGATGCGCGCTGCCTCGTTGAACCCGATGCTCCGATGGAAGGCATCGCTGACGATGTTGCCGATTTCGCAGTCGGAGGCGAGTTCCGTGAATCCGCGGGCTCGCGCCCATCGCTCCGCGCCGCAGACTAGCTCGGTGCCCATCTCATCACGTCGGGCGTCGGGATCCACCCAGATGCCCTCCAGAAAGCCGACCGGCGAGGTGGCGCAGCCTTCGGCGAACTTGCGCGAACCGAGCTCGGCGAAGCCACAGAGCCCGCCGTCTGGGCGTTCCGCCACCAGGACGTGGCCGTCGGCATCGTCACGATCGTCGCTCGTAGTGGCAATCAGCGCATCGACCTCTGACGCGGTCGAGTCGGGCCAGAACTCCTGTCGCATCCGTAGCAGCTCGGCTCGATCGGTGGGCCGCACGGGACGGATCATACCGAGATGGTCTCTCGAGCCCTCCGCAGGCTCAGTCGTTTCTGACGGCACGGCCCGGGCGCGTATCCGGAACGAGCTCCCCGGCGTCCACGACGAGCTCTCCATTGACCAGAACATAACGGATGCCGTCGGACGGGAGCGTCGGCTGTGTATAGGTTGCGCGGTCGATCACCGAACCCGGATCGAAGACGGTAACGTCGGCATCGGCCCCAGCACGTAGGCGCCCCTTGCCCGCCATTGCCGGCACGTAGCTCTCGAGCCTTCGCGCCGGCTCGATGGTCATCTTGCGAAGCGCCTCCATGAGTGTCAGGAGCCCCTCCTCGCGCACGTACCTGCCAAGTACCCTCGAGTAGGTTCCGGAGGTGCGGGGGTGACCTATCCCCTCGACGAGGTAGCCGTCGCTGGCGATCATCGTCAGGGGGCTGGATCCGGCCACACGTGTCATCTCCGGAGTGCGGCTATGGGTGATGACCTCTCCACCCAGCGTGTGGTACCTCCCGAAGCTCTCGCGTGTAAGGCGCTCGCCAGTCTGTGTCCACTCGAAGATCGAGAACTGCTCGTCCGGCCATGACTCCCAGTCGTCGTAGAGGGCAGATTCGATCTCCGTCAGGCCCGCCTCGTAGGGGTACATCTCGGTGGTGACGTCTTGGCCGGAAGCGCGAGCCTCCTCGATCGTCGCGAGAAACTCCGCAATCTCCGCGCCTCCGCTGGACTTGGCGTGCACTACATGCAGGGCGGCCCCGGTCCGTGCAGCGCTTTCGATCGCGTCGCGCAAGAGGCCTACACCGACGTGGATGTGCGAGGGGGCGCCGTGCTCGGCCGCTACGCGGAGCATGGTCTCGAACTCCGCGGTGCTGGCGGCAGGTGTATACGCCATCCCGAAGCCCACGGCGGCTGCTCCTTGAGCCAGGCCCTCTTCGATGCGGCTCGCCATCTCGGCGATCTGCTCATCGGTCGCCGGCTGGTTGCCGCCCGGACCGCTGGGCAGGAAATCGCCCCCGTCGCCCATGACCTCCATGCGAACGCGGATGTGACCGACGCTGACGCCGTAGTTGAGAATCTGCCCAACGGCGCGTTCCGCGTACCAGCTGTCGACATCCTCGGTGCCGACCTCGAGCTCCAGCGCCGTGGTCACGCCGTCGCGCGCCATCAATCGAAACGCCTCTTCGGATTGGGCGTGCACGTGCAGGTCGATGAACCCGGGTACGACGACGAGCCCGGCGGCGTCGATGGTGCGGCTGCCGTCGAGATCGGTCTCGCTGATCGTCGCGATGTGGCCGTCCCGGATTCCCACGTTCCGTACCGCGTCCAGCCCGGATTCCGCGTCCATCACCCGTCCGCCTGCCAACACGAGGTCGTACTGCTCGGCTGGGATATCGGGGGTGCAGCCTGCGTTGACCAGGGCAAGCACGCTCAGCATCGTCGAGCCGACCGTGGCTCGGATGAATCGACTCGACATGGCGTCTCCTTCGGGTCCAGGGTTTCTCGCCGACCGCCTTCGACGTTACCGAGTCGTCAGGCGCCGATCGGTGTGCAGATCTCGAGCAACACCCCCGAAGGACAGCGGACGTACGAGACCATCTGTCCCCAGGGCTTCTGTTCCGGTGCCTTCAGATTGGCGGCGCCGTTTTCCAGCGCCGCTTCGTGCGCCGTAGCCACGTCGTCGGTGACGAGAGCGATCTCCAGACCCAGCGGCCTGTCGGAATCCGAACCGCTGACATAACCGCCGGGCAGATTGGCTCGCCCTACCTCATGCGACGCGAACGCCAGCACGGTTGATCCGGTGTCGAGCTCGCCGTAGTCACCGGACTCGTGAAGAAAGCGACGGCTCAGGCCGAATGCCCTCTCATAGAACGTCAGCGCAGCTTCGACGTCGTCGACGTAGGTGATGGCGTATCCGAACTTGACCATGCTGTTAGTCGTCCAGACCGAACGCCAGCAGGACGTTCCCCGGCGATCCGCCGAGGATCGCGTATCCGGAGCCCATGTAGAGCATGCCGTCAACGACCGACGGGGCAGCGCCGCCGAACCCGCCGCCGAACCCCTCGACGCCGTTGATGGTGTCGAATTCGCGCCTGCTGTTGAACTCCCACTGAATGCTGCCATCCTCGGTCGAGAAGGAGCGCATCACACCGTCGCGCGAGCCGGTGAAGACGGCGCCAGGGATGGCGATTGCGGCGGCCCAGTTGCCCGAGTGACACGTCCGGGTAGAATCCGGATCCTCGCAGTCGGTACGCTGCGGGACCGGCGTGTGCCAGACGCGTGACCCGTCCGCCGGCCGCAGTGCCGCGATGCTGCCACTGCCGTCCTCGAAGGGAAGCGGCTTGAAGTAATACTCGCCGTCGAAGGCGCCGCCGAAGCCGCCGTTGGCGGCTCCCAGCGCATCGCCAGCTTGCGCTACCCAGAGAACGGCCCCGTCGTTGTCGGGATCGAGAGCGGTCACCCGTCCACTCTCTTGACCCTGGATCAGGATCCGCCGGCCATCCTCGAGCGTGTGCAGCACTGGCGAACCAGACGGGTCGTCGTCGCGGCCGTCGACATAGCCCGGGCAGTTGACGCGTTGCTGCTCTGGGGTCATTCCACATCCGCCACCATGCGGATCATTGGCCGTGAGTTGGGTCCACCAGAGCCGCTCGCCGCTGTCCATGTCGAAGGCGAAGACAGCGTCGCAGGCACCGTCGTCGAAGCCGAACTCCTGCTCGAAGAACTCGGTGATGTAGCAGTTGCCTGCCGTCGCATAGAGCTTGCGGTTGTCGAGATCGAGCGTCGGCGCGTTCCATACCGCCGCTCCGGCGGGTCCCCACAGCTGTGTGCCGGCGGCGTTCTTACGCAGCTGCCGCGGACGCTGGGGGAAGGTGTAGGTCGACCACACCTTCTCACCGGTGTTGACGTCCACCGCAACGACGCTGCCCTGGAACTTGCAGCAGCCGTATTCGATCGCCATCCCGGGGATCTCCTCCCACGACGCCACCCCGACATACAGATGACCTCCAGGGGACGGGTCGAGCGTTGGCGGTCCGGTCATCTTGGCGGCCGGATGGTCGTCCGGACGCATCGTCCACAGCTTCTCGCCGGTTTCGGCGTTGACCGCGGTGACGTAGCCCATGTAGTCGCCGAACATCGCCGCGTAGCGCACCCCCGGCACCTCGGTCACCTCGCCGATGCTCACTGCGGTTCGCACCTGGCCAGGTGCCTCGAACGACCAGTGCACGCAGCCCGTCTTGGCATCGAGCGCATAGACAAAGTTGTTGTCGCTGCCGAGGAACAGTGCTCCGCCGACGATGGCGGGCTGTGCCCAGGCAGCCGAGGCGGCGCCGGGAATGGCGAATGCCCACTTGAGCTTCAGCTCGGAGACCTGAGCACCAGTCAGGCCAGCGGCCTCCTGCGGCTGGAAGCGGTACGAGAGCGTCGGGTCCGGTGCCCAGCCGTTCCACCCGGGCTGGGCAAACGGGTCGTCGAGGCGCAGCGGGCTGGCACACGGGTTACTCATCGCGGCCGCCGTCCGATCCGCGACTCCGCCGAATGGCGTGCCGCTCACCAACTCGGCCATCGCTCGCAGGCGCTCCTCGTCGAAGTTGGGCACGAACTCGGCCATCGGCCCGGTGGTAAGCGCCCGGAGAACGCGCTCCGGGTCCATCAACCGGAGAGCCTCGCGGCTCGGCGCGCGATTGTCCGGATCGGTGCTCTCGTGGCAGGTGGCGCAAGCAAGCTCGAAGAAAACCACCATTCCGGCTGTCGATGCGTCGGGCAGGGGTCGTTGACTCTGTGCCCATGCGGTGGAAGGCGACGCGTACAACGCCAGCGCCAGGACACTGCCGGGCAGCATCACAGCACTTGTCGAGAGCAGAACTCGTCTGAGCATTACTGAAACTCCGTTTGGGCCAGTCCGGCCGCGAAACCAGCCTGGCTCCTATACCAGCCTGGCCAGGACGGCGAGCAACCTCGCTACGTCGTCCCGATTATTGAAGAGGGCCACTGCAGCGCGCAGCAGCTTACCTTCCTCCTGGAAGGTGAACGATACGTTGTCTGCGCGCAGGGCGTTGAGCAGCGTTTCCGGATCCAGGCCGTGGTAGAAGCTCACGATCGGCGACGTATTGTCCGGTGGCGTGAACAGATCAAGGCCGAGGTCGGCGACTTCCGCGCGCAGCTCCCCCGCGAGCACGACGGTGTGCTGCTCGATGCGATCGAGCCCTACGCCCTCGAGCACGGTGAGCGCTGCGTCCATGGCGGCCATAGCCCCATACGAGACGTTGGCGTATTCGAACTTCTCGGCGCTCGTCTCGAGGCGGAAGCGGTGATCGGGGAGATTCTCGGCCACCTGAGCGTGGCCGTAGCGGTCCGGAGCCATCCACTCCAGGTGCTTTCGCGCGACATAGAACGGCGCGCAACCGAAGTCCGCAAAGAGCCACTTGTAGCCATTGCCGCAGGCGAAATCGACACCTTCGTCGTGCAGGTTCGTCGAGAACGTTCCGAAGGCCTGAATCGCGTCGGCGTAGAGGTAGGCGCCCTTGGCGTGAGCGAGCTCACCAAGCGCCGGAAGGTCGTGGCGAAATCCGTTGCGGTTCGACACCCAGGCGACGCTGACTAGCCGGGTTCGGTCGTCGACGCGGGCATCGAAGGCCTCGATCGGCGCCCGTCCGCCGACTGACGGAACGATTCGCAGCTCGACCCCGGCGCGTTTCTCGAGCTCGCGGTAGAGCACAAAGCTGGTGGTGAAATGGAGCTCGTCGAGCACCACGTTGTCGCCCGCTTTCCAATCCATCGAGTTGACGACGACGTTCTCTCCATCGCTGGTCGAGTAGAGAAACGCAATCTCGTCTGTATCGGCGCCAAAGAGCGACGCGAACTTGGCCCGGGCGCGCTCTTTCGATTCGCGGCGGCTGCCCGGGTTTCGGTAGAGCATCTTCTCGTCTGCATACGCCACCAGGGTGTCGCGCACGGTGCGTGACAGCGGACCGAGGGATGCGGTGTTGAGGTAGGCTAGCTCGCCGGTGACCGGGAACTCGGAGCGCACCCCGAGCGGATCCTCTTCGGACGGAGCTGCAAGCCCGTGCTTCGTCGGCAGAGCGGCGATGCTCGCCACGGCCGTCGTCTTGAGGAGGTTGCGACGACTCAATGTGCTCACGGTAGCCCTCCGTCTGCGGCACCCGCCTGGAACCGAGCCGGGCGAGCTCGGTTGAGGGTGAAGCAGGACCCGCTCCCAGGTCAAGAAGGCAAGCCGGGGCGTTCAACCGTGGTGAGCGCGCGTCCGCTGGGCGCAGCCGCATGGCCAGGCGTGCTGCCGGACGGCTTACGCGGTGGCGAGTAGCTCGTAGAGCTCGGCGCAGTGACCGCAACAACCCTCTCGCGGTGACCACCCAGGAAACTCGCCTTGAATTGCCGCCTCCAACGCGGAGACCAGCTCATCGGGAGCCCAGTCAACCGTCGGATAGCGACACAGTGGGCACCGCTCGCTGGTGCCGTCGGCGCCGAGTCTTGCGTTGCCGCGCAGTCGCTCCGCGAGGCCGAGAAGCTGCTGATGAGATGCCTCGCTGGCGAGCGTCGCCAACAGCCTGACAGCCTCGTCGTCTTTCTGTAGCCCGCCGTCGAAGAGAGCTCGTAGCTCTGCTAGCAGCTGAGTGTTGTCGAGAAGCTCCAGCTCTTGTAGCCGGGCACTGGCCGAGATCTCCCAAAGCTGACGATAGGCGACGCTCAACTGTTGTCGTTGTGCGCGCGTACCGCAGGCTAGGTCCTCGCGTCGAAAATCGAAGTCGGGGTCGAGCAGATCGGCGGCTCGCAGTAGCTCGGGGAGCAACCGGGCCCGAAGCTCTTCAGGGTGGCGAAGTCCGGGTGGAGCGATGGTGATGATCAAGTACGAAGGAACACCCTCGCCGCGTTGCTCACGACTCTCCCACAGCTCAGCCCCCTGCTCTCCGGTGGTCGTGGCCGTTCGCACGTAGACACACTCGAGGTCGGTCCGCAGCCGCGGGAAGATCTCGAGCCAGGACGGGATCCAGGAGGCCAGGTCGAGCTCGTCGAGAAGCGCTTCAAAGTACTCGCGAAAGGCTGGTTCGCGCTGTTCTCGAGAAGGAAGCCCGTAGATCGCATCGAGCTGCCGCCCGAAGTCGATCCGCAGACGGTGCAGCTTCAGGGATGCGATACCGGGGGCGCCGTGCTCGATAGTCCAGCGCACCGATTCCTCGATCAGCTCCGGCTCATACTCGATCGGTGCGAGCGCGCCTGAGGAAGACGCGGCAGGCTGCTTCATGGCATCGCCGGTGCCGCCGACGGGCTGTCGTCACAGGCGCTGAGATCACAATCGAAGCAAGCGCCTTGCGGCTCGTACGCATCGGGGTGAGCGACGGGCAGCTCCGCAAACGGAGGCAGGTCGAGCGCGGCGCGCTCAGCGGCTGCAAAGCCGCGAACGAATCTGGCCAGTCCCTTGTAGAAACGGGAGCTGCTGCGAGCTTCCAGCTGCACCCCGAAGGCGGGAAGCCACCAGCCAAGGTGCTCGACGAAGAACCGGCGCTCGGCCTCACGGCAGACCTCCGCACGCGAGTCGTCCAGACCACGGTCGGTGGCGTAAAGCTGCCGCGCGATGAGGATCTGCAGGAACTCCGCCTCGAACGACAGGTGGTCGATGCGCTCACGGGCGGTCGAGGCTCGATCGAGTCCGAAGGCATGGTAGAAGCCGGCGATGTCGGCGAGCCGCTGCGATCGGAACGTGACGTCGCGATTGGCGCAGTATTCGTTCTCGTAGGGAGGGCAGTCCTTGCTGATGCTGTGGCCGAAAACCTCCAGGTAGGCCTCGCTGAGGTCGTCCTCGTCGGGAAAGAGGTAAACGGTCTCCAGATCGGCGGGGTCGAGCTCGCCAGGGCCGAGCTCCGCGGGGTGGAAGGCCGCGTCCTGGCGGATCCAGTCGAGCGCTGTTCGGACAACAGCCTGGAAGCTCGAATCACGGAGAAGCGCGAAGCGCGGATCCGTCGGCGGCAGCGGAGCGAGGCAAAGGTAACGGTAGAGGTTGGCGCGGGCGAGCTCGACGGCGGAGTCGTTCATCGGCTAGATCGTGTTGGCGTGCTGCGGGGGCCGCTCGAAGGTCGGTTCCTCGACGGTCGTACGGACCACCTCACGACCCGAGCGGCCATAGCCGATGGCCGTGTCATTGAAGATCTCGAGGGTCCGTTGTTCCCCTGAGGGGAGGGTAACCAGCCGCTCGTGAATCTTTTCGCCCTCGATGATCTCGAAGCGGTAGATGATCGGCCGCGTCGCGCGGAACAACTGGAGCACCGCCAGCAGCTTTCTCGAGGGACAGACGTAGCGCTCGATAGCTTGCTCCACACCCGGCCCGAACATCTGCTCGAGATACGGCCGCGGCACCCATCGAGGTGGAATGTAGTACCCGTTGGGCTCAGTGCCGAACTGCGGATAGAGCGGCAGGGCAACCTGCTCTTCGCGGATCAGGAAATAGAGCGGATTGGCAGGGTCCTCCACCCAGGTGCCATCGCTCTCGGTCTGAACCATCCCCTGCAGACGAATCTTGCCGACACAGGCGCTCATGCAGCGGGTCTCGATCGGCTCGCCGTCGGGCGTGATGTCGGCATCGCGCCCCTCGAGGCGTGGGTAGCAGGCGACGCACTTCTCGCTCACGCGTGTCGTGGGTCTGTAGAGCGATTTCTTGTATGGGCAAGCCTCGACACACTTCCGGTAGCCGCGGCAGCGGCTCTGGTCGATCAACACCACCCCGTCTTCGGGGCGCTTGTAGATGGCGCTTCGCGGGCAGGCGGCGAGGCATCCGGGGTAGGTGCAGTGGTTGCAAATCCGCTGCAGGTAAAAGAACCAGACATCATGCTCCGGCAGGCTGGCCGTCTTACCGAACTCTCCAGGTTGCCAATCCGGGCCGGCGGCGGTGTCTTCGGAGATGTTCGGGGCGCGCCATTC
>DASCOT010000217.1:0-5326 GCA_036012155.1 Acidobacteriota bacterium
GGCCGCCCAGGGCGTCTCGGGGACGATCACCGACACGTCATGCTGCAACGACCCGTTGTTGTTGTCCAACAACATCGCTTCGCCGGTGCCGGAGCTGGTGACGACCATGTCGATGTCGCCATCAGCGTCCAGGTCGCCGCCCGCCGCGATGTGCTGTCCCGTTCCCAGTGCCAGGCTGGTGCCCGACGCGAAGCTACCGGAGCCGTCGTTGAGCAGCACATTGACGGTGGCGGCACTGAAGCTGGAGACGGCTAGATCCGGGTCACCGTCCGAATCGAAGTCCGCAACCACCGCCCGCTCGGTACCGGGACTGGCTTCGGCAGTAGCGGCAAGAACATAGTTACCCGCACCATCGTTGAGCAACACCGACACGGTCGCAGATCCGAAGTCCGACACGGCCCAATCGATATCACCGTCGGCGTCCATGTCGACCGCGACGATGGCGTGTGGGCGGGAACCGACGGGGGTTGTGGCCGCGACGCTGAATCCAGCGTTACCGTCGTTGCGCAGCATGACAACGGCGTCCGCCCCGGCGTTGGCGATCGCCAGATCGAGGTCGCCATCGGCATCCGTATCGGCGGCGGCGAGTGCTTCGGGTCGATCGAACCCCTCGACAGTCGTGCCGGAAACGAAGCTGCCGTGGCCGTCGTTCAACAGCAACGCGACGCTGTTGGCTTGCTGATTCACGGTCGCCAGATCGATGTCGCCATCCCCGTCGAAGTCGCCCGGCTGCAGGTTGTAGGCTGGCGTTGCCACGGTCACATCGCGACGTTCAAACGCCGACTCTTGTGAGACGGTACCGCCTGCAACTGCAGGCACGAGAATCACGATCCAGGCAAGCGTCGTCTTCCTCATCGGACTCAGTCTCCAGGCAGCGGCCCGCAAGGCCGCGACACTCCATCGACGGAAAGGCCCGCGACCCCAGAGCGCGACGCTAGCCACGCTCCTTGACGACCTCGCGAATCCCGTAGCGCTTGATCATCTCGTTCAACGTCGTCGGCTTTACGTCGAGCAACCCGGCGGCGTCCTTTTGGACCCAATCGGTCTGCTCGAGGGCACGCACGATGAGGCGCTTCTGGAACTCACTCACCATCTCCCTGAGCGGGGCCGCACCGAGCATCGGGCTGGGTAGTACGGCAGCATCCATTGGTGGCGGGTCGATGTACTCGCGCAGCAGCTCGGAGCGAATCACCCCGTCCGGCGGCGCCAGCACCACGGCCCGCTCAATGGCGTTTTCGAGCTCGCGCACGTTGCCAGGCCAGTCGAACGACCGCAACACCTCGACCGCCTCGTCATCGACCCGCATACCGCTACGGCTGTTCTCCTGCGAGTACTTGTCGAGGAAGTACTGGGTCAGCAAGGGAATGTCGTCGGCGCGGTCGCGTAGTGGCGGAATCTTGATCGAGATGACGTTGAGTCGATAGAAGAGATCCTCGCGGAACTGACCCATGGCCACTTTGCTACGCAGATCGACGTTGGTGGCCGAGATGATGCGAACGTCGGCCTTGATGGTGTCCACACCGCCGACGCGCATGAACTCCCTCTCTTGCACCACACGCAAGAGCTTCGCCTGAACGTCGGGCGCAATGTTGCCGATCTCGTCGAAGAACACGGTGCCGCCGTCGGCGACCTCGAACAGCCCCTTCTTGCTGGCCACCGCGCCGGTAAACGCCCCCCTCTCATGACCGAAGAGGTTGGTCTCCAGCAACTCGCTGGGCATGGCGCCCGAGTTGACGGTAACGAACGCCTTGTCGGCTCGATTGCTATTGGCGTGGATAGCCTTGGCGACCAGCTCCTTGCCGGTGACGCTGTCGCCGTTGATCAGGATGGTGGATTTCGACGGCGCCGCCTGCGCGATGAGCGCGTATACCTCCTGCATCTTGCGGTTCTTGCCAATGATGTTCTCGAAGCGATACTTCTCGCGCAGGGCACGACGAAGGTTCTGCACCTCGAGCTCGAGCTCACGATGTTTGATGGCGCTCTGTACAACGAGCAACACCTCGTCGTTCTTGAACGGCTTGGTGATGTACTCGTGGGCCCCACGCTTCATCGCCTCGACGGCTGACTCTACCGAGGCGTAAGCGGTGATCATGATCACCGGGAGGGTGGGATCGATCTCCTTGAGCTCTTGCGTGGTCTGAATGCCATCGATGCCGGGCATCATGAGATCGACGACGGCGCAGTCGTAGGGATGCGTCTTGGCTAACTCGACGCCCTCCTCTCCCGACCGGGCGACCTCGACGTTGTAGCCCTCGTCGGAGAGAAACTCCGAGAGTATTTCCTGCATGATCGGCTCATCGTCGACCACCAGGATGGTCCGCTTGTTCGACAAAGGCTCACCCTGCACGGCTGGGTTCGCACCAGCCGACTTGTGGGGAAAGTTTGCGCTAGCTGGAGGCGGCGTGCTTGTCGACGCCCGTCGACGGTAGCGTGATTCGGAACGTCGTGCCCGTCTCCGGATCGCTCTGCACGGCAATCGTCCCGCGGTGCTCCTGAATGATCCCGTAGCTCACCGACAACCCGAGGCCGGTGCCTTTGCCAATGCCCTTGGTAGTGAAGAACGGGTCATAAACCCTGTCGAGGTCGGTCTCCTTGATGCCGGTCCCCGTGTCGCTGACGCGTAGCATCGAGTCACCGTTGTTCTGCGTCGTTTGGATGCGCAGCTCGCCGCCGGTCGGCATGGCATCACGGGCGTTGAGCACTAGGTTCATGAGGACCTGCTGCAGCTTGATCGGGTCGCCGGCTACCGTCGCCACGTCGCCACCGAGGTCGGTGGTGATCTTGATGTTGCGCTTGTCGAGTTGGATCTCTGCCAGCGCCAGCGTGTCGTGCACCACATCGTTGAGATCAACGTTCCTGAAGTCGCCGGTCTCCTGGCGCGAGAAGTTCAGCAAGTTGTTGACAATCTGCGAGGCGCGGAACGACTGCTTTTCGATCTTCTCGAGAATCGCGAGACGCGGATCGGTGTCCGGCAATTTGCGCTGGAGCATTTGCACGTAGCTGGAGATGCCGGTCAGCGGTGTGTTCACCTCGTGCGCCACGCCGGCGGCGAGCAGCCCTACCGACGTGAGCTTCTCGGCCTGCTGTAGCTGTGACTCGAGCTCGGCTCGCTCGGTGACGTCGTCGACGATGATCACCGTGCCCTCGCCGCCCTGCTCACCGACCAGCGGGGCCATCGACAGCGTCACCACACGATCCTCTCCGGAGCGCGTGCGGAACGGGATGCGATAAGCAGAAGTCATCGGCTCGAGACCACGGTGGAGCTTGGCACGTGCCTCGGTAAGCACTCGGTTGAAGCTCGCCGGGAACAGATCCTCTAGAGCCCTTCCCATAGCCTGTTCAGGCTCGGTGCCGTGCAGGCGCGCCAGCGAACGGTTCCATGACTGCACACGTCCCTCTTCATCGCAGACCATGACGCCGGCCTTGATGCTCTCCACAACGTTCTCGCTGTACTCCTTGAGCCGCTCGAGATCACCGGCACGGCGTTGTACCTCGCGATACAGCAGCGCGTTGTCGATCGCCAGCGCGAGATGGGCCGCGAGCGGCTGAAGCACCTTGAGATCCTCCGTCGACAGGTAGTCGCCGGAGAGCTTTCTGCCCAGCGCCAGCACGCCGATGATGTCGCCCTTGACGTCCAACGGGAGGAAGTACGACAGATCCTCCGACTCGAGAACCTCGCGATCATCGGGATATTCGTCCAGCAGACTGTCGATGTCGTCGACGTAGAGGAACTCACGCTTGGCCAGCGCCCCGGCAACGAACTGCGAGAACGTCGATGAGAGCGGGCGGCCCTCCGCCAGTGCGCCGTTGGGAGGAACGACACGCAGGGGGTCGCGCTCCTGGGCTCGCAGCAGCACGGCGACACGACTCACGTGCAGGGTTTCGCGGACGCGCTGGGCAAGCAGGTCGACGACGCGTGACAGATCTGTCTCGCTGTTGAGCTCGCGGCCGAAATCCATGAGCGTGCGGCGTGCCCGGTAGCTGTCGCGATAGTAGACACGATCGGCCAGGTCGCCGAGCTTGTCGCGCAGCGGCGCGAAACCGACCGCCACCAGCAGCGTCGCCAGGAGCGATGCCGTCTGCACCAGCTGATCCTCCGGCCCAAGCAACAACGCAAGCGACCACTGCGAGATGAAGTACGCCCCCAGCACGAGCAGAATCGCCGCCGCATACGTAATGCTCTGCTTGAGGATCACCTCGACGTCCCAGAGCCTGAAGCCGACCGCCGCGTAGGCAAACGATAGTGGCACCAGCATTAGCGGGACCATCGACAGGTTGGTCAGCGCCACGTACTCGAAACCGACCAACTCCATCGGCAGGTAGATCGCCAGGAACGGCAAGAAGCCGATCGCGATGCCGCCGACCAGCCACTTGAGCCGCATGCGCTCGGCCGGGCTGGTGGAATGTCGATACGTATGCGCGAACGTCGCCAACCCGAGCACGATCGCCATCGCGAAGTACAACAGCTCGCCGCGCGCCCCGATCTGGAACAGGCGATCGGCGCCGATGGCAGACAGCCCCATCCAGCTGCTGGCAAACCGCGACAGCAGGTTGATCGCGAACAACAGGGCGCCCGGTGCGAAAATGGCCAGCGTCAGCGGCGAGCGTGCCTCTTCGAACTCCCGCTTGGGTCGCGGGAACGTGAGCGCGAAATAGACGAACAGCCCCGGCACGACCGCCCTGGCAATCTGGTCAAGCCAAGAGATTACGTTGTTCCACGGATCAGCGGCACGGGTCGTGGCTGACAATGTGAACAGCACGTAGAAGGCGACCGCCAGCACGAAAAACCGCCGACTGGACGAATCGGAGCCGCGCAGCAACGCGAAGATACCCACCAGCAGGAAGGCGAGCCCGACAAAGGCGAGATAGTAGTAGTAGCCCGTCTCCACTCTTCGACCACCGACGATCACGGGAACCAGAATGTCGGCGCCAGCCCGCTGCACCATGTACTCGACGCGCTCACCGACGTCGCGGTTGAAGAGCATGATCTCCACGACCAATGGGTCGAGCGGCGGCTGCCCGTCGATGCTCATCAGCCGATCGCCAGCGTGCAATCCTGCGTCCGCCCCGGCGCCGACGGCGTCAACCTCGGCCGCGGTTACTTCATCGCCCTGCAGCTCCCATCGCACTCCGTCGGTCGGCTCGCGCCAGCTCAGCTGGTTGGTAAACGAGATCACCCCGAGGAATACCAGAGCGCCGGCTAGCGTGATGAGCCCGACGATCTGTAGAGCGTCGATGCGTTGGCGTTGGTTGGTCACTAGGGTGATTCGGCCTGGATCATCGGGCAGTGCGGCTTGGGCTCGGTCCTTGAGTCGAACTGATCTCT
>DASCOT010000218.1:0-5068 GCA_036012155.1 Acidobacteriota bacterium
CGCCGCCCACGCCGGCGCCCCGATGACCGTCCCGTCCGGCCCCCACGCCAATCCGAACTCCGCTGCGCATGGTGCGCACAGGTTACGGAGAACGCCACCATCCATCGACACCGCGCGCACGGCGTTGCCCTGGCGAAAAGCCACGGATTCACCGTCGGGGGCAAACGTCGGCTTGTCCGCGCCTTCTGTGCCGTCTATCGGCTCAGCAGTGAAGCTGTCGATGCGTCGTCGGTACAACATCGATACTCCGTCGCGCTCCGCCGAATAGACGAGCTCGGTGCCGGCTGGCGATACCGCCAACATCAAGTTCCGCACCGGCAGTAGCTGATCTTCGGGCACGATAATGCTGAACCGTTGCATCGGGGCAGCGATTGTGTCGGGGCCGGTAAGCGCGCCAAACACGGCCCAAGCGGCCACCGTCGTGGCAACCGCCGCTACGGCCCACGGCGCCAACCGTGCAACGGCGCTGGATGGGAGCGGCAGCGGAGCGATTTCTGGCGACGGCGCCTCCTCCGAGCTCGCGTCTTCCATCTCCACTCGCACGTCACCGATGTCGCGCAGGCGACGCGCCGGTCCCTCGCGCAAGCAACGTTCGAGCAGCCGGCGCAGGGCGGGCAGTATATCGGCGGGCAAGCGCGACCAGTCGGGTTCTTCCTTGAGAATGGCGGCGCGCATGTCGGACACGGTGTCCCCATCGAAGGCCTTGCTACCGCTGAGCATCTCGTACAGCACGCAGGCGAACGCCCACACATCGGCGCGCCGATCGACCGGCTTGCCGCGCGCCTGCTCGGGGCTCATGTAGGCAGCCGTCCCCATGATCACGCCGGTACCGGTGGCGGCCATCATGGTGGGTGACTGGCTCAGGTCCGAGGACGGCTCCCCGCTTGAGTCGTAGGCTTTGGCCAGCCCGAAGTCGAGCACCTTCACGGTGCCATCGGGTGCCACCTGCACGTTGGCAGGCTTCAGGTCGCGATGGATGACGCCGGCATCGTGGGCAGCTTCGAGCGCCAGCGCGATCCGGCGACCGATCTCCAGTGCCTCATCGACCTCGATGCGACTGGTTGCAGCGATCCGCTGGTCGAGGCTCTGGCCCTCGACCAGCTCCATGGCGATGAAGCGCACACCGTCCGACTCGTCGAAGCCGTGGATCGTGGCGATGTTGGGATGGTTCAAGGAGGCAAGGAGCTTCGCCTCGCGCTCGAATCGAGCGAGCCGCTCTGGGTCGTCGGCGAAGTCCTCCGGCAGCACCTTGATGGCGACATCACGATCAAGGTTGGTGTCGCGCGCTCGGTACACCTCTCCCATTCCGCCTTCACCGAGCGGCGAGATGATCTCGTATTGGCCGAGCTGGGTGCCGGATTCCATGCCGCTACCACAGAGGGGTGGGTGAGCGCGTGAAGCGTATCGTCTATCCCGACGCACGGAGAACCGGTCCCGAGCCCGTGAGCTGACGACGGTACCATCGCCATCGGCTTTTCTGGAGACTCGCCGACTTCTTGCTACACTGCGAGCGCAATCCTGGGCACAGTGGTCGGATCGCTGGTGCACAGATTCGCCTATCACCTCGTTGAGATCGAACACCGGTCCTGTACTCACGGGACTTGCAACCTGGAGGCTCCCGAAATGGGGCTGCGCAGCATAGTCGCGTTGCTCGCCTTGGCCCAGGCGGCCGTCGGACCGGATGGCTCGCCCGCGGACATGGTCTTCGTGAATGGGCCCGTTTATACAGTCGATGCCGCGCGAAGCTGGGCGTCCGCGGTGGTGGTGGCCGGTGATCGAATCACTTATGTCGGGGATGACGCCACGGCGCGCGATTTCGTCGGCCCGGCGACACGTGTCGTCGACCTCGATCAGCGCATGCTGCTGCCAGGCTTCCAGGACTCCCACGTGCACCCCGGGATGGTTCCCAATCCGGCCGACTACGTGAGGCTCGACGGCCTGATTCGTCGCCAGGACGTACTCGAGAAGATTCGACAGTATGCCCAGGCGCGGCCCGAGAAGCCGTGGATAGAGGGTGGCGGCTGGGACGAGACGGCGTTTCTCCCCAGCGGCCTGCCAACCCGGGAGATGCTCGATAGTGTGGTCCCCGACCGACCCGCCTATTTGGTCAACAACTCCGGCCACGGCGGCTGGGCCAATTCGCTGGCGCTGGCGGCCGCGGGTATCACCGCCGATACCCTCGACCCGCCCAATGGACGGATTGAGCGCGACGCCGACGGTCAGCCCACCGGCGCACTGCACGAGGAATCGGCAATGGCATTGGTCGACGCTGTCATTGCGCCGCTGACGGCCGAGGCGCGCGTGGTGAATCTGTCGGCGGCGCTGGCGGAAATGAGTCGATTGGGCATTACGGCGCTCGAAGACGCCATGGCCACCCCCGAGATCGCGCGCGCCTACAAGACGCTGGACGAGCGCGCCGAGCTGCACCAACGCACCAACCTGTGCTTGGCCCACGACCCCGCCGAAGACGATGACGCTCAGATCCGGTCGTTCCTGGCCCAACGCGCCGAGCTTGCCGGTCGCCGGCTACGGGCTGGCTGCGTGAAGCTCTTTCTCGACGGCGCCTACGGGTCTCACACAGTCGTCTTACTCGAGCCGTATAGCGACGATCCGGAGAGGTACGGTAGGGGTGAGCTCTTTGTCGACCAGAGTCGACTCGACCGTCTTGTCACCCGCCTCGACGCCGAGGGGTTTCAGGTGCACGCACACGCTCAAGGCGACGGCGCCGTGCGTGCCGCCCTGGATGCCTTTGCCGTGGCTCGTCGGCGCAACGGGTTTCGTGACAATCGGCACACAATCGCCCACCTGTGTCTGATCGACGCCACCGATATCCCGCGGTTCAGGACCCTCGGTGTGATCGCCAACATGACCCCACTGTGGAGCCTTGGTGACGCCTGGGAAACGGTGTTCGCGCCCCGCTTGTTCGGGCCGGAGCGCAGCCAGCGCATCTTCCAGACGCGGACGCTCCTGGGCGCGGGCGTGACGATCGCCTGGGGCTCGGACTGGGACGTCACCGGGGTTTCACCCCTCGATGGGCTAGAGACCGCGACCACCCACCGCTATCCCGGTGGCATAGATCTCGCCGGCAATGAAGACAGCGCCTGGATTCCTGAAGAGAGGGTCAGCCTGGAGCAAGCGATCGTCGCCTACACCAGCGGCGGGGCGTATCTCATGCACGACGACAGCGAGAGAGGATCGCTCTCGGCAGGCATGCTGGCGGACTTCGTCGTTCTGGACAGCAACCTCTTCGAGAGAGCTCCCCTGGAGATCCACACCGTACAGGTCGACATGACGGTCGTCGGTGGACAGGTGGTGTATACGGCGCCTGTCCCAGCTTTACCGAGCGATGCTGGTCCTTCCCGCTGACAGCGCCGCGGAGAAGCATTTCTGCGCCAGTTTTGACGTAGCCTTCCTCACCGTGAAACTCCGAGCTCGGCGAGGCGCCCGCGGGGCACGGCGAATGCCCGTCTGTGCTCTCCTCCTTCTCATGCTCGCGGGTAGTGCTGCAGTCCCCAGCGCGACCCACAATCAAGCTGGCGTCACCCCCCTCACGGAAGGAAGCGATTGGCCCCGCTTCCTCGGACCGACCGACGACGGCAAGTCCCCGGAAACCGGGATTCTCACGGACTGGGGTGCGTCAGGTCCGCCGCTGGTTTGGGAGCACGTCGCCGGGGAGGGCTACGCCGGTGCGGTCGTGGCCGAGGGTCGGCTGTTCTTTTTCGATCACCATGATGGCCGGGCTCGGCTTGTTTGCCTGGATCCCGAAACCGGTACCGAAGTGTGGAGGAGTGAGCATCCCTCCGTTTACCAGGACTTCTACGGCTACAATCGCGGCCCCCGCGCCGCGCCGGTGGTGGACGGCGAGCGAGTGTTCACCTTTGGCGTCGAGGGCACGCTCCGCGCCCACCACGTGACCGACGGCCGGGTGCTGTGGGAGGTCGCTACCGCCGACCGCTTCGGCGTCGTGCAGAACTTCTTCGGTGCAGGCAGCTCGCCGATCGTCGAGGGCGATCTTCTGATCGCGATGGTGGGAGGTAGCCCGCCGGGCAGCGAAGGGATCCACTCGGGCCAGGTTGTGGGCAACGGCACGGGGATCGTTGCATTCGACAAGGCGACCGGTGAAGTCCGCTATGCGGTCAGCGATGAGCTCGCCGGCTACGCCAGCCCCGTGATCACGACGATTGCCGACAGACGCTGGGGCCTCATGTTCGCCCGCGGAGGCCTCGTCGGGTTTGACCCGACCAACGGGGCCATCGACTTCCACTTCCCGTGGAGGGCGCGCCCGCTGCAGAGTGTCAATGCCTCCAACCCGGTGGTTGTCGACGACACGGTGTTTATTACCGAATCCTATGGCCGCGGCAGCGCGCTGCTACGGGTCAAGCCCGGTGGCTACGAAGTTATCCGGCAGGACGGGCGACGAAACCAGAGCCTGGCGACCCACTACGGTAATGTCGTATTCCACGATGGGATCCTGTACGGATCGCACGGCCGCCACTCGGGCGCGGCGGAGTTGCGCGCCGTTGACCACGCCACCGGCGAGATCCGCTGGAGCGAGCCCGGGCTGGGATGGACGACTCTGCTCCACGTGGATGGGCATCTCATCGTGTTGGGCGAGGACGGCCGCTTGCACCTTGTAGAGGTCACATCGGAGGCCTACCGTGCCAAGGCGTCCGTCAGACCGACCCGGGCAGACGGGACCACACTCCTGAGAACGCCCTCCTGGAGCCCGCCGGTACTGTCGCACGGCCTCCTCTACCTGAGGGGTAGGGACAGGCTGATCGCGCTGGAGTTGATCCCCGGGCGTAACTTCGTCGGCACCAATAACCTGTTGTCAGCACCGAGTCACTGAGATAGAAGGTGGTCCTAACCCCGGGATCAGGTCAGTAGGGCTCGTACCCTCAGGAATATCAGCCGCCTACTGCCTCTTCGGGCTAGGTTGACATCGGCTCTGGATCGGCAAAGGTTGTGTACAACCTACACCTGGGTCGGATTTCAGAGGAACCGTCGTTCCGCGCAGTTCCGACGCTAGAGAATCGGAGGGACCATGTCCTGGAGTAAGGATCGCAAT
>DASCOT010000219.1:0-5681 GCA_036012155.1 Acidobacteriota bacterium
TGCCGGCGTTGTTGAGCACGATATGCAGGCCGGCGAACGTCGATTCCGCCGCTCCGACCATCCGCTCAACATCCGACTCCACGCTCACGTCGGCCGGCACGAAACTCGCTTCCGAACCAGCTCGACGGTCTCCTCACCAGCTTGCGGATCGATGTCAGAGACGACGATCTTCGCACCCGCTGCAGCGAGCGCTTGCGCTGAGGCACGACCGATGCCTGAACCGGCGCCGGAGACCAGCGCCACCTTGCCTTCGATTTCCACTGTGGTCGCTCCTGCTGCTATCTATCTTTGTCCGGCGATGCGATAGGCATCGTGGATTAACTTCACTGCGCTCTCACATTCGCGTACGCCGATCGGAGGTGGGCGGCCATCGCCGACAGCCTCCAGACACTGCCGAATCGCCTCACCGAATCCGGCCCGCCAGCCGGTGGGCGTGGGAATGACCTCGTCTCGCTCCGGCGCCTGCAGCCACAATCCCTCGGGCACCTGCCGCAGCAGGCCGTGCTCGCCGGCAACCTTCTGCTCGCCATCGGTCTGGTTGGCGGGCCACGTCGGCATCGTGTACCCGACTTCGTTGTGGAAGATCACGCCGTTCGGTGTACGCATGGTGACCAGTGCGTAGTCCTCCACCTCCTTCCCGTGCACCGCGTGGCTCGTGACAGCCGACACCACCTCTGGCTCCTCACCGGTGATGAAACGGGCTACGTCGAAGCCATGCCCACCGAGGTTGAGGAGCGCACCGCCGCCCGTCGACGCCAGCTCGTCCATCCACGGCGAGTCCCACTCCACGTAGCGCTGCATCGTCGGCCGGATCATTCGGAAGACGATGTGCGAGATCCGTCCCAGATCACCGTCAGCGATCATCTGCTTCGCGGTCACGGCCCAATGGGAGTAGCGAGTGAAGAACGGCACAGCCGCCCATGCGCCCCGCTCCTCGGCAAGGTCAGCGAGGCCCGACACCGTCTCAGCATCGGTACCCCAGGGCTTCTCCATCACGAACGGGATCTCCGTATCAACCAAGTGGCGGAACGTTTCCGGCATGTCGCTGTGCTTGCCCAGCGCGATCACGAACTGCGGTGCGGTCGCCTCGATCATCTCGCGGTAGTTGGTGAAGGGACGGCTGTCGAACCGGGCAGCGCGGTCGCTGGCGATCGCTTCGTTGCGGTCGGAGACCCCAACGATATCGCGTTCAAGGTCGGTCAAGATCTGCAGGTACGACGCGTCGAAGGTTGAGTGCCAGTGACTGACATCAATCACCGCCACGCGCTCAGGCATCGCCATCGTCAGTCTCCTATCAGGGGCTCCTGCGCCGCATTACGACCGGCAATGCGTCCGCTGCCGAAGGCCCACGCGAGATGATGGCCGTGCCCGCCAAGAAACACACGTGCCTCCGCGTTCGCGCCGCACGAGTACAGTCGCGGGATCACCCCGCCCTCTTCGTCGAGCACGCGCATTTCACGGTCCACCCGCAGACCGCCGGCCGAAAAGTTGATGATCGGCTTCAGCGGTCCGATCGCGAAAAACGGCGGCCGAACGATCCCGGACCCCATAGATTGGCGTCCCCATCGCTCGTCGCGACCAGCCGTCGCCGATGCGCTGAACCGTTCGATCTCCGCCTCGAACTCAGCCGGCGGCAATCCAGTCCGCTTCGCGAGGCCGGCAATCGACTCCGCTTCGAACAGGTAGTCCGCATTCCGATAGTCATCGAGGTAGGCGTAGGCAACACCCGGGAACGTGGACAGGAACGGGCGGTCTTCCCGGTACCAGCCGTCGCGCGAAGGCGGCCGGTCCTGATCCGAAGTCGCGATCCGCTCCGCGAGCCGCCCGTCGAAGATCAGGAACGCTTGCTGGGCCGGCTGATCGGCGGCTGCTGCAGCAGGCTGGTCGAGCTCGTTCGCGAAGCGCTGGCCGAGCCGGTTGACGAGAATCGCGCCCTCGACGAACAGCCGGCGGTCCGGGGCTGAGTAAGGCGGGAGCACCGTCCGAAAGGCCGGACCGCCACCGCGGTCGAGTCCAGCGGTGCCCGCGCCGATGCCCATGGCGATCGTAATGCCATCGCCGGTGGCGTTCGGTTGCAGCGCCTGGACCGCGCTCACTTCCGGCGGCCGCCCGTACCGCCGCGCCAGTTCGTCGTTGGCGCTGAAGTCGCCGGCGGCCAACACCACGGCTTTGCGAACCCGCACCGCGCGCGTCTCGCCTCGCCGATCATGCCGCAACAGGATGCGAGAGACGCCATGACCGCCGTCGCGCTCAAGTTCATCAAACACCATCTCCGTTCGGATCGTGACGCCGCGCTGCTCGGCCGCCTTGCGCAGCACGTCAACGTAGGCCTGCGAACTCGGCACCGCGTTGTGCATACGGTAGACACGATGTGGCGGCTCCGGGTGCGGTCCTGAGAACTCGACGCCCAGCTCCGTCAGGCGCGCAACAACGCCCGGCGCGTGCTCAACCATCAACCGCGACAGGTTGAGATCGAAGTCCGATTCCCGTCCGCCCGCAAAGAGCAATAGATCCTGGTAGTGAGCATCGATGGTGTCGCCCTCGATGCCTGCAGCGCGCTGGAGGTCGGTGCCGGCGGCGCTGATCGAGCCGATCGACATGCCCGTCGCGCCCGCACCGACGTCCGCCTGCTTCTCGACGAGCAAGACCTGTGCGTCCACCTCGGCAGCCTCTACGGCGGCGATCAGGCCGGCGCCACCCCCGCCCGCGATGACGACATCGAACTCCTCGTCCCACCAGACGGACTCAGGCACGCGGATTCCCCGAATCGCGCTCACCGTACCGGGGCAAGCGGGGCGGTAAGCGGTTGGTGTTGCGGTCCCGCCGGCGCACCTCGAGGGCCGAATACCCGCTGCGTGGGCTGTTCAGCCGGTGCGACAGCGCAGACCTAGCCGGCGGCGGTCTCACCGGGCTGCTTCAGGTTCTCGGAGCCGACAACGCCGGCTCCCTGCAGCGCCTGGATCTCGTCATCGCTGTAGCCGAACTCTGTCAGGACCTCCTCGTTGTGCTGGCCCACGGTGGGCGGCGAGATGCGAAGCGTGGCCGGGGTGTCGCTCAATTTCACCGGGAATCCCGTCAGCTTGACGGCGCCGTAGGCCGGATGCTCCGCCTCTAGGACCATCTCGTTGTGGATCACCTGCGGGTCCTCAAACACCTCGTCCAGTTCGTACACGGAGCCGGGCGGGAGACCATGTTCGGCGAACTGCGCTTCGACCTCGTCTCGCGTGAACCTCTTGAACGCCCGTTCCAGCACGATCCTCAACTCCCGCCCCGTTTCGGCGCTCCGGCTCGCGTTCCGCCAGCGGGGATCTTCCGCAAGCGAAGGCTCGATCTCGAGCGCGAGGCTCACTCGATCCAGGGCATCGCTGATCAATGCCCCCATCAGGGCGTAATGCTTGCCGTCCTTGCACTCATAGGTCGCATACATGGGGCCGCTCCCGGAATGGCCCGTGCCTGGTTCGGGTCGCGGGTATGTCTGGCCGGAATTCAGCACCGCCGCGTTCTCCTGGAGGTGGCTGGCGATCACGCCGTTCAGGAGGTTGGAGTCCACAACCTGGCCGCGCCCGGTCTTCGCGCGCGCGGCCAGCGCGAGCATCATCCCCTGCGCAAAGAGCATTGCTCCCAGGTAGTCGGCGATCCAGGTGCCGGTCGCCGTCGGCGGGCCGCCCTCCTCGCCGGTCATCGACATCAGCCCTCCCATTGCCTGGGCCAGCAGATCTTGTCCGATTCGTCGCTCGTACGGGCCGGTCAGACCGTAGCCGGATGCGGCAGCCCAGATGACCTGAGGATTGATCTCGCGAAGTCGCTCGTACCCGAGTCCCAGCCGCTCCATGACACCGGGGCGGAAGTTGGACGCGACGATGTCAGAAGTTCGCACCAGCATGTCGATCACTTCCCGGCCCTCCGGCTTCGTGAGGTCCAGGCTCAGGCTGCGCTTGTTGCGGTTGTCGGCCAGGAAGAAGTAGCTCATACCGCTCACCTGCGGCTGCTGCCTGCGACCGATCTCGCCGTCGTCGATGCGCTCCACCTTGATCACGTCGGCACCGAAATCCGCCAGCACCTGTGTGGCGGCCGGTCCCTGTTCAAGCTGAGTAAAGTCGAGCACGCGGATGTCTTCGTATGGTGACGCCATTCGGCCCCCTTCCTCGCCCGCGTCAGGCTGGCGACCGCTCTCAGACTCGCTCAGCGGCACGGCCGATGGCGAGATTGCATCCGAGATGCCGTAGGGTCAGACAGTGCTGAAGGTCCGGGACTGCGCCACCATCCACGCCTCAGCGCGCCTCCCGCGGCGGGCAGCTCCGAGAGCCGAATCTGATGCTCAGATTCTGTCGGGCTCTCAGAGTCTCAGCGCTGACTGACTAGCCGGGGGAACACGGAGACGTTACTTCCAAGCCGGATCAGTCGACACCCGCGGAGTGCGAGCTGCCCTCGTTGACGTCCGGTCGTGACCAGGCTGCAACCCCCATGCCGGTCCACGAGCTCAGGGTATAGTGCGACTCAGTGTCAACGCCCATGATCGTGAGCAGCGAATGGCGCCTGCGAGCGCGTTCCTCGTCGACCTCCATGTCCACACGCGCCAAGGCTCGCTCGACAGCACGATCGAACCGGCCCGGATGATCGAGCATGCCCGAGCCCGAGGCCTGGCCGGTGTGGCGGTCACTGAGCACTACCGACTCTGGTCAGAGGATGAAGTCGCGCGGTGGTCGACGCCAGAGTTCCGTGTCTACCCAGGCGCGGAGGTCGTGACCGAGATCGGTCATGTGCTGGCTGTCGGGCTCGAGCGATTCCCGCGGGCGAGGTGTATCGATGATCTTGCCGAGGAGGCACACGCGGCCGGCGCCGTATTGGTCCTCGCTCACCCCTTCAGGGCATACTTCGACTCTCCCTACCACTGGCTGCGTGCCGGAGACGGGGCCGGCGTTGATCCGGTCGCTGAAGCGGCTCGGCAGGCGGCGGGACTCGTGAACGCGGTCGAGGTTCTGAACAACGGGTGCACGGCGAGCGAGAACCGGCTGGCCTCCGAGCTTGCTGCCGCGATGAAGGGCGTGCCGGTAGCCGGCAGTGATGCCCACGCCGTCGACCACGTCGGCCGCCACGCGACACGCTTCGCGCGACTGCCATCGGACAGCCGTGACCTCGCCGCGACGCTGATGACCGGTGACGCAGATGTCCCGGTGCATAGCGGCGAAACACAGGTTGGCTGAAGGGACCGCGGGCGACGAGCTCGAATTGGACCATTGCAGCGGAGGAAGAAATGGATCTGTCGTTATCGGACGAAACCCTGGGCGTGCAACGACTCGTACGTCAGCTCGTGGAACGTTACGCGATGCCGTTAGAGGCGAAGTTTCTGCGCGGCGAAACGATCACCGACGAGGAACGCGACGAGATGACGGCGGCCGCGAAGGAGCAGGGCCTGTGGGGTCTCGACCTACCAGAGGAGTACGGCGGCGCGGCGCTCAGCACGATCGACAACGTCGTCATCACGGAAGAGAACAGCCGCTGCTTGATCACGATCCCATTCGGGGGCCGCGCCGGCTTCTTGCTGAACTCCAACGATGAGCAAAAGGAGCAGTACCTGATGCCCACGCTGCGGGGGGAGAAGCGTTCCTTCTTCGCGCAGACTGAGCCGAGCGGTGGCTCGGGTCCCGGCAACCGCATGGAGACCACCGCCGTGCGCGATG
>DASCOT010000220.1:0-24976 GCA_036012155.1 Acidobacteriota bacterium
CCCCGGGCTGCAGCCGCTTCTCGCATCGACGCACCACTACGCCACCTGGGACGATCACGACTATGGCCCCAATGACTCCGACCGTAGCTACTGGGGCAAGGGTTTCACGCGCGAGGCCTTCGAGCTGTTCTGGCCCAACCCGTCGCACGGGGTGACGGGGGTTCCGGGCATCACCACCGTGTTCGAGTGGGCCGACACTCTTTTCGTTCTACTCGACGATCGTACGAACCGCAGCCCCAACGATCGGCTCACCGGGAAGCGCACGATACTCGGCAACGCCCAGGTTGAGTGGCTCATCGACACGTTGGTCTCCAGCACCGCGACCTTGAAGTTCGTCGCTGTCGGCGGCCAGTTCCTCAACCCGTACGATGGCTTCGAGACTTTCGCGACTTTCCCCGAGGAGCGCGAGCGTATCCTCCGGCTGCTCGAGGCCGAGCGTATCCCGGGGGTGTTCTTCCTTACCGGCGATCGCCACCGCACCGAGCTCAGCAGGCTCGACCGGCCGGGTCTGTATCCGCTGTACGACTTGACCGTGTCGCCGCTCACCGCGGGCGTCTACCGCGGCGAGAGCGAGCCCAACTCGCTGCGCGTAGAGGGAACGCTGCTGCAGGATCACAACTTCGCCCTTCTGCGCGTCGAGGGACCCCGCACCGACCGCGTCCTCACCATCACCCTGGTCGATCAGGACGGCAACGACCGGTGGAGCCGAGAGATCAGGGTCCGCGAGCTGTTCCCCTAGGGTAGCCAGGCAGCGTCGGATCGGCATCCTTCCCGTTCAGCGGCGGTCCGGCTACAGATCTTTCGCGAGCTCGCGATACTCCGTCGAGCAACTACCGGCGGGCTGCAATGATCTCTAGGCCGCCAACCAGAGGCAGCCGATATGCTGCCGCCTCCTGCCCGTTGCGCACCAGCACGATGTCGCCGTAGAGGGCGAAGTTGTTCCACGTGTGCCCATTGATCGCCTGAAAGCGGCCGAGGACGTTGTTGGTGTTCTCGGGAGAGACCTCGACCATGACCAGCTCACCGTCCTCGGTGAGCACCAGCAGCACCTTGCCAACCATGAGGAGCTGGCCGTGGTGGTAGCGACCCGCCTTCCAGACCCGTTCTCCGGTGGCCACCTCGACGCACTCGAGGATGCCTTCCGACAGTCCGTAGGCGTACCCGTCGTGCATGACGACGTTGGTGATCTTGGTGCGCAGCACGCGCGGCCGGTGCCAAAGCTGTCGTGCGGTGAATGTCCCTCCGGGCTGAGCATCGAGCTCGTAGAGCGCCGCGCCAGCGCCGTAACCCTTGGAGATGAAGACGCGGTTCGAACCGACCGGTACGGCCTGCGACACGTTGGAGTTCGCCGATGTGATGCCCGGCCAATCGAATTCCCAGAGCACCGCACCACTGTCGGGATCGTGGCCGCTCACCGCGTCCTGGTTAACGACCAGAACCTGTTCGCGACCGCCTAGCTGAGCGAGCCGCGGCGACGCCATGCTCACCTGACGCTGGCCCGCCTCCCAACGCAGCTCGCCGGTTCGCTTGTCGTACGCCGCCACGGATACGCGCCGGGCGCGGGACCCGCCGACGCCGATGATCAGCACGTCGCGCACGATCAACGGTGAGTTCGAGCGACCGTACTGGATCGCCTCCATCTCTTCCTCGAGCGACACGCCGTACTCGGCAAGCAAATCATGCTCCCACAGCACGTCGCCGCTGGAGCCATCGATAGCGACCAGGTTCCCCCACACCCCGAGCGCGTAGACGTTTCCCTCGTCGATCGTCGGAGTGCTACGCGGACCCCGGCCCGCAAGCACGTGGTCGTACTCACCGCCGAGCTGACGTTCCCAGAGCAATCTGCCGTTGCGCACGTCGTAGAGCGTGACGAGCTCGTACCCGCCTCGTTCCTCGAGTGTCGCCGCAAAGCCGTTTACCACGGCGAAGCCAGCCCAGCCGGCGCCGATCTGCTGCCGCCACAACGGTTCCGGCGACTGCGCTTCCCAGTCGCTGGACAGCATCACGTTATCGACTCGCAGATCCCGGTTGGCACCGAGGAACCCCGGAAAGTCATAGGGTGTCGTGCTCGTCAGGTCGATCCGCACCGTACCGGGATCAACGGGCTCAGGCGCCGACGCGGCACGCGGCGCAAACCGCGAGGTGAACATTGGCACGATCTCACTGCTAAAGCCCTGAAACTCGAACAACCACGAGAACCCCAGACCAAGTGCCATCAATGCGACGAGAGTGCCGAAGCGAACCCTACGTGGCCATGCCGTAAAAAAGATGAACCAGATCAGCGTCGTCGGAATGACCAGGAGGAGCAAAATCCCGAACGTAATGCCGTTCGTCATCCCACGATCGCCGATGTCGACGACGTAACGCACCACAACAATTGCTGCGATTGCGACGAACCAGAAGCCCCAGATAAACGGAGCAACGCGCGGGCGAGAAGCAGGCAATGACTGATCTCCGGCACCGAGACTGGCTATTCTGCGAAGGTGCTCGGCCCTCAGTATCGCCTATCGTGCAATAGTCCGGGGGCGCGCGGCAGCCGGGCCGCATGTAGGCCACCGGTGATGTCGGCGGCGGCGACCATACGGAGAACCCTGTGCTGACCACCGAACGTCTTCGTCTGCGCTCCTGGCAGATTCGCGATGCTACGCGACTCCGTGCCATCACCAACAACCCATGCGTAGTCCGCCACGTCGGAGGCGGAGAGTTTTGGACCGAGGCCCGAGTCGACGAGTTCATCGAACGGCAACAGAGAACCCGGCGCGAGCTCGGTTACTGCCTCTGGGCGGCCGAGCTGATCGGTGAGATCGAGCCTGCCGGTTACGTTGGCCTTCAACCCCTAGGTGACTCCGGGGAGGTCGAGATCGGCTGGCTCCTCGACGAGCCTTACTGGGGCCGGGGGCTAGCGACCGAAGCTGCCGCTTGTGCGATGAACCACGGCTTCGAACAGATCGGCGTGGAGCGGCTGGTGGCAATCGCCGTACCGGACAACCACGCTTCGATCAACGTCATGCGAAAGCTCGGAATGAGCTACGAGCGCCATCTGCAGTGGAAGGGGTTCGAGGTGGTGCTGCACGCTAGCTTCAATCCGGCCACGCGAGCCAAGCCCGCATCGGGCACGCAAAGCCCTGAGTGAGCTCCACCGACTACGCCGCGAGAGCGGCCCTCAGAAACCGCTGCAGCTTGCTTGGATCGAGCCGGTCGTTCGTCCGCACCCCGCTGCAGACGTCAATCCCGTAGGGTCGCACCGCCTCAATCGCCGCGCCTACGTTGTCAGGCCGCAGACCGCCCGCTAGAAACACTGGCACATCGAGGCGCTCCCGGATCAGCCGGCTGATCCGCCAATCGTGTATCCGGCCGGTTCCACCGAGTTCCTTGGCGGCAAGCGTCGGGTTACCCGAATCCAGCAACACGGCGTCGACATGCGGGGCAACGTCCACCGCTTCGGCAATCGACTCCTCGCCGGTCACGTGGATCACCTGAACGACCGAGACCCCGGGCAGCGCGGCGCGCAGCTCCGCGTAGGTCCCATGTAGCAGCCGATCAACGATCTGGATGGTGTTTGTCCGGCAACGCCGTTGCTGGGCGATGATCGACTGCGCCGATTGAAGCGAGGTGAGCAGAAACGAGCCGAGGGCAGGCGGCACCGTCCCTGCGATCGTCGCGATCTCGACCTCCTCGATCACGCCCGGACCGGTGGGCATTGCCGAGACCAGGCCAACTGCGGAAGCGCCGGCGCGGATGGCGACGCGCGCCTCGTCGACCGACGAGATGCAGCAGAGCTTCACGCGGACCACGATGCTCCTCCGATGCCCTGCCGCGCGTGTCGCGAGCTAGTCGTTCAGATCAGTACGCAGGCGCTCGTAACGGACGATGTCGTCGTCGAGACGCAGCCACGGCACCTGATTGCTGGCGTAGACATGGCGGGTTGGCCGGACGGATTCTGGCGCATCCATGCTTGCCACCGTCACATCGAGCTCGGGAGACCCCTCGCGCTCGTAGGTCAACGAGGTGCCGCACTGGTTGCAGAAAGCGCGCCGTATCGGGGTCTGCCAATCCGAGGTGTGGTGGTAGTAGCTCGGCGTGCCCTTGGTCCAGTCAAGATCTGCCTTGTCGAGCTCTACCCAGGCCAACAATGGCGCGCCGCTCACATGCTGACAGTCACGACAATGACAGACGGCCGAATCGACCACCCGCTGAGCTCGATAGCGAACCGCGCCACAGAAACAACCACCCTCGAACGCGCCGCCGTCCGCCATGCTGAAGCCTCCCTGCGAGCCGGGCGACAGGCGCCGACTCGGCATGCTGATCGCTGCGGAATCCTTGACAGATCCTATAGCAGATCTACATGAGGCGGCTGGTGTCGTTCCACTGAGCTACCGCGGCAGGATCGCGAACACCGAGGGCGATCCACTCGCGTGCCTCCTGCGGGTCCGAGCCAGCGGACGCCCAAGAGGCGGCGATGCGGCCGCCAATGTATGCCGACAGCCAGGGCTGAGCCTCTTGCGGTGTGAACCCGCGCCACATGAAGCCGGCCGCTACCAACGGGTCCTCCGCCCCGACGTCCATCCAGTCGATTGCGTGACGGGCGCTGAGCCCAGCAGCGAACCAGCGTCCGGCGGCGTAGGGCCCAAACCCTGCGGTCTCCCAGACCGAGTTCTGCGCCTCGGGGATCCCGACGTCCGCATACTCGAACACGCCGGTGTAGAGGCTGAATACGTGACAGATCTCGACCACGCGCTCTGCCAGATCAGCGGGCAGCAACAACGAGGAATCGAGAAGGCGTGCCAGGTCGCGATCATCAGGCTCGATCTCCCGGTCGGCGAAACGGTCCAGCAGGGCATCGGCCTCCTCGACATGTCGGCGACAGGTCAGCAGGCGGTGACGCCAGCGACCAGCCTCGAGCGGTGCGTGAACCTCCGTCCAGCGAAGCATGCCGAGAACGCATACCTCGCTGGCGTAGGCCGCCTCGCAGTGGGAGGCAACACGTACGCTGCGCGCGAACCGATCGTCGGCGAGCACCTTCAGGTCGCTGGATTGGATGAGCTCACCGATGAGCGAGCGTACGCGTCCCTCGGCAACGTGGAGCAATCGCCAGGCACGCGACGCATCATCGCTCAGTAGTGGCCGCTCGGAGAGCTCGAACAGCGTCTCGCCTCGGAGCGCCTTTCGTTCCCACGCTTGAATGTAGCGGAGCGAATGCTCCGCCTGACCGAGCTCATCAGCACGGTCGACGTCGGGCTCGAGCCGGCACAGGGAACGCTCGAACACCCACATGCCCGTGTAGGCGCCCGATAGTGCGTTGACGAACGCCTGAGTCAGGCGCAGGTCGCCGACCTGGGCGTGCTGGGGAACAGCCCGGGGTACGGATCGAAGTGGATCGGCTCTCGGCTCAGTGATCATCTTGGTGTCGCAGTCGATGACATTAATAGATGGTATTAGTTAGGAATAGTTAATAAACCATATATAAGTTAAGAATTGAACTTAAAAAGAAATAAATAATCATTATTTGCTGTTATCACCTCTCTAAACTGTGGTGGAGGGGTTTTTAATTTGAATAGCCCTTCAAGAGATATCCTTGACCCCGATCAGTTGCGGTCGCCCTATTGCCAAAGGCACGCACCGGCACCCATCGGCCAGCGCCCGGTCCGCGCTCGGCGCTCCCCCCTGTGCGAGCTGTGCACCGACAACAAAGAGGGGCCGCCGGCGTTGACCGGCGACCCCGAATCGGTGGCCTGTGTCGGGAGTGGCGGCCGGTCGGAAGTATCGAACAGGCCGGCGGCGTCCCCTACCGCGGAGCTCCCGGGTCTAACGAATCCCGGGCTCCGTAGACGGACTGTAGCTATCCGACCAGTACATGCCTTGCACCTCTCGCTGACGCGGATAGATCTCAGCGAGGGTGGCACCGTCGTACAAGCGGCCGTCCTTCATGACGCGATGCACTCGGGCAGTGTTGCGTATGTTCTCCAACGGATCGCCGTCGAGCACGATCAGGTCGGCGATCTTGCCCGCCTCGATCGAGCCGAGATCGTTCTCCACGCCAATGCCCTCCGCGCCGTGGATCGTCGCCACGCGGAGCGCGTCGTGGTTCGACAGACCGCCGGACGCGATCATCCACAGCTCCCAGTGGTATCCGAGACCGTCGAACTGGCCGTGGCTGCCAACTCCGCCTCGACCACCGGCCTCGACGATGCGCTTGAGCACCTCGGCGTGGCCTTCGAAGGCGTACTCCTCGTCCATGAACCAACCGCCCGGTCCCGGGCTCCCGCCACCCCCGGTCCCTCGCCGGCGCGCCTTCGGAGCCAAGGCCGAGTAGGGAAAGAAGCGCTGGATCTTGGGGTCGTTGTAGGGGTTCTCGTTGGTGTAGAAGTAGTTCTCACCGAACGGTCCCCCGTAACTGACGATCAGCGTCGGCGAGTATGTGATGCCGGTTTGCGCGAACAGCTGGACGACGTCTTCGTACAGTGGATAGATCGGTAGCGAGTGCTCCTGACCCGGGTAGCCGTCGATTGCCATCGTCAGGTTGTATTCGAGGTCGAGCCCACCCTCTGTCGTCGGCATGAGCTCCTGCTCGCGCGCCGCGTTGATGATCCACTGCCGCGTCTGACGAGTCCCCGACATGTACATCTTGATCGTGTTGGTCTGGTAGTACTCGGAGTACCGTTTGAGCACATCTCGAGCGTGGTCGGCGTCGCGCCAGCGCTCGCCGGAGAATACCCCGGGACCCGTCGAGTAGACGCGGGGTCCGATGAGCTCCCCGGTCTCTACCTTGTCGGAATAGGTCAGCACATCGGTCGTTGCCGTCTGCGGGTCCCGCGTCGTGGTCACGCCGTAGGCCAGGTTCGCGAGATACATCCAGACCTGTTGCTTGTGGAGCCCCCAGTTCGGCCACATGTGGGCATGCGTGTCGACGAAGCCCGGAACGATGGTCTTGTTGCGCAGGTCGATACGCTCGGCGCCGTCCGGAATCTGCACGCTGCCCCGCCGACCTACCGCCTTGATGCGATTGCCCTCGACCACGACATCGGCGTTGTCGATCACCTCGTTGCCGTTCATGGTGATGACGCGCGCTCGCCGCAACACCACGGTGCCGGTCGAAAGATCCCGCGCCACCGTCACCACTACGCGGCTCTCGAACGGCTTGTAACCCTCCTCGTCCTCGGCGTCGTCCTCATCCTCGGCCTCATGCTCCAAGGCTTCGTCTTCGTCGCCATCAGCGTCGTCCGCGTCCTCCTCTCCGGCCTCCTTCTCGGCCTCGGCCTTTTCCTTTTCCTCCTTCGCCTTGCGCTTCTTCTCGGCCTCGAGCTCCTCATCGACGCGCTCCGCCTGCTCGAGGTCATAGGTCACGTGCGCGTTGCCGATCGACCAGTGCACCGTCTTGCCATCGGCGCTCCACGCCGGGAACTCACCTCCGATATCGGTGAGCTTGCGAACCGGCACCGGGGCCCCGGCAACGCTCGCCATCGAGATCGACGGCGCCTCGGCGCCGACCACTGGAATGGCACCGATGGCGTACAGGTCCATGCCAACGCGCGCCAGCGCCTTGTCACCGGTAGGAGCGATCTTCACCCAGCTGGCAGGCGGTGGCGGCCCCTCCGCGCCCGGGATCGGTGCGCCAGTGACCTTGAGATGCTCCCGTAGATCGCTGCCATCCCAGCGTAGCGACACCAGGCCGGCGCGACCCGCATACAGATAGATCCGATCCCCATCGGCACCGAAGTGCGGCGCTGTGCGACCGCTCATCGCCGCAATGCGCGTCCAGTCACCACCGCCGGCCGGAATCCACACCAGATCAGCCGTCGCGCCCCCGCCGAAGGACGGGCCGATCGCCTCTTGGTAGTCACGCGCCGGTCCCCGGATCGCAATGATACGATCGCCATCGGGCGCCCACGCCACCTGCGTGTAGGTACCGTTCATTCTTGTCAGTCGGCGCACCGCGCCGCCGGCCGCGGGAACGGCTGAGATGTGGCCTCCCTCCGTCTGGTCCCAGGTCACGAAGGCCAGTGTCGCGCCATCGGGCGACCAGGCAGGCATCGCCTCTACATCGTCGGAGTCGGTCAACCGTCGGGGACTACCCCCGGGCCAGTCCATCACGTAGAGGCGGTCGAGAGCAGTGAATGCCAGACGCTGCCCATCAGGAGAGGGCACCGCGTCTCGGATCTGGCGCACCTCGAACTCGGGACGGTCGTCGACCGCATAGTCGAAGTCGAGCTTGGGTCCGACCTCGAGCTCTACCTCGGCGGTGAAAGGAATCTCCACCGCGGCGGAGCCGTCGACCGGGATCCGCCATATCTGGCCACCGTAGGAAGCCACCAGCGCTGTGGAGTCGGGTGTGAACGACATCCCGGGAAGCACGTCACGAGACGCGATCGACTCTTGGTCGTCGCGTTGCACCGGATACGCCAGCCATCGCTCATCGCCAGTGGCAAGGTCGCGGAGACGCAGCCCGGTCTTGTCCTCATGGCGTGTCCCGTAGGCCAGCCAATGCCCGTCTGGCGATAGCGTCGGCCGGAAGGCTGAGCCGAAGCGAGAGCTGCGTCGGCTCACCTCGCCGGTCTTGCGGTCGTAGACCGCGAGTTGGTACTGCGGAAAGATTGCGTTGTACTGCCAGGGCCCAGTGCGCGTCGCAAACCAGATCCAACGATCGTCGGACCCGAACGCTGGCCCCATCTGGCGTATGGAATTGCTCGCCTCTCCGATCCGGATCCCGTCGCCGCCCTTCTCCGCGTGGATCAAGAAGAGGTTCTGGGATCGGAAGCCAGCCCCCGCCTTGGCGGCAACGATGTACTCCCCGTCCGGGGTCCACTCCGACGAGGCATAGTTGCTGCTCTTGCCCTCGGTCACCTGGCGAAAGCGCTCGTCGTCCTCATCCTCATCGAGCTTCAGCACCCACAGGTTCTCCGAACCGCTGCGATCGGAGACGAACAGCACCTCAGCACCGTCGGGGCTATAGCTCGGCATGCTGTCGAAGCTGATCCCATCAGTGATGCGGCTCGCGTCTCCGCCGTGCATCGGTACCGTGTAGAGATCGCCGAGCAGATCGAACACCACCGTCGAGCCGTCGGGGCTGACGTCGAGCGACAACCAGGAGCCCTCGGTGGCCGTGAACTCGACCGTGCGCTCGGGCTTCAGCGGCAGATCCTTCTTGTCCCAGTCGTCTGGCGATTCTTCTTCGCCCTCGTCGTCCTCGTCGCCCTCGTCGTCCTGCCCGATCACCACATAGCCGTAGGGGTAGCCGGTAATCGGATCCACCGGGACACCGTGCATCCAGGGCGGTAGCACGACGCGGCCCCGACTCTCCTGCTCGAGCAACGTCGAGGATTGCTGCGCATCGGCGGGCCACGCCTGCCCAGCAGATCCGGTAGCGGGCATCGCCAAGGCAAGCAGGGTGATCACGGCTACTGACAGGCTGATCCTACGCATGGCTTTCCTCGGTGTTCGAGTCAGCATGTCGCGGAAACACCGCGATCTTCTTGGAACTGGAGCGACCCCGAAAAAGAGTGCGCGGCAGGCGGCGACGTCCCGTAGCGAAATGTGTCGAGCACCAGGTCTGCCTGTTCAAGGGGCCGGCGGGAGCGCAGCCCTAGCCTATCCCGCGAAACCCGAGCACGCGAACGGATGCGGCCGCGAAGATGGTGCGTGCCGCTACCGTTGGCTACACTCCGCCCAGCGTCCTCCGTTTACGGTCGGCTCAGCGCTGCGGCGTCATCACCGAAGAGAGGTCAAATGTTCGTTCCAGAAACGTTCGGTGTGGCGATGGTGATGATGATCGTAAGCACCGTATGTTGGGGATCGTGGGCCAATACGACCAAGCTCACCAGGGACTATCGGTTCGAGCACTATTACTGGGACTTCGCCCTCGGGATCTTCGTCGCGGCGATCCTCTATGCCTTCACAATGGGCTCTACCGGCGGCAGCGGAGAGAGCTTTCTGGACAACGTCGCGTCCGCAGACAGCGCCAACATCGCGTACGCGATGCTCGGCGGGACGATCTTCAACCTCGCCAACCTTCTGCTCGTTGCCGGCATCGAGATGGCCGGCCTAGCCGTCGCGCTACCTGTGGCCATCGGCATCGCACTCGTGGTCGGGGTCGTGCTCAGTTACGCGCTGCAGCCGGTGGGGAGCCCGGTGATCCTCGGTCTGGGCGTGGCGCTGGCGCTCGGTGCGGTGATCTTCGACGGCAAGGCCTATGCGCGCCTGTCGTCGGCGGGTGAAGCAGTGTCGAAGAAGAGCCTGATGGTGTGCGTGGTCTCGGGACTGCTAATGGGCACGTTCGCGCCGTTCGTGACCCGCGCGCTGACTACCGGACATCCGCTGACTCCCTACAGCATCGCGGTGTTCTTCACACTGGCGGCGCTACTGAGCAGCTTCGCATTCAACGTCTATTTCATGAAGAATCCGATCGCCGGCGAGCCGGTCGGTTTCTCGGGCTACTTCTCCGCGCCGTCGACGAACCACATGTTCGGGCTCCTGGGCGGCATCGTCTGGGGTACGGGTGCGGTCTTCAACTTCGTCTCCGCGAGCCTCGTGGGCGTGGCCATCGCCTACGCCATCGGGCAGGCGGCGCCGATGGTAGCGGCGGCCTGGGGAATCTTCGTCTGGAAGGAGTTCGAGGGCGCCGACCGCACAGCCAGGACCTATCTCGGGCTCATGTTTTTGTTCTACATCCTGGCGCTAGTGGCGGTCGCCAGCGCGTACCAGGCCGCGGCAAGGTAGCGACCGGCCACGCCGCGGGCCAAGAGCGGTGTGCGGTCACCGCAGGGCTCAGGTTCCCAGCGCCTCCCGCATCTCGCTGATCAGCCGCCGGGCAAGACGTTGGCTATCGAGCTGAGTGGCGATGACGTGCGCGTCGGCGGCCCCCGCCTGGAGCTCGATCCGGTAATAGAGCTTGTTGTTGGCCTGCATCCCCGGTGTCGGCCGCATGGCGGTGATCTGATCGCACTCGAAGGTCCTGGATCGGCCTCGCCCCAGCATGCGCTTGGTGATCGCCAGCGTTCCGTTGCTCACCTCGACCCGCAACTCGGTAAGCCACAGGTCCAGCACGAACCAGACCATGACCGCCGCCAGGAGGCCAAACAGGATCGGGAACAGGATCGGCGCACCGAGCGACACCATCATCCAAATGAATCCACACCAGACGACAGTGAAGGCGGTCAGCCCAGCGGCGACCCCCTTGTGCCTGGCACGGCGGAAGACGTAGCGACGCCCCCCAGCACCGGTGAGCTCGGCGGCGATCCCCTGGGCGGCGAGCTCGGCGGCCCAGTCGTGCGCACTCACCGGAGCGACGTGGGCCGGCTCGAGAACCAGGTCGGGATCACTGGCATCGGTCTTGAACACGGGCACCTTGAACTCGGCGGCGAAATCCACTCCGGTCATCTCTGCCTCGGCAGACAGCTTCCAGTGGATTGGCTGGTCGGCGTCGGGATCGCTGGCAGGGGCCGCGTCCATGGGAATCGTGAAGCGGACGGGTACCGTGAGTCCCCCGGCCGCGAGGCCGAGGGCACCTCGCGGCACCACGACGGCGTCCTGCCAGAGAACGTCGTCATGGCTGCTGCGGTTGTCGCCGCTGCCGGTGGTGACCGTGCGGGTACAGGTCAAGCTGACCTCGAACCCCTCGTCCAAGGCGCCGCGAATGTTGGTGTGGATCTGTCCCTCCAGGTGGCCGCCAAGGACGCCGGGATTCGTAGACAGCTCGAAGACGGCGCTGCCGAACTTGCGCCAACGGAGAAACGCCCGCACCGCCCACGCCATGAGTAAGAGGCCGACTGCAGGAAATACCAGCGCGAGTAGCGCTGCGTGGTTGCCTTCGACCACCTCGGTCGGAACAAAGAACAGCACCGGTGCCGATATCAAGTTCCAGAGAACCGCGAAGATCGCCGTGCCGATCATGGACCCCTTGGCACCGGCCGATACGCGACCATCAGCCCACTCCTGATCCCAACGCCACGGCTCCGAGAGATTGCTTGCCTTGAGCTGATTGGCTGCCGCAGCAAGCCGGCTGCCGTAGACGGCCGCGAACATGAGCCCGTAGCCAACCAGACCGAAAACCAGCGCGAAGACCGTCATCAGCCCGAGCAACCCCCAACGCATGTCGCGATAGAGGACTGCCGCAGAGGGGTCATCCGGGTCGACAAAGCAGCGGAAGCGGCGCTCCGAATCCACGTAGGGCTGCAGCTCCGCGTGCTTGTCCTGATGAAACGAACCGATGTTGTCAGATCCGAAGCCGAAGCTGACGACGTCGGAGGTATGGCGCTCGCCCCGATAGGCGTACTCATAGACCGCCTCGACGCGGTAGGTCGTCGTGTCACCGTCGCTATTCGCTTCGAGGTTGGTGCTCAGGATGCGCGCCGGCACCTGCTCCCACGACTGGGCCCGCGTCCAGCTCGCGATCATGGAACCTGCGGTATAGCCGACGAACGTCCCCACGCCTGCGAAGGGCAGCGCGAACAGCAGTAGGAAGATCATCGCGCCGCGGCCTGCGTTCTTGTCGCCCAACCCCTTGCCGATCACTGCAGGAAAGACCCGTTTAGCTCGTCGACGACGCCAACCGATTCGCGGAGCATCTCGGTGTCGAGGTCGACCAACGAGCCCACCACGAGATCGGCTGTGCCGAGCTCCGGATCATCCCGCTGGCGCCGGTCGGGCACCATGACGCAGCGCATACCAGCCGCCCGGGCCGCCCGCAGTCCGACAATCGAATCTTCCAGAACGACGCACTCTATCGGCGGCACATTCAGCTGCCTCGCCGCCGTGAGGAAGACGGCCGGATCAGGCTTGCCGCGCGACTCGAACTCCGCTGAGTGCACGCCCTCGAACCGCTCGTTGAGGCCGAGCCGCCGCAGCACTGCCTCGATGACGCGCAACGACGACGACGATGCGAGCGCCGTCCGCAGTCCGAGATCCTGGCACAGAGCCAAAGTCGAAAACACACCAGGCATCGGCTCGCCACGCTCCTCGACGAGCTCGATCAGGCGCTCGGTGATGCGACCATTCAGCCATCGCGGGGGATGGCGCTCGACGTCCCACGGGCGGCGCTCGAGCCAATAGGCCACGACCTCGTCGATCCGCAAGCCGACCGTTTGGCACAGGTCATGCTGCGATAAGCTCAATCCCACGGCGGCGAAGCTCTCGGCTCCAGCTTGTTGCCAGAACGGCTCGGAGTCGATCAACAGGCCATCCATGTCGAAGATGGCGGCCCGGATCACGGTGCGTCGACCCACTCCAAGCGATCGCCCACGGTGATCTCACCGTCATCGAGCACCTCACCGAACGCGCCGCCGCGCCAGTCGGGTCGCAGCGCCTCCTGCAGGCCACCGAAAGTCTCCTCCATCAAACGGCACGGAAGCGTCTCGCCGTAGAGGCGCACGCGTACTCCACCGACTCGCAAGACGCGGCCGCGGCTGTTGACCAAATCGACGCCGGTGGTCAACAGGTTGGCGCGGCGGGCGATCGGGGCCGGCCCTTCGCCCGCCTTGCACCCGAGGTCCTCGCGCGTCGCGTCCCACGCCTCGGACGCCATCAAAGTCACCTGGCGCCTCCCACCCTGGTCAGCGTTCCTGACAACCCCTTCTCCCGCCACCAATCGCGCCGTCTCGGCAACGTCCATGGGGCCTCCCCTGGCACGCTTGATCCAGATTGCAGCCAGTGTCCCGCCGGCGTCCGCATCGCTCATGTTCAGATGTTGGAGAACTCGAAGGAGCCGCGCAAGCCGGCCTCGTTGGCCGGCGTTGTCGATCTCGGTCCCGACGGCGACCTGCAAGCCCCTTGACAGCGATAGGGACATGGCGGATCGTCAGGCCATGGTCAAGAACGCATTCAACCAATGGCACGACGCTTGCGCCGCCTGCACAGCGGTCAGAGGAGTCGTATCGACCCAGGATTGCGCGTTCTTTTCGTTTACCCGCGGGAGCCTGCGGGTCGTGTAGCCGAACGCATTCATCGGCCGCGACCCGCCGGGGCAGCCCGGCGGGTTTTTTTGTGGTCTGAGCGCCGCAACGAGGAGCAAGCGAGTGGGAACCGAACTGGAACGAATCCGGAGCGAGCTCGACAAGATTGACCGGCGACTGGTGAGCGCCCTCGCCGAACGCCAGAAGATGATCGCCGAGGCGGCCGCCTCCAAGGCGGCCAGCGGTGCATCACCGCGCGACCCTGAGCGGGAACGGCGCTTGCTGGGTGCGCTCACCGAAGAGGGCGCCCGTCAGGGACTCGACCCCGGGTACGTCACCGCCGTCTTTCATCGCATTCTCGAGCAATCCGTACGCCATCAGACATCCCATCTGGTCGAGCTGTCGGACCCCGAGTCACGTGGTGAGACGCTCAGTGTCAGCTACCAAGGCAGCGCCGGCGCCTATAGTCAGATCGCCGGCCAACGACACTTCGCGGAACGACCCGGCGAGCTGCAGTTCATCGGCTTCCCTTCCTTCCAAGAGACTCTCCAAGCCGTGCAAGACGGGCGTGCCCGCTACGCCATGTTGCCGGTCGAGAACAGCACCGCGGGGTCGGTCAACGAAGCCTATGACCTACTCGGACGCTCGTCGCTCTCCGCAGTGGGAGAAGAGGTGCTGCGCATAGAGCACTGCCTCGTCGCCATCGAGTCGGTACCCCTCGAGAGCATTCGCCGCATCGTTTCCCATCCGCAGGCGCTGGCTCAGTGCAGTGAGTTCATCGACTCGCTCCCGCGGTGTCAGGCGGAGTCCTACACGGACACCGCGATGGCTGTCGAGAGACTCGTGCGGGAACGCGACCTGTCACAGGCGGCGATCGCCAGCGAGGAGGCTGCGCGATTGCACGGGCTGACGGTGATCCGTCGCGACCTCGCCAACGTGGCCGAGAACTACACGCGGTTCCTGGTGATAGCGAGCGATCCGGTGCCGTGCGATCCGCGGATCCCCTGCAAGACCTCGTTGATGCTGGCCACACGGCACGAGCACGGCGCGCTTGCGGCGTGCCTGCAGGAGCTCGCCGATCACGACCTCAACCTCACGAAGCTGGAATCGCGACCGCGACGACGGGCCCCCTGGGAGTACCTGTTCTACCTGGACTTCGAGGGCAACGTCGCTGCCGAGAACGTGCAGAGCGCCCTCACTGCGGTGGCAGCACGAACGCGATTCCTGAAGGTTCTCGGGTCGTACCCGGCATACGCGGCCCTCAAGGAGGGCACGCAGCTCAAAGAGCCGAGACGAGCCAAGCGAGTCGCCGAGCCAGCCGCCGCGCCGGCAACAGACGACGAGCAAGCGGTTCTCATCGCGCGTCTGGACAAGAAGCCATACAAGCTGGCCTCGAGGGCAACCCGCGTCGAGGACACCGTCGTGCGGGTAGGCGATGTCGCGGTCGGCGGACCGGAGCCCGTGCTGATCGGTGGGCCCTGCTCCGTCGAGTCCCGCGAGCAAATCCGTGCTTGCGCGGCCGCCGTACGCGATGCCGGGGGAGTGATGCTGCGCGGCGGTTGCTTCAAGCCGCGCACATCTCCGTATTCCTTCCAGGGCCTCGGCTACGATGGCCTCGACCTGCTTCTCGAGGCCGGACGGGAGCATGGCCTACCGATCGTCACCGAGGTGCTCCACACATCCGACGTTCAGCGCGTGGCAGAGCACGCCGACATGCTGCAGGTCGGAGCGCGCAACATGCAGAATTTCGCGCTGCTGCGTGAGGTCGGGATGACGCAGCGTCCCGTACTGCTAAAGCGCGGCATGATGTCGTCGATCGACGAGTGGATCGCCGCCGCCGAGTACATCCTTGCGCAGGGCAATCAGGACGTGATCCTGTGCGAGCGAGGGATCCGGACTTTCGAGACGGCGACCCGGGGCACGCTCGATCTCACCGCGATCCCTGTGGTGCGCGAACGCACTCATCTGCCAGTGATCGTCGACCCCTCCCACGCGGCCGGCCTCCGGCGCTGGGTGGCGCCGTTGGCGCGCGCCTCTCTGGCAGCCGGGGCTCAGGGCGTCATGGTGGAGATGCATCCGAAGCCAGACGAGGCTCTCAGCGACGGTCCCCAATCGCTGACCCCCGAAGGTTTCCAGAGGCTGGCGGATGGACTCCTGGAAGCCCCCAACAAGGGCGCCACCGATGTCGACAGAGCCGTCGGAGAGTAATGAGGTGGTCGGCACGGCAAGCGTCGTGATTCGTCGGCCAGCGAACGCAGATAGGATACGATCTATTGACTCGACCACCCGCTGCACACCATACTTCGCAGCCTGACGGGCTGCCGTGTGAGTTGCCGATTCCGGGGCAATGCTCACCGGCATGACAATTGGCGGATCGAAGCCATGCACGACATAACTCCGAGCCACGGCAACAGCCGGGATGCTCTCGCTCTTAGGCTGCTCCTCCTTCTGGGGAGGGGCGCTCGATCCACCTAGCTCGCCTACGATCGACGCCCCGTCCCTGAGTGAGGGCGGGGCTTTTCTTGTGCCCGAATAGAGTAGATCTCATACCCTAAATAGCCGACCTCCGATGCGAGGGAGCACCATGAGCGGACGCGTTCTGATCTTCGACACAACACTGCGCGACGGAGAGCAATCTCCCGGCGCCAGCATGAATATCCCCGAAAAGCTGCGCATGGCGGAGGCCCTGGCCGACCTCGGCGTCGACATCATCGAGGCGGGGTTCCCGATCGCGTCGCCGGGCGACTTCGAAGCAGTGCGCGCAGTGGCCCGCAACATCAACGGACCGATCATCGCCGGACTGGCGCGGTGTAACCGCAAGGACATCGAGCGCGCCTGGGAGGCGGTGCAAGAGTCGGACCGCCCACGATTGCATGTGTTCTTGGCCACCAGTGCGATCCATCGTGAGCACAAGCTCAAGATGGCCAAGGAGGAGATCCTGCGGCGCACGGTCGAATCGGTTGAGCTCGCCCGAAGCCTTTGCGACGACGTGGAGTTCTCTCCGGAGGACGCTTCCCGCACCGAGCCCGACTTCCTCGATGAGGTTGTGCGCTGCGCGGTTCAGGCCGGAGCCACGACGATCAATATCCCCGATACCGTCGGCTATGCGGTGCCGAACGAGTTCGGTGAGCGTATTGCGGGATTGCGAGAGCGTGTCGAGGAGCTTGGCGACGCCGTGCTGAGCGTCCATTGCCATGACGATCTCGGGCTCGCCGTAGCCAACACGGTTGCGGCGCTCCGCGCCGGCGCCCGACAGGTCGAGTGCACCATCAACGGGATCGGGGAGCGCGCTGGCAACTGCTCGCTCGAGGAGGTGGTCATGGCGCTCCGCACACGCAACGACTTCTTCGGGCTCGACACCGGCATCGACGCCACCAAGCTCTACCCGACGAGCCAGCTGCTCTCGAACATCACCGGCCTGGCGGTCCAGCGAAACAAGGCGATCGTCGGCGACAACGCGTTTGCGCATGAGGCCGGAATCCACCAGCACGGCATGCTGATGCACCACTCTACTTACGAGATCATGCGTCCCGAGGACGTTGGCGTCGGCGCCAGCAATCTGGTGCTAGGCAAGCACAGCGGTCGTCATGCATTCCGCAGTCACGTCGAGGAATTGGGCTTCGAGCTCGACGACGAACACCTCACCGAGGTGTTTGCGGAGTTCAAGAAGCTCGCCGACCTGAAGCGAACCGTTTACGACGCCGACATCCGGGCGCTGATCGACGGCAGCCTGCAGGACATCCCGCAGCTGTGGAGCATCATCGGCTTTCAGACCATCGCCGGTAAGGGCATTCAGCACGTTGCCGAAGTCAGACTCGAGCACCGCGACGGCGACGAGCGGCAGGAAGCCGCCTGCGGCGACGGGCCGGTGGATTCGCTCTTCAAGGCCATGGACTGCGCCGCCGGGGTACGGGTCGAGCTGCACGACTACAACGTCCGCAGCGTCACACAGGGGAAGGACGCCCAGGGTGAGGTCACGATCGAGACAATGCGCAACGGTCGCCTGTATCGTGGCCGCGCCGTGAGCACCGATGTAATCGAGGCCAGCGCCGACGCGTACATGAGCCTCATCAACCAGGTCCTCGCCGACGAGGTGCCTACCTTGGCGACATCGATGCAGCCGGAAGCCAAGCATGCCGACGCGCGCTGACGCCATGCCGTCGACGCTGTACGACAAGCTCTGGGACGCACATCTCGTTCGACCCGACACGCCCGATACACCGGCGATCCTTTACGTCGACCTCCATTTGATCCACGAGGTCACCTCGCCGCAGGCGTTCGACCGCCTGCGCGCCGACGGCCTTGTGGTGCGTCGGCCGGATCTGACCGTCGCCACGATGGACCACTCCACACCGACGCTGCGAAACAACGACGGCGACTTTCTCTATGCCACCGACCAGGCACGAAACCAGGTTGAGTGCCTGGCGAAAAACTGCAGGGAGCACCAGATCCGATTGTATGAGCTCGGCACCCCGGAGCAGGGAATCGTCCACGTCATAGGCCCGGAGCTAGGGTTCACACAACCGGGGATGACCATCGTTTGCGGCGATAGCCATACAAGCACCCACGGTGCCTTCGGCGCTTTGGCGTTCGGCATCGGCACCAGCCAAGTGGGCCACGTACTGGCTACGCAATGCCTGCTGCAGCGCAAATCAAAGACGATGCGCGTGCTTGTAGAGGGACGCTTGCAAGAAGGGGTTACCGCCAAGGATCTCGTCTTGGCCCTGATTCGACAGATCGGCGTCGGTGGAGCCACCGGGCATGTGATCGAGTACGCCGGCGAGGCGGTGCGAGCGCTTTCGATGGAAGGTCGTATGACCGTCTGCAACATGTCGATCGAAGCTGGCGGACGCGCTGGCCTGATCGCCCCCGACGAGACCACGTTCGACTACCTTGCTGGCCGCCCTCATGCGCCGGTCGGCGACGATTGGGAGGCAGCTGTCGAACGATGGCGCGCGCTCCATAGCGACGCCGACGCGCAGTTTGACCGCCAGGTGTCAATGTCGGCAAGCAACATCGAACCGATGGTCACCTACGGTACGAATCCCGGCATGAGCATCCCGCTACGCGGTGTCATACCGGAACCCAACGGCGACCCGGCCGCGGAGCGCGCCCTGCGCTACATGGAACTAGCCCCTGGCGCGCCACTGCTCGATTGTCCCATCGACGTGGTGTTCGTCGGCAGCTGCACGAACTCACGCATCTCGGATCTGCGATCAGCAGCGGGTATCTTGAACGGCAGACGGGTCGCCGACCGTGTGCGCATGGTGGTCGTACCGGGTTCGGCGGCCGTGAAACAGCAGGCCGAGTCCGAGGGTCTCGATCGCGTGTTTCGAGAGGCCGGCGCTGAGTGGAGAGACTCCGGCTGCTCCATGTGCATCGCCATGAACGGCGACGCGCTCGAGGCAGGCCAGTATTGTGTGAGCACCAGCAACCGCAACTTCGAGGGTCGGCAGGGCCGCGGCGGACGCACCTTTCTGGCAAGCCCCTTGACCGCCGCCGCCAGCGCCGTCGCTGGCAGCGTGGCGGATCCGCGTGAGCTGATGTCATGAGCTTCGCGCCATTCACCACCTTGACAGCGACCTTCGTGGCGCTACCGATGCAGGACATCGACACTGACCGGATCATCCCGGCACGTTATTTGACGGTAACGGATCGTACCGGCCTGGCCGAGGGGCTGTTCGTCGACTGGCGGCTCGACGAGCACGGCAACCCACGCGCTGACTTTCCACTCAATCGCGACGACGCTCGCGGCGCTCAGGTGCTCGTGGCAGGCGAGAACTTCGGCTGCGGCTCATCGCGTGAGCACGCACCGTGGGCACTCGTCGACAACGGGTTCCGAGCGGTCATCAGCACGAGCATCGCTGACATCTTCCGTGCCAACGCGCTCAAGAACGGACTGCTGGCAATCGACATTCCCTCCGAGGATCTACAACAGCTGCTCGATGCCGGGATCGGTACCATCACCGTCGACCTGGTAGAGCGCCGTGTTGATCTGCCCGGCGGTGGGTCAGTGATCTTCGAGATCGATCCGTTCGCCCGACACTGCCTGCTGGAGGGGACTGACGAGCTCGGATTTCTTTGCTCTAACGAGGACTCGATAGCGGCGTTCGAGAGCCGTGTCGAGCAGCAACCATGCGATCGCTGATCGCCCTGCTGGGCGGCGACGGAGTCGGACCCGAGGTATGCGAACAGGCGCTTCGCGTGCTCGAGAGGGTCGGCGAGCTGTGCGACCACACGTTTGAGGTACAACGCGCCGCAATCGGCGGCGAAGCGATCGATTCTGCTGCCGACCCTCTTCCTACGGCCACAGTCGAGCTTTGCCGCGAGGCCGACGCCGTGCTGTTGGGTGCCGTCGGCCACCCGCGCTTCGACGGCCAGGCCCTACGGCCCGAGGCCGGGCTGCTCAGGCTGCGCAGCGAGCTCGAGCTGTTTGTCAACCTCCGACCCGTTCGTACGTACGAGTCGTTGGCAGACGCTTCCCCGATACGCCCGGAGTACCTGCGCGGCGTCGATCTGATGATCGTGCGGGAGCTCACCGGCGGCCTTTACTACGGTGAGCGGGGCCGCGACGCCGATCGTGCCTTCGATACCTGTGTGTACACACGCGCCGAGATCGCCAGGGTGGTTCGCGTCGCCTGCGAGATGGCGACCGAGCGCCGGCAACTGGTGACATCGGTCGACAAGGCGAACGTGCTCGACACCTCGCGGCTATGGCGTGACACGGCCACCACGATCGCCGGTGACGAGTTCCCCGGAATCACCCTCGAGCATGGGCTGGTCGATTCGATGGCGATGCACCTGGTGACCCGTCCGGCAGACTTCGACGTGGTCGTCACCGAGAATATGTTCGGCGATATTCTGTCGGACGAGGCGGCCGTATTGGCGGGCTCGCTAGGGATGCTGCCGTCGGCGTCACTGGGAATCGGCCAGCGCGGCCTCTACGAGCCCGTGCATGGCTCGGCCCCCGATATCGGCGGGCAGGGAATCGCCAATCCGTATGCGGCCATCCTCAGCGCCGCAATGCTGCTGCGGCACTCGCTCGCCCTGCCGGCGGAGGCAGCCATGGTAGAAGCGGCGGTCGAGGCGGCCGTTCGCGATGGTGTGTTGACCCATGATCTGAACCCCAACACTGCAGTCGACACCCCGACCGCGGGCAGCGCCGTGCTCGAACGCCTGGCGACCACGCCCGGCTAGGTGCGCCTGATCAAGGGGTGGCCTGCTGAGTCCACCGGGGTCCTCGGACGGTCGGCGCGGCCGTTGGGCGAAAGGCGTGGGTGCTAGAGTTTCCTCATGCTCAAATGGATCGTTCGCATCGTCGTCGTCGGAGCACTCGTTGCGGGGGCCTACTATCTGCGATCCACGGTCTTCGCGCCGCAGCCAATCGAAGTAAGCGTGTTGCAGCCGACCCGCGGTCGAGTCGAGTCGACGATCACCAATTCGAAGGCCGGCACCGTGAAAGCACAGCGGCGGGCCAGTCTCTCGCCGGAGATCGGCGGCCGCGTCGTCGACCTGCCGCTGCGCGCCGGCTCCGAAGTCCAGCGTGGCCAGATTCTCATGCGGCTGGACGACTCGACGCATCGGGCACAGCTCGAGAAGGCCCGGCGCGATATCGCCACTGCCGAGGCACGTCACCGCGAGGCATGCCTGGCGGCCGACCACGCGCGGCGCGAGCATGCCCGCCACCAGGAGCTCGCAGAACGTCAGATCGTCTCGCAAAACATGCTCGAGCAGCTCGAGAGCCGGGCCCAGACCTCGGCAGCAGGCTGCGACGCGGCGGCGGCCGCCGTCGCCAGCGCCCAAGCAGCAATCGCTCTGCTCGAAAGCGAGCTACGCAAGACGGTGCTGCGAGCGCCGTTCGGCGGGGTCGTGTCAGAGCTGTCGATCGAGCTTGGCGAGTACACTACCCCGTCGCCACCGGGACTACCGATACCGCCGGTAATGGAGATTATCGATACTACTTCGATCTTCATTAGCGCACCGATGGACGAGGTCGACTCCGCACGCGTCGTTGCAGGCCAGCGGGTGCGCACCACTGTCGACTCACACCCCGGCAAGAGCTTCCCCGGAAAAGTCGTGCGGGTCGCCCCCTACGTACTCGACATCGAGGCCCAGAACCGCACCGTGGAGATCGAGGTCGAGCTCGACGATCAGGAGCTCGCATCCTCGCTGCTGCCTGGCACCTCGGCAGACGTCGAGGTAATTCTCGAGACCCATGACGCCGCTTTGCGGCTTCCCACTGCCACTCTGCTCGAAGGCAACGCGGTACTTGTCGTTGAGGAGGGCAAACTGGTCCGACGCGAAGTACAGGTCGGGCTGCGCAACTGGGATTTCACCGAGATCCTCTCCGGCCTCGGCACCACGGATCGGGTCGTTAGCTCACTCGACCGCGCCGAGGTGCAGCCCGGTGCCGAGGTACTGATCGCCGCGGAGAGCAGCGTAGGCTGACATGATTCGGCTGCGTGACCTCTGGCGCACGTACGATGTCGGTGGCCGTCCCCTGCACGCGCTGCGCGAGATCAACGAGCTCATCGAGAAGGCCGAGCACGTTGCCATCATGGGCCCCTCCGGCTCGGGGAAGTCGACGCTGCTGAACATCATCGGCTGCCTAGACCGGCCGACTCGAGGCTCGTACGAGATCGCCGGACAAGAGGTAGCCGAGCTCAGCGAAACGCAGCTCACCGGCATCCGCCGCGACATGATCGGTTTCGTGTTCCAGTCGTTCCATCTGGTCCCTCGCCTCACGTCGCTGGGTAACGTCGAGCTGCCCATGATGTTCGCCGGTATCGGACGTCGCGAGCGCCGTGATCTTGCGCGCACAGCACTGGAATCAGTTGAGATGGGGGATCGTGCCGATCACCGTCCGGATCAGCTCTCCGGCGGCGAGCGCCAGCGGGTGGCCATCGCCCGGGCGATCACGATGAAGCCCAGCGTGCTGCTCGCCGACGAGCCCACCGGCAACCTCGACACGCGCTCGGGCCGTCTGGTGCTCGACCTGCTCGAGGAGCTGACGAGCCGGGGGCTTACCCTGGTGCTGGTCACTCACGACCCAGCGGTGGCGCGCCGGGCCGATCGGGTGATCACTTTGGTAGACGGGCGCATCGTTTCGAGAATGCGAGGCGACGAGCTCGGCGACGTGAATCCCTATATCGCCGCCGTCGAGGACGCCGAGGAAACACAGCAACTGCCTACCGCGCGCGCGTCTCCGACGATTGCACGCACCCCGGACGGCGAGCCTGCACCATGACCATACGTGACACGCTGCGCTTTGCGATCCGCGCGTTGCGCGGCCACGGATTGCGTACCGCCCTGAGCATGACGGGTGTAGCTATCGGCGTCGCCTCGGTGATCATTCTGACCTCGCTGGGCGAGGGCGCTCGCTCCTACGTCATCAACCAGTTCGCCTCGCTCGGGACCAACGTGCTCATCGTTGTGCCAGGGAAGAACGAGACCACCGGTGGGCTGCCAGGAATCGGCGGTGTGCCGAACGACCTGACCATCGCCGACGCGCAAGCGTTGGCGCGCGACGTTCGCGCCGTGACCAGGGCCGCACCGATATCCAACGGCAACGCGACCGTGTCCGCCGGCGGACGCAGCAAGCAGGTGATGATCCTCGGCTGCACCTCCGAGATGCGGGACGTGCGCAACATCGAGATTCGTACCGGACGCTTTTTGCCCGACGACGACTGGGAGCGCGGCAGCTCGGTCGCAGTGCTCGGTAGCGGTATCGCCAGTGAGCTCTTTCCCGGTACCGGCGCGGTCGGCAAGGTCGTGAGGATCGGCGACTTCCGCATGCGTGTGATCGGCGTCATGGCGTCACGCGGGGTAACCCTGGGGGTGGACTTCGATCAGGTCGTGCTGGTCCCGCTGGCCACCGGCATGCGCCTATTCAACCGCAACTCACTGTTCCGCATCATGCTGCAGCACGATCCACAGGCCGATGTCGAGCGAATCAAGGCCGGCGTTACGCGGATTCTCGTCGATCGCCACGACGAAGAGGACTTCACTCTCATCACCCAGGACGCCGTCATGTCGGCGTTCTCGCAGATCTTCGCAGCGCTGACCGCAGCACTGGCGGGGATCGCGGCGATCTCGCTGAGCGTCGCCGGCATCGGTATCATGAACGTCATGCTGGTCTCGGTATCGGAGCGTACGCACGAAATCGGGTTGCTGAAGGCCGTGGGCGCACACCCGCGCCAGATTCTGTGGGCCTTCCTGACCGAAGCGGTACTACTGAGCACCGCCGGCGGTCTGGTCGGCCTGGGCCTTGCATCGGCGTCGCTCGAGATCATGGTTGCGGCTCTACCTGGCCTCGATGCCACGCCCCCGATATGGGCGGTCGCCGCCGCCCTTGTGGTGTCGATCGGGGTGGGAGCGATCTTTGGCGTGCTGCCAGCGCGCACCGCCACCCGGCTCGATCCGATCACCGCGCTGAGAGGCTGACGTCATGGCGACGACCGATCTGGTACGGCTGGCCGCCGGAGCGCTACGCGGCCATCGGCTGCGCACTTTCCTCTCGATGCTGGGCATCGCCATCGGAATCTGCGCCGTGATCCTGCTGACCTCCATCGGAGAGGGAACACGTCTCTACGTGCTCGATCAGTTCACTCAGTTCGGCACCAACATCATCGCCATCAACCCCGGCAAGCAGGAAACCATCGGGATCCCTGGGGTTCTCGGTGGCACGACCAAGAAGCTGACCATCGACGACGCCGAAGCCCTCGCCCGCCTGCCGGGGGTGGAGAGGGTAGCGATGTTCTCCATCGGCTCGGGGCGCGTCGAGGCGGAGGGACGAGGCCGCTCGGTATATGTATACGGCGCCACGGACGCGCTGCCCGACATACTCAAGTTCAGTGCCCGGCAGGGTAGCTTCCTACCGCCCGGAGACCCGCGGCGCGGTGCCTCGGTGGCAGTGCTGGGCGCCAAGTTGAAGCGCGAGATTTTCGGCGAGGCCAACGCCCTCGGCAAGTTCGTCCGCGTCGGGGGGCAGCGCTTTCGAGTGATCGGCGTGATGGAGCCCAAGGGCCAGATCCTCGGAATGGACATCGACGACGTGGTGTATATCCCCGTGGCACAGGGGATGAAGCTGTTCA
>DASCOT010000221.1:0-15186 GCA_036012155.1 Acidobacteriota bacterium
CTGCGCGTTGTCGTTGCGGGCGACGTCGGTCTCGATGTCGAGCGCGAAGATCGCCAACTCGGCCACCAGTACGAACAAGAGGGGCGACCCGACCAGTAGCAATAGGCGCTCGAGCCAGGTAGGAAAGCTACGTTGGGTAGACACTGTCGAGTCGTTCCGTGCGACGGTCCAGTCCACGGGCAGCGCGAGCGCCTGGACCGTATCAGGCATCCCGCGCCGGAAGCCGAGCGAGGCTGGAGTTTGCCATACGCCGGTGCTAATTGGTGGGCCGAGCGGCGCCTGCCGATACCGTCGTTCCGTTACACTGGGCGTGCCAGTCTCCGGCGATCCCCTCCCGGTGTGCCCGAAGCGAAGTGACGTCTCCCACCATGTCCCAGCGCGAACCGACGCTGTTCCAGATGTCGGCGCCGCTCGTCGTGTCGTTCGTCATGCGTGCGGCGTTCACCTTCGTAGATACCATCTATGCCGCCACCATCGGCGACTCTGCGGTGGCCGCGATCGGTCTGACGGTGCCGTTCGAGTTCCTGATGATTGCGATCTGGGTGGGCATGTCGACGGGGCTCACAGCGGCGCTGTCGAGAAGCATGGCGGCCGGCGAAGGTGACAAGATCGAGCAGTATCTAAGCGCCGCCTGGCGGATGGGCTGGATCGTGTCACCGGTGTTCATCGCTCTCGGGGCGGTCATCTGGTTTGCCGCCCCGCAGTACGGCCTATCGGACGAGGTCTACGACAGCTTTCGGGTCTACGCTGCCGTCATGCTGGTGGGGTCGGCGTTCACCGCCTTTTGGTCGGTCATGCCGGACTCCATCGTCAAGGCCCACCAGGACACGCGCTCCACAATGTGGGCGGGCATCGCCTCCAACGTCATCAATCTGGTGCTAAACACACTCTTTCTGTTCGTGTTCGGCTGGGGCATCTTCGGCATTGCGCTGTCGACCGTCTTGGGTCGTGTAGGCGGCTTGGTGTATGCGCTCGAGAAGGCCAAGCAACACGAGGACCGCCGCCGTGCCGCCGGCACCCACACGGTGCCAGGGCTCGACCCGGCGCCCTATTGGCGGCAGCTGACGTTGGCGCTGCCGGCGGGGCTCAGTTTCGTGTTGACCGCGGTGGAGATGGCGATCATCAACGGCATGCTCGCCGGAGTGGGAACCGCCACCTCTGCGATCGCCGCGTACTCCATCTACCATCGCGTGCTGCTGTTCGCCATGAACCCGCTGATCGCGATGTCGGTAGCAATGCTGCCTTTCGCCGGCCGGCTGGTCGGCAAGCAAGACTGGGATGGACTGCGTCAGGGAATCCGTCAGTCCTTGATCGCGTCGGCTGCCTATTCGGTCGTGATCGTCGGGCCGGTAATGGTGCTGATCGGTCCCTGGCTAGCCGGTGCACTGGCGGAATCCGCCGAAACCGTCGAATACGCTCGCTTCGCCCTGTTTCTGGTTCCCCTGGCGTGCCTCTTGAGTACCCCGTTTTTCCTGATGCGACCGGTCTTCGAGGCCATGGGACGCGGCCAACCTGGGTTGATCATGGCGGTGGTTCGAACCGGCATTCTCACCGTTCCGTTGGCGCTGTTGGGGTCGCGAGTGGCGTTCTGGCTCGGATACCCACGCGTCTACGGTGTGTTCCTTGGACTCCTCGTTGTCGCGTTCCTGTCGTCGAGCGTCTTTGTTGTTTGGTTGCGCTACGCACTCCGCGATTTCATCGACAGCCATCTGCTCTTGGAGCCGGCGCCGGCGCAACCGGGTGCCTCGGCGCTCCTGCCTGATACCGGCTTGCAGCCGGAGCCGCCCGAATAGCCACGCCGTTGGCTTCAGTTGCCTTCGAAGCCGACGCCGCGGCAATCAGCCAACCTCGTTGCCAACCAGGGAGCACGCTCGCGTGATCGATCCTCCTGACAGGGAATTCCCCCGTACCTTCATGCCCGATGAGCTCGATCTCGGCGAATGGGACGCGGTGCAGCCGTGGGTGGAAAAGCTGCTCGAGCGGCAGCTGAGCTCCGCCGCCGATCTGGAGCAGTGGCTCTTGGACCTTTCCGAGCTGCAGTCGTGTGTCTCCGAGGAAAGGGCGCGCCGCTATATCGCCATGACCTGCGATACCGAGGACGAGGCGGCGGAAGGCCGATATCTGGACCTCGTCGAGCACTTCATGCCGGCCGCCAAGCCGTGGTTCCACAAGCTCAATGAGCACTACGTCGCCAGTCCGCACCGCGCCGAGCTCGACGAAAGCCGCTACGCCGTTCTTGACCGGGGCACGGCCATGGACATCGAGCTCTATCGGGAGCAGAACATCGAGTTGCAGACCCAGGCGAGCGTCTTGAGCCAGCGCTACCAGAAGATCAGCGGCGCGATGACCGTGGAGTTCCGCGGCGAGGAGCGAACCTTGCCGCAGATGGGGAAGTTTCTCGAGGAGACCGATCGCGCCCTGCGTCAGGAGGCCTGGGAAGCTATCTGGGATCGTCGGCTGCGCGACCGCGACGCCTGTGACGAGATCTTCGATGAGCTGGTTGGGCTGCGGCATCAGATCGCGCTCAACGCCGATTGCTCTGACTATCGCGACTACACGTTCAAGTCGTACCACCGCTTCGATTACACGCCGGAGTCCTGCGAGCGATTCCACGAGGCCGTCGAGAGGAACGTCATGCCGCTGGTGCGGAGGCTGGCCGATGAGCGTCGCTCAGCGCTGCGGCTCGATCACCTGCGACCGTGGGACTTCGGGGTCGATCCTCTCGGTCGGCCGCCGCTGCGCCCATTCGAAGACGGCGGCGAGCTCGGGGAAGGGGCACGACGAATCTTCGCTCGCCTCGATACCGAGCTCGAGGCTCAGTTCGTAAGCATGCTCGAGGGAGGCGAGCTCGATCTGGAGTCGCGTAGGGGCAAGGCGCCAGGAGGCTATCAGTCATCGCTGGAAGAAGTTCGACGCCCGTTTATCTTCATGAACGCGGCGGGTTTGCATCGTGATGTCGAGACATTGCTGCATGAATCGGGCCATGCCTTCCATGCCCTCGCCGCTCGCGACGAGCCGCTCGTGGATTACCGCCATGCACCGATCGAGTTCGCCGAGGTGGCCTCGATGACCATGGAGCTATTCGGTGATGATTACCTGGACGAGTTCTACAGCGCCGCCGACGCGTCGCGCGCCAAACGCAAGCACCTCGAAGGCATCATCGAGATTCTTCCCTGGATTGCTCGGGTCGATGCTTTCCAGCACTGGATCTACACGAACCCGTCGCATACCCGCGACGAGCGCACGGCGGCCTGGCTACGACTGGGCGAGCGTTTCGAAGCTCCGATCGAGTGGGCCGGGCACGATGATCAGCGTAACGCCGGGTGGCAGCGGCAACTCCACATCTTCTGCTACCCGTTCTATTACATCGAATACGGCATCGCTCAGCTTGGCGCGCTGCAGATCTGGGACACGTTCAAGCGCGATGCGACACGCGGCCTGTCGGACTATCGGGCGGCCCTTGCTCTCGGTGGCTCGCGGCCGCTGCCGGAGTTGTTCGAGGCCGCAGGCGCGCAGCTCGCATTTGACGAGAGCACCATCGCGCCGCTCATGGACCGAGTGGGCGAGGAACTGGCGACGCTGCCTGCCTGACCCTGGGGCTCAGTCGCTGCGCAGGAACTCTCGCACCATCGCCAACACCGTGCCCACCGCGCCGATGTTGTAGCCCTCCGGGATTACCAGATCGGCATGAGCCTTTGACGGCTCGACGAACTCCACATGCATTGGCCGCACCGTCGCCAGGTATTGTTCGAAGACCGATTCTGTGGTGCGCCCGCGATCGCGTATGTCGCGCTCGACGCGACGCATCAGCCGTACGTCGGCGTCGGTGTCGACGAAGATCTTCAGATCCATCATTTGCCGTAGCTGTGCCTCTGCCAGCACCAGCACGCCTTCGACCAAGATCACCGATCGCGGCTCGACGCTTTCGGTCTCGACCCGCCGCGTATGCGTTGTGAAGTCGTACAATGGCTTGTCGATAGCGGCGCGATGCACCAATGCGTGCAGGTGCTCGACCAATAGCTCGGTCTCGAGCGAATCGGGATGGTCGTAGTTCTGCTGCGCACGCTCTTCCGCCGGTAGGTGGCTGAGGTCACGGTAGTAGGAGTCGTGCAGGATCATGGCGCACTGATCGCTGCCGATCTCGGTGGCCATGGCGTTGGCGATTGTCGTCTTGCCGGACCCCGAGCCACCGGCGATGCCGATGATCAGCGGCCGCCCATCGGCGAGTGACCAGCGAGGCTCGCTTTCGAGATCGATTGGCGGCATGGCGTAGCGGCCTTTGGTTGATGGAGCTTGCGAGAATGTGCCGGCTGGATCAAGGTGCTTGTCGGGGCGGGACGACGGCGCCTCTGTATCCGACGCACTTGCCTACCGGCAGTGGCGGGTATCGCGGAAGCTCGGGCATCGTCTTCGCCTTGTCGCACAGTAGGAACTCGGAGCCGCGATCGTTGCGCAGGCGTTGCGCGTACACGCAATCGGCGCATAGCCCTAGCTGCGGTCGCGAGCTCATCATGTCACCCCCGGGTTCTCCGTTGCACCCGCGGACGTAGGCCCCCTGATCCCGGCGCTGACGTAGCTGCCGGTCACGGTGAGGGGCTGGCGATGGTCACGAGCATATGTCACGTTAGGCTTCTATCCGGGCGCCGTGCAGGACGCTGATCTGCGTCCGAACGCCGGCCACCGCGTCAACAGAGCGCACTCGGGGCCAAACCGTGTCGACCGAACGTGGAATCCCAGTCTGGCAGTGGCGCCTGCTGTTGCTGTTCGGCCTGCCGGCGCTGTTTCTCGGTGTTGCCGAGTTGACGATTCGGGCGATCGGCGTCGAGACCGACCTGGCTAGCATCGAGAACGCCCCAATCGCCGTCCCGGTGTGGATGCTAGCGGACAGAGCATGGGTGAGGGAGCGTCAAGCAGACGCGTTCACTGGTGAGAGGAACCTCTTGACGGCCGAGAACCTCGCCGCCATGTACCCCTTCGAGGAGGCACGCTGGATCCAATACCGCCTGAAGGCGAACATTGAAACGCGAGTGGTGAATCCCTGGAACCGCATCGAGGTCGAGAAGGAGATTACCTTTCGCATCAGATCCAACAGCGACGGCTTCAGAGGCGAGGAGATCCCGCCCAAACAGGCGAGCGTCACACGCATCGTGACGATCGGCGACTCCAGCACATTCGGTGTTGGTGTTGAGCCCGAGCGTATTGTTCCAGCACATGCTGGAAGCGAAACTCAACGATCAGCTACCGGGTCGGTACGAGATCATCAACCTGGGGATCTCAGGTCAGAACACGCGCCACGGTTTGGGGACGTTGCGGCATTACGCGCTGCCGCTCGAGCCCGATCTGCTGGTGATCAGCTACGGAGCCAACGATCCGCGCCTGGTACCCGTCCCCACCGACGAGTTGCTCGCCCCCGACGATACATGGGCAGGTACCCTGCGTTTCACGATGCTGAAGCTCCGCACGTATCGTTTGCTTCGGCGCCTGTTCTTCACTTTCCGGAACCCGCTTGCCGTGGATCGGGAGGAAATAGCGGCGGCGCCTGCCCGAGTACCTGCCGTATCGGTCGACGAGTATCGCGAGAACCTGATCGAGATGATACAGACCGCCCGGCAGGCCGGGGCGCGCCCGCTGCTCCTATCGGTGTGTACCCGCAACAAGGTATACGTTGCCAACATCAACAACGTGCCCAAGTGGACCAATACGCCGATCGTCAACGCGCGCGAATTGTTCATCGACAGCCTCGATGCGTTGGCGGACGGCGATCTCCATCCTGAGAAAGTTCGTCATTATCGCTCCATGTACGGCCGGCGAGCGCTGCGAACACAACGGCTGTGGTATGTCACGAGCGACGGGTGCCATCCGAATTGGGTCGGGCACACCCTGATCGCCGACGAGATGTTTCCTCTGGTCAAGAGAATCCTCGACACGCCTCTAGAAGCCGATCGCCCGCTTCCCTGAGACTCCGAAGAGGCAGGGCCTTGTTGATGGAGTGGGCGCTCTGGGACGGGATTCGAGAGGTGGGTAGTCCCTATAATGAATAGATAGGGCGAGTGCTCCTGACCCCGTGGAGGCGGGTGCCACCATGAGAAAGCACATATGGCGAGTCACTGTAGCGGCGCTGGTGTTGGCGCTACTGCTGCCGGTGGCAGCCGAAGCACAAGGCAAGAAGAAGAAAAAGAAGAAGAAGAAAAAGAGCGGTGCGGTCGCACAGAAGACCGTTGAGGTCGAGGTGATGCCGCTGTTTGTGCGTGGGGACTTCTCCGCGGTCGTCGAGGCGGTGGATGAGGCGAGTGGTCCGGAGGTCGTGGTGAGCCCTGACGCTGTGTTCGTCGCGGGCCTCAGCCAGGAGGCAATGAGCTCCGCCGGCAAGGCGAGTAGGACGTACGCTGGCCTCGACGAGCTCGGCCGTAGCGATCCCTGGCACCATCTGGGCGTCTCGGCCGCGGCCCTGGTCGCCGGCGATCTCGACCAAGCCTTGAAGGATGCTGAACGCGGTGTCGAGCTAGCCAACGGCGACAAGGTGGCGCACAAGTATGCTCACTTCCAGCAAGGCCGCGTGCTGCTGGCGCGCCAGGACTTTGCTGCCTCCGGTGACGCGTTTGTTCGTACGCTTCAGATTGATGGCGATTTCGCCTACGCACATTACTGGGCCGGGTTCAGCTACAACAAGACCGGCAATCTGGTATCGATGACCAATCATTTCGAGCGTTTCCTGGAGCTGGCCCCTGAGGCTCCAGAACGCCAGCAGGTCGTGGCAATCCTGGCGGCGATGTACTGACGCTGGCGATTGCGGTCAGAAGATGTGGCCGATGCCGAAGTGGAAGCGCCCGCCGGGGGCGTCGGGCAGATACGCCAGGTCGCTGAGACGCACGCCGTAGTCCAGTCGCAGCGTCAGGTATGGCGTCACTAGGCGAAGCCCGAGCCCGGCGGAGAGCTTCAGTCGTCCCAAGCGTAGGTCGGAGACTGTGGCGAAGGCGCTGCCCGCGTCGAGAAACCCGACGCCACGAATCCAGCGCCAGATCGGAAACCGTGCCTCCTGATTGAGTACCAGCACGGCGTTGCCACCGGGAACGAAGCTGCCGAAGAACTCTGTTCCACCGACGGAGTCATCAGGGTAACCGCGTAGAGAAGTGGCGCCGCCGGCGACGAAGCGCTCGCTACGCGGCAGCTGCGTCGATGTGGGATCGAGGCTGACCCCGCTGCCAAAGCGGATCGCGCTGGCGAAGGTCACGCGGCCAAGGCTAAAGAACGCGTACTGCTTCAAGTGCAGCTTACGGAATAGCAACTCCGATCCCAGGTCGCCAGTTGCCACCTCGAGAGTGGCGCTCTGGAAGACGCCGCGGCTGGGATCGAGGCGATCGTCTCGCCGGTCGTGGATGAGCGTCGGCACGAGGCGCGCGGAGGTGACCGGCTCCAGTTGAAAGTCCGCGCCGATCAGCGTCGAGCGAGCATGCTTGAGGTTGTAGCTGTAGCCCACGGTCACCGACGACGACAGGTCGAGACGTTGCTCCAGGGTGAATCGCGTGTCGTTGATGGTAGTGGTGAAGAATCCCTCAACCTCGTCGCGCGAGCGCTCGGCGATCAGGGCGGTGCGTACGGGCGCGCCGAACAGGCCGCGGAAGCCGAGCACGCCGCGCACCAGGCTTTCCTTGCCCCGATAGCGGGCCGTGGCGCTGAGCTCGGCGGGAAGGCCGAGCAAAGCACTATGGCTCACGGTCGCAGCGACGCCGGGTCGAGTCTCACGTTGATCTTCCAGTGTCTCATCGCTGAGCAGCTGGACTCCGTATCGCAGCCGCAGCGGCGGCTGCTCGTCGACCTCTACCCGCAGGACGACCGGCTGGCGTCCGTCGGTGGGATCGCCGATCGGCTGCACGTCCAACTTGATGCGCTCGAGCACCCCCGTGGCATAGAGGCGTCGCCTCGCTGCCTGGACGTCGCTCAGGAGCATCGGCGAGCCGGGCCGAGCTCCGACCGCGCCTTCGACGACCGAGCGCCGCACACGTTTCAAGCCCACGATGTGCACGTCGGCAAGGATCTGCTGCGGCGCCTCGTCGATCCGTATCATCACATCGATGCGGAGCGTATCGGCGTGAGCCTCGGTGGTCACCCTGACGGTGGTGCCGTTCTGTCCTCTTCGCAGATAGCTCTCGAGCACTGCATCGCCGGCCGCAGCTAGCTCGTCGCGGTGGTAGGGGCCGTTGGTCTGCAGCCCCAGCTGTTTCCGCAGCGCCGCCTCATCAAGGCTGGTGTTGCCGATGATGCCGACTAGGCCGAGCTGATAACGATGGCCTTCCTCTATGAGAATGCTCACCCGTGCGGCGTCGCCGTCGATTTCCGCTCCCGTCGCCTCGACGCGCGCGTCGAGCCAGCCGCGCTCGGCATAGAGCTCGCGTACGGCGGTCTCCAGCTCCTCCTGGTGCGTCCAATCCGCCGCCTCCAGCCCTCGCTCAGCTATGCGACGCCGAATGGTCTCCGAATCGAGGGCGGCGTTACCGACGATCGTCGAGGCGGCCCGACGGTATCGCTCGCCCGGATCCAATCGCAGCACGATCTCCTTGCGGCCGGTGTCCGAGACGAGCTCGACAGCCACGGCGGGTCGCACGTGGCCTCGATCGGCAAGGTAGCCAAGCGCTATCTGTCGCATGTCCTCGAGAAGGAACTCGGTCAACACGCTGTCGCCCCATGCCTCGAGTAACTCTTGCCGCACTCTGCTCGGCAGCTCTCCGTCCACGGTAAGCACCGTTTCGGGGCCGCGATCGATGATGTAGGTCAGGTCTACGCCGGTGACCTCGCTCGGATCCGTATCGGCCGGTGGCGAGCGTCGGGCGACGATGTCTGCCTCCAGAAAGCCCCGTCGATGGTAGAGGCGCGCCAGCCGGTCACGGTCTTCCTGCCAGCGCAGAAAGTCGAAGCGATCACCCACTCCGACTCGCAGCTGCTGCTTAATGGCATCCACCGAGTAGCCGATGCCTCCCTCGAAGCGTACCGAACGTACTCGAGGAGCTGTACGAAGAGCGATGCCACCGGCGTCGCCCGCGTCGTCGCCTACGACCAGGCGATGCTGTAACTCGATCGAGCGCGTGCCATCGTCGAATGTGCCGCCGCGCAACGCCAATCCGAGAGGAAGGCGGAGGGTCCCGATCCAGCTGCGCTCGTCGGCGTTGGTGAGGTTTTGTGAAAACACCAGATCGAATGTGTTCCGTATGCCCCGCGTGAGGGTGAGCCGCGACGCCAGATCGGTGTCGCGCGGGAACAGCTCACTTTGAGCTGCCGCCGGAGTGCCGCCACGTTCGAACCTCACGGACTCGAAGCCCAGTCGGCGAACTGCGCCCGCCAGTACCTGGCCGGTGAGCATGTCGAAGGCTTGTTCTGCCAACACTTGGAGACCCGCCTCGCCGGCAGCGGCCATGGTGCGACCCGTTGCCATGAGGGACAATACGTCAGCCGAGTCGAGGCCGGATTCCGCGTTGGCTTCCACGCTGGGATTGAAGGCGCTACCGGTCAACAGGAGGCTGATCTGCTCCCCGCCGATCTCCGCTCTCGCTGCGATATCCAGTGTCGGAGCGATGCTGCTGGTCTCGTCGAACTCGATGACGCCTCGATCGATGCTGTAGGCGTTTCCGGCGAGCCGAACAACGCCGCCGTCTCTCACTGTCATCCGGCCTACCACGCCAGGGCGCGCGAATGTGCCGACGATCTGCAGATCGGTCGCCATGCGAAGCTCGGCGTACGGGGCGTCGATGCGGAGATCGTTCACTGTGCTGACGTGGATGTCGTAGCTCAGGTCGTCGAACAGAGTGGGCGTGGCAGATGTTGGTGCCTGTGCTGCCGCCGAGGCCTCCAAGAGATCGCCGGCAAGTGAGGCGTCGCTGCGATACCCGCCGGCCAGCAGGCGCACCTCGCCGAAGGCCTGGAGGTCACCCTGCGGCCCCGCCCTGACCGTCACATCAGCATCGCTGAGCGCGCGACCTCCGCCCCCTTCCACGACGATCGAGCGCACCGTCAGTCCCGCGAGCCCAACGGGACTCATCGGTTCGGTAAGGTCGAGGTCGAGGAGTAGCATCGCCTGGCCGCCGTTGACGATGCCCTCTAGCCCGTCGGTATGGACCATCCTGTCGGCGATGGTCAGCGTGCCATCGACGTCGCTCACCACAAGTTGTGGATCTGCGACAGCAAACCCCACGTCTGCAAGCTCGATCCTACCGTCGAAGGTGGGCTCAGCCACCGTCCCGGTAACTCCTACGGTGGCGCTCGCGGCTCCTCGGAGCGCACCGGCCCCGATCAATGGTGCCAGCCATGGAAGCTGCAGCTGGGAGTCGAGCCGCAGGTCGAGCTGGTGTCGATTGACAAGCTCGATGTCGCCGGCTACCGAGAGGCTGATGTCGTCCCACCCTGGGCGTGTCCACATCCAATCGACGACGCTCAGGGATCCGTTCTCGAGTCGCAGACGCGTCGGCCGTTGCTGGGACACCGTGATTCCGTTGCTGTTGAGCGCCAACGAGTCCAGCTGGAGGTCCGCCCGGACTCCGGTGAGCTCCAACGTTGGCGTCGTTGCCTGGATCGACAGGGTGGCTTCACCGTCGAATCCGGCGGGCGCCTCGCGGCCGATCAGGGACCTCAACACAGCCGTGCCCACGGGGCCGAATCGTGCTTGCAATCGAGCCACATCGCCGGCCGGCGGCACGTCGGCCCCGATGATGAGAGCCAAGGGAATTTCTGCGCTGGCTTCCAGCTCGGCACCCTTCCAGCGTCCGCCGATCTGTTGCACCTGCAGTCGATCGCTGTCGACGGAGGCCTGCAATACCAAGGCTTCCAGCGTCGTGTCGTCGATTTGCGCCGTGCCGTCGATGATTCGCACAGATCCTCGGGGGAGCGGATCCGCCAGCGTGCCGCCGACGCCGAGCGTGGCATCGAGGCCTCCCGACAACACGACCTGACGACTCTCGGAAGCATCGCCTGCGAGGTCGAGCGCCATCGCCGCCAGGTCGGAAAGTCGCGAGAGGTCTCCGCGTAGCTCTCCATGGATTCCCGGCAGCGTAGCTTCAATGCCCAGGATGCCCGAGATCGCCAGGTCGAGGTCGCCGACGCGGAGCGCGAGGTCCTCGACGGCCACCTCGGTCGGGCTCCAGGTCACTCTCCCCGGTACCGCGCTACTTATCGGGAATCGCGGCAGATCCACCTGCAGTGACCAGAGATCGAGAACCACGGTCGACGTTGTCCGGTCAATGCCGAGGGCGACTTCGGCGCGGGCTGATTTCACGTAGCCGAGCTCTGATCGATCTCCCAGCTCAGCGGGTGCAGCCAGATCGATCTCGGCGAGGAGGTCGAGGTGCTCGCCGCGCGCGCCAATCACTCCCTTCACCTCGACGCGGTTGCCGCCGCTGATGGCATTCAGCTGGTCGACGCGAATGCCGTAGGGACTCGGCGACAACCGAGCCTGCACGTCGATCGGTGCGCTGTCAGCGATGCGGACCGTACGCGCTGCGAGGGTGCCGGCGATCGCCGGACGGGCCAGTGTCCCTTCGATCCTCATGTCCCAGTCAACGGCTCCGCTGACGCCGTCAGCGCCAGGCGGTCCGGCGCTGAGCCGAGCCAATGAGAGGGCGGCATCAAGCTCTGTCACGGTGCCGCGGATACGTCCCTCCACTGCGCCACCGGCGCCCAACTCCAGATCGGCGGTTACGGAGCCTCCGGGGAATCGAAGAGAGGCGCCTCGCAGGCTGATCGATTCGGTACCCGCCGCGAGGTGCGACGTGGCGGTCACCGAGCCCGTGCCGTCGCCGCGAATATGTTCGACACGGGCTTCGCCAGAGATTCGCGGCTCGGGCAAGCTGCCGGAGACCGCCAGGTCGGCGGTCGCCTGTCCGGCCACTTCGGCAAGGGGACCCAGAAGTCCAGGCGCCAGATCGACGAGACGCTGCGCTACGGCGCCGATGTCGTCGACAGTGACGAGCGTCGTACCGCCGAGCGTGCCGTTCTCCAGCGCACCCGCTAGATCTGCCGCCAGGTGCAGCCCCGACGCCGCGTCGACGCTGCCGTTGGCGCTCCAGATGCCGTCCGCGAGCTCGGCCTCGATCCGTCCATCGAGCGCGATTGCGCTCGGGCTAGACGGGGTCTCGATGAACCGCGTGGTGAACCGAGCCGTCAGCGCTTCGGCCGATGGGGTCGGTCCGGGCCACTCGGCATGTACCTGGCCGGCCAGCCGTGTGGCGGTGGTGATGGAGAGGGCACTCGGCGCTGCGCTGAGCAGGAGCTCGGGGTCGATACCGGTCCATCCCATTGCCAAGCGGCTTGCCGCATCCGCCTCGAGGCTGATGTCGAGATTGCCTGTTATCTCACCCTCGCCGAGCTCGGCTCGCAGATCGCTGAGACGGATGGTCTGCCTGTCCGCCTGGATGTTGCCGTGCACTCGTTGCAGCGTGACGCGTCTCGAAGCCGCAGACTCGATCTCCAGCGCCAACTCTGCAGTCGGCGCCGCCGCCGTGCCGCTCACCTGTCCCGCTGCGGACAAAGCTCCGCCGACGATGTCGAAGCCGCCCAGCGTGGCCAACGTGCTCAGCGGGGTCAGGAGCTGGAACTCGAGCCCTAGTCCGCGGTCGGCGAGCAATCGATCGATGGTGCCGCCGATCTCCAGATGGGCTGCGGCGCTGTCGAAGCGCAAGTCTTCGAGCCTGAGGTCGCGGCCGTTCCAGCCGAGTAGGCCTCCGGCGAGCTCGATCGTCGCCTGTCGGCCGTCGATCCGCAGCGTGGCCGGGTCCGACATCCCGAGCCGTCGCTCCACCTCGTTCCCGAGATCGAGTTGGATGTCGCCAGCGTCGAGCTGGAGTCCCCGTGCCGCATCGCGCCACTCGATCTGAAGCTCGGAGACCTGCAGTCTGTCGATGGGCACTGGCGTAGCTACCTGCATGCCGTCGCCCTGGAAGTTGCTGGTGCCATCTGCCGCGACAACGACGCTGAAGCGCGGCTGTTGCAGCTCGAGCTGCTGCAACCGGAGACCGCGCCAGGCGGAGCTCCACGGCAGATCGACCGTGAGCTCCTCAGCTGTCAAATACGGATGCTCTGCACCGGGTGTGAGGAGTCGCACTCCGTACAGCCGAAACCAAAGCGTCGGCAGCCTGTAGTCGAGGCGATCGGCCTGCACGCTGCCGTCGGGGGCAAAGCGCGCCAGGACCGCCGCGAGCACGCGTGCCCGTGCCCAGGGCGTGTGCAAGGCGGCGATACCGATGGCCACTGCTAACGTGGAGAGCACGCAAGAGACCAACAACCGGCGGCGGCGACTCGACATGCGTATCATTCTGCCAAATCCTCGTTTCCGGAGTCTGACCATGGAATCGGCCTGGATCGACACGATCAGCGATGAGAACGCCTCGGCGGAGCTTGCCGAGCTGTACGATCGCGCCCTCGACCCTGTTAGCGGCGCCCTCGACAACGTCTTGCGAGTGCACTCGCTGCACCCCGCCGGACTCAGCGCGCACCTCGACCTCTATGTCGCCGTAATGCGGGGTACTCCCGGGCTGCGCACGGTCGAACGCGAGATGATCGCGCTCGTGGTGTCGCAACTGAACGACTGCGGTTACTGAATAACCCACCACCGACGTGGTCTGCGTCGGCTGCTGCGCGACGACGAGCTCGCGGGTCGCATCGAGGGCGACTATCGGAGCGCAGGCCTCGATGAACGGCGCCTGGCCATGCTGCGGTTTTCGGAGAAGCTCACGATGTGCCCCTCGCAGATGTGCCGCGGCGACGTGCTTGCGTTGCGCGCCGCCGGCTTCGGCGACCCGGACATTCTGGGCATCGTCGAGGTAGTCTCCTACTACGCTTATGTGAACCGCATCGCTGACGGTCTGGGAGTCGCACTTGAAGGCTGATCCACCGCTGCTGACCATGGTACCGACGTGGCAACACGAGGATGATTCGGCGATCGCCGAAACCAGGATCTTCACGCTGCGCCGACGACGCGGTGTGTCGCCAAACCGTCCGCAGTCGCCTGGCGAGTTCTTCTATATCGACTCAGCCGACTGGGTAAACGTGATCGCGCTGACGTCGGCAAACGAGGTAGTGATGATCGAGCAGTTTCGTCATGGCAACGCCGAGATCACACTGGAGATCCCCGGTGGCATGGTCGATCCTGGCGAGGCTCCGCTTACGGCAGGGGTGCGCGAGCTCGCCGAGGAAACCGGATACGCCGGCCAGGATGCCTGCCTGATCGGCAAGGTGAACCCGAATCCGGCGATCTTCAACAACCATTGCCACACCGTGTTGGTGCGCGACGCGGTGGTGTCGCAGGCGCCGACTCCGGAGCTACACGAGGAGATCGGTATCCGTCTGCTGCCTCTGGCCCAGATCTCCGAGTTGATCGCCACCGGCCTCATCCACCACGCCATGGTGGTCGCTGCCTTCCACTTTCTGGCAATGAAGGGCATCAAGTGACTCCGCTGACCCGGAACCCGAAAACCCTGGCTCTCGGCGTGGCGTTGGTCAGCGTCGCGGCTCTGGCATGCCAGCCAGTGCCCGGCGATCTGCGCATAGCTTGGGCGCCGGTGGAGGCTTTCAATCGGCAGCTTCCAGATCGAATTCGTGTGTACGCCGGCGCCGATCCGAGCATCCCGCTGCGTGCCTGGTATGTCAGGGTCCAGCGACAGGACGGCAACCGGCTGGCGCAGGTGTCGATCTCTGCCGATGACGACGGTGTCGAGACGGCGTCGGAGTTCGCTGCCCGAACGTCGGCGCGCGTGGTCGTCAACGCAGGGTTCTTCCGCACCGACACCGAGCCGCCGCAACACATCGGTCTCTTGCTGGTAGATCAGGTGCTTCTACAACCGCCACTGACCTCGGTCATTTATGAGGAGCAACGCTACTATGTGGCACGTGCAGCGCTTGGCTTGATGCTCGACGGCTCAGCCGATGTTGCCTGGGTCACCGGAAACGAAGGCGTCCTTTACGAGCGCTCCGCGCCGTTGCTGAATACGCCAAGCGCGCCGGCCGCGAAGCCGCAGATCGAATCCCTGATTGAATGGCCGGTGCGCGATGCGGTGGCCGGGGGGCCCGTCCTCGTCGATGCCGGTGAAGTTCGAATCACGAGCCAGGAGGAGGTCTTCTTCGGGACCGCTAGCGCCGAGGCCCACCCACGCTCGGCGGCGGGGGTGACGGCTGAAGGCGAGTTGATCGTCATGGTGGTCGATGGCC
>DASCOT010000222.1:0-11970 GCA_036012155.1 Acidobacteriota bacterium
CGTGGTGGCTAACTCCGGCCTTGATCTGGTGCAGAGCTTCGGAAGCCTCGACAAGTCGTACATTACCGAGTCGACTGGCTCAGGGGCGGCACTTGTTGATTTCGACGTAGACGGCACGCTCGACGTCGTGCTGGTAAACGCACTGTCCGAGTCGAAGGGAGATCTCGTGCAGGTCGCTCAGCCGGGGACGCATCCAGCATTGGCTGCCGGTCGCCGCGGCGAGGGACATCGTCTGTACCGTGGTGATGGACGAACGTTTCACGAGGCGCCGGCCTCCGCCGGCGTACGCGAGGCCGCATGGGGCACCGGCGTCACCTGGGGCGATGTCGACAACGATGGCTGGCCGGATCTGTTCATCGCCGCAATCGGTGCCGACCGCCTGTACCGAAACAACGGCGACGGTACTTTTGCAGTGTGGTCCAGCGGTACGGAGGATAACGGTTGGGGTGCCGCGGCTACGTTCACGGACTGGGATGCGGATGGCAACCTCGACCTGTACGTGGCCCGCTACGTCGATCTGCAAACGACCGAGGTACTGGCTCGGGGAGAGGGCCGCTGCTCGTATGCGGGCGTCGAGGCGTTCTGCGGGCCTGAAGGGCTCGCCGGGCAGCGCGACCTCCTGTACCACAATCTCGCCGACGGTACGTTTGTCGCGTGGATGTCTGACCGCATCGATCCCGCAGCTGGCTACGGGCTGGCATTGGCCGCTATCGATTGCGACGACGACGGACTGTCAGAGATCTACGTTGCCAACGACTCGACGATGAACCTCCTGTACCGGCGTACACCCAACGGCGAGATCGAAGAGCAGGGATTGCTGTCCGGCGCCGGGTACAGCGCCGACGGTCGCGAGCAGGCGGGGATGGGGGTGACCAGCGCCGACTTCGACGGCGACGGGCGGCTCGATCTGTACGTCACCAACTTCCACAACGACCACAACACGCTCTATCGCAACCTTGGCGACTGCACATTTCAGGACGAGACCGATCTACGGAAGCTGGCGACCAGCAGCTTCCCCTACATGGGTTGGTCGGCGCTTTTCTTCGACGTTGATGGTGATGCCGACCAGGATCTGTTTGTCGCCAACGGCCACATCCATCCCGCCGTCGAGACGCGCGGGATCGAACCGTACGGACAGCTCAACTCCTTGTACGTGAACCAGCTGCGAGAGTCGGGAGCAGCGAGCTTCTCTACCGTTAGTGCGACTTCCGTCGACGCCTTGACGATCCGTGAGTCGTCGCGCGGTGCGGTGCGCGGCGACATCGACAACGACGGCGACCTCGATCTGTTGGTAACCAACATCGACGCGCGTCCGACATTGATCCGCAACAGCACGCCGATGGCGCACGCGGCGCTCCGCATCACCCTCGTTGGCCGCGGATCGAATCGCTCCGGCTATGGAGCCGACGTGATCGTGCGATCGGGCATCATCGAGCAGCGGCAGCAGCTGCGCGACAGCGATGGTTACGCCGGCGCCAACGATTCCCGGCTGTTGTTCTATCTGCCGTCGGGCGTTGCAGAGGAAATCGAGATCCGCTGGCCTGGTGGCGAGACGATGCACCTGCCCGAGCAACCACCCGGTCATCTGGTGGTGGACGAGCAATACGGCGTTGTGGCGCGAGCCGCGCAGTGATCGCGGACGAGGCAGGAATCCTGCGCTGGGCCCTTGTAGCGGGCTTGCTTGGTGGTCTGGGCCAGTCAGCCGAGGAGCTTCGCTCGCGTGGCGTTGACCTGTTGCGCCAGAACCAGCCGAACGACGCCATCGTCACGCTCGAGGAGGCGCTGCGCCTCGATCCACAGAGCGCCGCCACGCGCTTTCATCTCGGGCGGGCGCTGCTAGCGGTGGGATTGCTGGATCGGGCCGCCGAGGAGCTACAGTCGGCGCTTCCTGGCAGCACCGACCCAGGTGCTGTCCGCTACCAGCTCGGGCTCGTCTGGTTGGCTGCCGACCGATTGGCCGATGCCTGGAGCGAGCTCGGCCTGGCGTTGGAATCGCGTCCGGAGCTGCGCCCCGCTGAGCTGCAGCTCGCAGAGGTCTGTTATCGCACCGGGGCAGTCGCAGAGGCGAGACGTCGGCTGTCGATTCTCGCCGACGAGACACCGCGCTGGCCGGGCCCGGAGGTGCGCGCCGCCGAGCTCGCCATGCAGGCGGGTGAGCCCGCCGCCGCTGCTGATTGGCTGGCGCGCGCCGTCGAGATCACCCCGGATCACCCCGGTCTGTGGCAGCGGCGCGGTGACGCCCTGGCGGCGGCGTTCGACAACGCGGCCGCGGAGGCCGCTTATCGGCGGGCTGCGGAGCTCGCCCCCGAGGTCATCGCGTCGCATGTGGCCCTCGGGTATCACCTGTTCAATGTGCAGCGCTTCGAGGCGGCCGAAGAGATCCTGCAGCACGCCTTGCAGTTGGCGCCGGGCGATCCAGCCGTGCAACTCGCGTACACCGAGACCCTGCTCTACCTGGGGCGTGGCGTCGAGGCTCTCACCGTCCTCGAGCAAGCGATCGCGACGATCGGCATGGCGTCGATGACGAGCGAGCGCGGCGTCGGGTCTCTACGCGTCCGTGCTCTCGAGCTGCAAGCCAAGATCCTCATAAAGTTCGGCCGGCTCGATGAGGCGGAGCGGGTGGCCCGAGCGCTTGTCGAGGTGGCGCCGCGCAACGTCCAGGGCCACTTCGATCTGGGCACGGTGCTGCGGCGGCGGGGTGATCCCGACGGGGTAGCCCACCTGCGTACCTTCAAGCAGCTCTCGGACGGTCGCGAGCATCGCGAGTTGGGCGACGAGCACTTGCGACTAGCAGGCGACGCCGACGCCGCGGAGCGCGAGTATCGAGCCGCACTCGAGATCGACCCACTGGACGTGGGTGCCCGCGTTGGGCTGGCCCGTGCGCTGCTGATGTCGGGTGACGCCTCGGGCGCCGCGGATCATCTGGAGAACGCCCGCACCCAAGGTGCCGACAGCGTCGACTGGCACCGATCCTGGGTGCTTGCCCTCCATGCGGCCGGCCGTATCGATGAGGCGCGGGCCGCATGGGAGGCGGCGCGGCAACATGGGCTGGTACTGGGCCCCACGGTATGGGCCGCGTTGCGTGATGCCCCGGGCGCATGCCCTGTAGAAGTAGCTATCGGCAGGCAGCCGCAATAGTCAGTACGTTCGGTCGAACCACTCGTCCTGCGGCACGCGGGTGTATGAAATCTCCCGAATGTTGAGAGGGGAGCTGCGGACGCGGCCCGGACGACGGCCCGACCCGTCTCAGCCACCCAACTTCGGGCGCCAGGCAATCACCCCGCGGCCTTCCTGGATCACGAAGCGCCGGTTCGCGGTGAGGTTGCTCAGACTCTCGTGGTCGCCACCCGGCCAGCGGATGGTCAGATCGGCCGAGGATGCGTCGCCGAGCCCGATATGCAATGTCAGGTCGTTGGTGGAGGCGTAGGACGCGCCCGCCACTACCTCGCGCATGGCAGGTACGGCGCTGCCGCCGCCCGTACTTGCGGGGGTTACCTCGACGCGCGCCCCCACCGCGTTGCGGTTTGTCTGACGGCCAACCAGTCGCAGCTGGATCCAGTTGCCCGTAACCGTGTCGTTGCGCAGATAGTCGGCGGTCTGGTTGCTGTTGGAGACCACGACATCGAGATCGCCGTCGTTGTCGACATCGCCGACGACGCTACCGCGAGATACTTTGACCAGCCCCATACCGCTCCCGGCTGTGGCATGCGCCTCCGCGAATCGCCCCCCACCGTTGTTGATGAACAGGTGGTTCGGCTGCGGATACGTGCGCTCGGCGAGCGCCGACCCTGCCACGCCCTCGCGGAACTCGGCGATGTTGTCGATGATGTGGCCGTTGGCGACGAAGAGATCGAGGTCGCCATCGGCGTCGACATCGAACCAGTTGGTGCCGAAGCCGACGAGCAGCAGGCTGGGCTCGCCGATGCCGCTCGCGTAGCTGTGGTCGATGAACGCCGAGTTGCCTAGATTGCGATACAGCGTGTTGGTCTCGAGCGTCAGATTGGTGACGATGAGGTCGAGATCGCCATCGGCGTCGTAGTCGCCGAAGTCGGTCCCCATGCCGGCCTGGGTGCGCCCATCCTCGCTGTAGCCGACCCCGGCAAGGAAGGAGTCATCGACGAATGTCCCATCGCCCTGATTGGTGTACAGGAAGTTGCGCGTAGAGTCATTGGCTACATAGATGTCGGGGTCGCCGTCGTCGTCGTAGTCGCCCCAGACGACGCCGAGACCCTTGCCGTCGATGGTGTCGGCGATGCCGGCGATAGCGCCGATCTCGACGAACGTTCCGTCGGCGCGGTTCTCGTACAGCCGGTCGGCGAGGGCGTTGTATACGTCCGGGTGGCAGTACGCCGAGATCTGTCGGCCCGCGTCGCCACAGAACTTGTTGTTGTCCCAGCCGAAGTCGACGTAATTGGCGACGTACAGATCGAGATCCCCGTCGCCATCGAAGTCTCCCCACCCCGCCGACGATCCCCACTGATCGTCGCTCGTATCCGCCTCATCGGCACGGCTGAAGGTGCCGTCGCCGTTGTTTCGCCACAGGCTGTTGGCGCCGAAGTTGGTGACGTAGAGGTCGGCGAAGCCATCGTTGTCGTAGTCGGCTGCGGCAACCCCGATACCGTAACCCTCCTCGACCAACTGGGAGGCTGTCGTGGCATCGCGGAACGAGCTCCCGTCGTTGCGGTACAGTCGATCGATCAATGGCGTGTTGGTGACGAAGCTCGGGGTCGCTCCTTGCTGTACGAGGTAGGTGTCGACCCGCCCGTCGTTGTCGATGTCGACCAATGCCAGGCCAGAGCCCATCGTCTCGACCATGTAGCGCTCGCCGGTTCCGCCGTGTCGGTGCTCGAAGGCAATCCCCGAGGTCGCCGTGGCGTCCGAGAGCAGGATTTGCTGCGCCGCGACGGGGTTTGTGGGCGCATCACGGGGTCGGGCGACGCCCGGCTGGGCGAGTGCCACCGTGAGCAACACGAATAGGCGTAGCATGCGCAGGTCGAGGGCAGGCAACAGGGTAACGGGGTGCAATACACTGACAAAGATACTACCGGCCTCGCGGTCGGTTCGAACCGCGTTCGCCAAGCTCCGCCGGGTCCGTGAACCAGGAGGCTCGACAATGCAGTGGCACTCAAGACAGGTGTGGCCGAGGTCGCGTGGCTTCGTCCCGATGCTGACGTTGGTCCTCGCGATGTTGTTGGTGGCGTTCGTCTGGGTGCAGCGCAATACTCGGCTCCGGGGTGTTGTTATCGACGCGACTGGAGCGCCGCTCGAGGGCGTTGCCGTGACGGCGGTCAACGACAACTTCGCCCCGGGCAGGTTCACCGCCGTGACCGACGATGAGGGCCGGTGGGCCATGATTGGCTTTGGCGATCGTACGGCTCCGTGGGCGTTTTCCTTCGAGCTCGAGGGCTATGTCACGACGCAGCTCAGCCAGTGCGTCAAGCCGCTGGCTCGCAGGTGTCGCGCCGGTACGGCAGCAGTTACCAGTTGCGACGATGCCTTCGGCGCCACGAGCGGAGCGTGTAACGCCGATATCGATGTGACGTTGCAGCAGATGACCGACAGTGGTGCCACCGACGCCGGCGGCGGCGTCGCGGACCAGTCGGTCAATCCGGACAACTACTGGAATGGCGTTGCCGCCTTCGAAGCCGAAGACTACACCGGCGCCGTCCAGAGCTGGCAGGTGTTCGTCACCGACAACCCCGACGACTTCGCGGTCTGGCTGCGGCTGGCCGAAGCCTATGTCCGAGTCGACAGCATCTCGCCGGCCCAGGCCGCTTACGATCGCGTGCTGGCGCTCTCGCCGGAGCATCCGACAGCGTTGTTCATGCTGGCGAGCATGAGCTCCAACGCCGGAGATCTGGACGCGGCGCTCGACTATTTCGAGCGGGTGATCGTCCAAGATCCCGAGAATGCCTCGCTCTACTACAACATCGGCGAGATCTATTTTCAGCAGAGCCGCGCCTCCGAGGCGATCTCGTTCTACTCGCGGGCGATCGAGGTCGATCCGGGATTCAGCGCTGCCTACAAGCAACTCGGGTTTGCGCACGTCAACAGCGGACAGATGGACGAGGCGATCGTGGCGTTTGGCCGCTATCTCGAGCTGGTGCCGGCGGATGGCGAAGAGGCTGCGATCGTCAACGACATCCTCGGGGCGCTGCGGGAGTCGCAGTAGAGAATGAGGTCGAACCCTCTGAGCGCCGTGATCGACAGCCAGGGCCGCACCCGTCGAGTTGGCCTGGTCGTCGTTGCCCTGGTGGGGCTGAGTAGCTTCGGCACGATGGTCGCGGCTACGGCCCGCGCCCTTGGCCCGTACCCTGCGCAGCGGGTCAATCTGGATGCCTATCCCGAGATCCGCTCGCGCGACCTGCCCGAGCGCTTCCGGGTATGGCTCGAGGAGGAGGTCGTCTGGATCATCACAGAACCCGAGCGCGACATATTCCTGCGCCTCGACTCCGACGAAAAACGTGATCGGTTCATCGAGGCGTTTTGGACCCGTCGAGACCCCACTCCGGGGACACCGCGCAACGAGTACCTGCCGATTCACTACGAGCGGCTTGCCTACGCCACCCGGCAGTTCGGGCGTGTCTCTCCGGGGCCTGGTTGGCGCACCGACATGGGCCGCATCTACGTCCTGCTCGGTGAGCCCCAAACCCGCTCGCGCCACCACAACGACGCCAACATCTACCCGGTGGAGGTCTGGTTCTACCAGATGGATCCCAACCTCGGGGTTCCGACGTTCTTCTACGTGATGTTCTTCCGCGAGCAGGGCATGGGAGAGTTCGAGCTCTACAGTCCTGCCGGCGACGGTCCCGAGCGCCTGCTCAACCCGTCCGGTCGTGACCTGGTGCGGCGTCAAGGTGGCCTCGGCCAGCAAGGCTTCGGAATGGGAGGTCTCATCGGCGGTGGTCAGGGAACGTACGACCTGTTGCGGCTGGTCAACCCCAACATCGCCGAGGCGGCGTTCAGCTTGATTCCTGGCGAGGCTCGACTTGGCTCCCCCCTTCGGTCGGAAAGTCTGATCGGCGACATTCTGGAGATCCCTGATCTCATGGTGCCGACCGTCGAATGGGCTTACCCGATCCTCACCGGTGCCACCGAGACCGAGGTGCGGTTCGAGACCCTCGATATCGACGCCCGCGCCGTCGGCTGGCTCGATCCGGACGGGCGTCCCTTCGTTAGCTATGTGGCGCGGGCGCCCGGGCCGGGGCTCAACTTTGGCGAGCACGAGGGCAACCATTACATGACCTTTTCGGTCGGGGCGTACTTGCTCGACGAGGCCCAGCGGGTTCTCGAGGGGCCACCGCCGCGCCTCATCCAGAGCGGTCTGGCCGAGGGTTCGCTGGACCGCGCTCGCGCCGGGTCGCTGATGTATGTCGACCGCGTTCCGGCTATTCATGGGTCGCTGCAGCTGGAGCTGGTGCTCGAGAACAACGTCAGCCACGAGTACGGCGAGATCGGCACATCGGCGCGGGTACCTACCCCCCATCCCACGACGGTAACCCTGGGGCAGCCGATTCTCGTCGCCGGGGCGCAGCCGCTCGGGGTTGGCTACGATCCGTTCGGAGCCCAGCTGCCGTTCCAGGTCGGCCAGCTGGCGATGACCCCGACGATCGACGGTCCGTTTGCCGCCGGCGGACAGCTGTACGTGTTCCATCAGGTGCTGCTGCCGGCCGAGCATGCCGAGATGGTCAACGTGTCGTATGCCGTTCACGACGACGGCGGTCGCATGGTCAGCGTGCGGCAAATCTCGATCCGACCCGACGGGGTCGATCGCTTCGGGGTCGTCAACCAACTCACCGGAATCGCGCTCGACGCGGATTCAGGTGCCTACTCTCTGACTGTGTCGATCGTCGGTCAGGACGCGGAGGAAAGCCTACCGTTCTTCGTGCGCGGCGAGGTTCCACGCCCCATCGTGCATGCCGCAGCCGTGCCTCCGACGACCGATCCGACGTCCCTGGTGCGCCGCGCCGCGATCCTACGGGTCGCCGGAAACACCGAACAGGCGATCGCTCTGGTTGACGATGCCCTAGCACGTGAGCCAGACCTGTACGAAGGGTTGCAGCTACAGATCGACCTGCTGCGTGACGGCGGCCATCACGAGGCCCTCGAGAAGCTACTGATCGAGCGCCTCGTGGCGGCTCCGCACGATCTGGAGCTGTTGCTGCTGTTGGCCGAGGCCACGGCGCGACAAGGCAAGCACTACGACGCCATTCGCTTCTACGAGCGCGCCGCATTGGAACGCAGCGACAGCGTCGACGTGCTCAACTCGCTCGCCGGCGAGTACCTCGCCCAGAACGAGACGGGCGAGCCGGCCAACCTGCAGCGTGCCATCGAGATCCTGACCCGTTCCCTCGAGCTCGACGACAACCAGGCCGGGGTGAGAGCGACGCTCGAACGGGCGCAGGCGGCACAACAGGCGAGCCGATAGCGCGCCCCGAGCGCGCCATGCTGGTAGCGCCGTAGGTGCCGTTGCTTTCTGTATACAATATTGTGTCGACGATTCTTGAGAACCCACCAGGACCCCGCAGATGTGCCGTTTGGCAGCTCTTGCCGCTACGGCGCCGCTGGTTGCCGCCTCGCCGGCAGAGCCCATGAATCCCGAGCCGATCCACGAGACGGTGGTTGCCGAGCTTCGCAGCGAGGGATTCTCCCGCTCCAGGGTGATGGAGTGGGCCGGGGCAATGACCGACGTATACGGGCCCAGATACGCCAACTCTCCCTCATACGATGCGGCGGCCGAATGGGCGCGTCAGACCTTCGAGAGCTTCGGTCTGACGGCCAATCTCGAAGCGTGGGGCGAGTACGGCTACGGATGGGAGAACGAATACACCTCCGTTCACCTGACCAAGCCGCGCTATCAGCCGGTGATCGCCTATCCGGTGCCTGGTACGGCGAGCACGAGCGGCAGCGTGACCACCGAGGTGGTGCTGTTGGACACCACACAGATCCTCGAGGCGGAGGACCTGGAACCCTATCGCGGCAAGCTCGCCGGTAAGAGTGTTCTCACGCAGCCTGAGCGGCGGCTGGAGATGAGCTTTCAGCCGCATGCGGTTCGCCTATCGGACGAGGAGCTGCGGGAGATGTCGCGTCTCGACATCGAGCCTCCCGCGGACGAGCCATCGCGCGGCGACAGTCCGAGCGTGCGCCAGCCCTTGCCGCCCGAGTGGATGCAGCAGTTTTTTCGCGACGAGGGCGTGGTGGCCCTGATGGCGCCGGGCCAGGCCAACGTCGGGTCGATGGACAAGGGGTTGGTGGCTGTTACCGGTGACGGCCCACTTCCCTTGACTGAGGAGCCCGGACTCCCGTCGCTGGTACTGGCGGCCGAGCATTACAATCGCGTCGCGCGCCTGATTGGCCGCGGCTTCGAGCCCGAGATGCAGCTCGAGGTCCGCAACGCATTCCACGATGACGATCCGCTCGACTACAACGTGCTGGCGGAGCTACCGGGCGGCGATCTGGCGTCAGAGGTGGTGATGATCGGGGCACACTTTGACTCCGAGCCGGCTGGAACAGGCGCCACCGACAACGCTTCCGGCAGCGCCATCGTCATGGAGGCGATGCGCATTCTGGCGGCTGTAGGTGTGAAGCCGCGGCGCACCATCCGCGCGGCGCTGTGGGGGGCCGAGGAGGCCGGGATGCTCGGATCGCGCGGCTACGTTGCCAGGCATCTGGGCGACCGCGATACCGGCGAGCGGCGAGCCGGACACGCGGATCACTATGTGTATTTCAACGTTGACTGGTACGGGCGCTTTCGCGGCATCTTTCTGCAGGGTAACGATGAGGCGGGACCGATATTCGAGGCGTGGATGCGACCCTTCCACGACATCGGCATGCAGTGGATCGTTCCCGGTAACACCGGCGGCACAGACCACATGGCGTTCCAGGAGGTCGGGCTGCCCGGGTTTCAGTTCATTCAAGACGATCTCGAGTTCTTCAACGTCTCATTCCACACCAACATGGACGTGTACGATCGACTGGTTGCGGAAGATCTCGAGCAAGCGTCGGTAATCCTGGCGAGCTTCGCTTATCACGCCGCGACGCGCGAGGGCTCCTTCCCCCACGCCGACGGCCTGCACAACAAACGGCGGTGGCACAAGTAATGGAATATCGAAGTCTCGGACGAACCGGTGCCAAGGTCGCGCCACTGGCGCTGGGCACAGACAACTTCATGGACCCGACGCCGGAAGAGGATTGCGAGCGCATTTTCCTCACGGCCATGGACGCGGGCATCAACTTGGTCGACACCGGCGACGTCTATGCCGACGGCGAAGGGGAGCGCGTCCTGGGGCGCATCCTCAAGCGCAGCGGCCGTCGGCACGAGGTCCTGATCGGCACCAAGTGCGATCACGGCAGACGCCAGGTGGGTCTGACGCTCGAGGACTACACCGAGCAGATCGGTCCCAACGAGTACGGTCACTCTCGGCTCAACATCATCCGGGCTTGCGAAGCGTCGCTGAAGCGGCTCGATACCGACTACATCGATCTGTATCAGATGCATCGCCCATCTCCCGACGTTCCCTTCGAGGAGACGCTGGGGGCGCTTCATGACCTCGTGACCCAGGGCAAGATCCGCTACATCGGATGCTCCACGCACCCCGCCTGGATGGTCATGGAGGCGATTGGGGTCAGCGAGGCGCGCGGCTGGGCACGTTATGTCTCCGAGCAGCCACCGTACAACCTTCTCGATCGACGCATAGAGAATGAGCTCATCCCGATGTGCCAGCGGCATGGCGTCGGGCTGGTCACCTGGGCACCGATGGCGATGGGCGTGCTGGCCGGCCGCTACAAGAGCCACGACGACTACCCGGTCGAGTCCCGCGCCGCGCTGCGTGGTGGGTTCTACGCCGATCGGGTAACGCGCCGCGGTGTAGAGGTCGGTATCGAGTTCACCAAGATCGCCGAGTCAGAGGGACTCAGCGCTGCACAGTTGGCGATTCTCTGGTGTAAGGATCAGCCCGGAATAACCGCGCCGTTGATCGGGCCGCGAACGATGGAGCACCTGGAGCCTTTGTTACCCGTGCTGGAGATGGAGCTGAGCGCCGCGGCGCGCCAGGCTTGCGACGATCTGGTGCCGCCCGGCAGCGTTGTCTCCGATTTCCACAACACCGCTGATTGGATGAAGACGGTGGTTGGCGCGTAGTCGCTCAATCAACCTCAGGCATACGCCGCCCGGTAAAACGAACCGTGAAATAGGAAACAGACCACGATGCGAGTCTCCAACGTTATTCACGCCGTCGATACGCACGTGTGCGGCGAGCCCGGCCGCGTCATTGTGGGCGGGGTCTTGGATGTTCCCGGCGACACGATGTTCGAGAAGATGGTCTACCTGGAGACCCAGGCCGACCATATTCGTAAGCGCATGCTGCGCGAGCCGCGCGGCTACCCGGCGGCCAACTGCAACTTGATCCTGCCGGCCACCGACCCGCGAGCTGCGGCCGGCTACGTGATCATGGAGCAGGTGGAATACCCCGGCATGTCGGGGACCAACACGATCGCCGTAACCACGGTGCTCATCGAGACCGGCATGGTCCCGTCCACCGAGCCGATCACCGAGCTGACACTGGAATCGCCGGCCGGGCTGATCAAGGTGATCGCCGAGGTCGAGGGAGGCAAGGTAAAGGGCGTGACGTTCGAGAACGTGCCGGGCTTCGCGGTGCATCTCGACGCCGAGGTCGACGTTCCAGAGCTCGGCAAGGTGATTGTCGACGTTGCCTACGGCGGCATGTTCTACGCAATCGCCGACGCCGATCAGGTGGGGCTGACACTCGATCCCGACGAGGCCGGTGAGATCACTCGCGTCGGCGAGATGATCAAGGTGGCAACTCAGGAGCAGCTCGAGGTACCGGTTCATCCGGAAAACCCGGATATTCGCGGGGTTACGATCGGACAGTTATCGGCACCGCCGACCGTATCCGGGGCACACCGCAAGAACACCGTGATCGTCTCGACCGGCAAGCTCGATTGGAATCG
>DASCOT010000223.1:0-21864 GCA_036012155.1 Acidobacteriota bacterium
TGCAACTGCACCACGGCGAGCAAGAGAAGGTTGCTGAACTAAACCTCGGGGGTAGCCGCGCGGAATCCTGGCAGATCAACTACGAGTTTCCGTTCGATGATCCCGATGTCGGCAACGCCATGCTGCTGTTGGGTCAATCGCTCTACGATTTCTGGACCACGGGTGCGAGCTTGCCGCGCGCTGGACAGCGGGCGTTCCTCGCCGCCACGGCCTCGGCGGCCCTGCAGAACCTCCGCGTCGTAGTAACGCTCAAGCACGGCAAGGAGGCGTACGAGTATTTCCAGCTGCAGACCTGGCGTACCGGCATAGCTCGCTACAGCAGCATTCTCGCGGCGCGGGCCGTGGCACGAGCCGAGGTCCTCAATGAATACGAGAGAACGGCCGGTTTCGATCGACTAGAGCAGCACAAGTCGTACGCCGCACTGTGGGAGGAGAATCTCTCGCACCGGTTCTGGCTGATCCGCACCGCGGGTCTCAAGGGTGAGCGCGATCGCACGTCTTTCGACGCCATCGGGCACGGCATCGCGGAGCTACTCGACGTGCTCGGCTTCGATTGGAAGGAGCACTACTTCGACCGCGGTGTCTGGCTCGACGACCTCGTCGCCACCGGTATGACACTGGACATCAGCGACACGCCGAAGCGCGCCAACGCCCGTCGCCAGAACCACTGAGCTGCAACCGATAGCCGCAACGCCACCGGTACGGCCCCTGGTGTTGGTTGCTGCTGCGCAGAACACTAGATCACATTACGGCCGGAGCGACTGGTGGCCCCCAGAAAGCGCTGAATAGACTCGGGTGAACGACCCGCTTCGCGCAAGTGCCAGGCACGCGAGAGCCGTAACGTGTTGACGTTCACGTCGATGTCGATCCCGGCCCCCTTAACGTTGGCGCCCAGGATCTGGCGCACCTCCTGGACTCGAATTCGACGTGGTCGACTGCCTACGAAGAGCGCTTGAGTCTGCTGCTCGCCCGATCCGTGCTGTGCCAGAATGAGGCGCCGAGCGGAATGCTTGTATTCTTCGAGCACTTGGGCCAGCTCGGGCTCCAGGTCGACGCGCCGCATGCCATCAGCGCCCCTCAATACGATCTGCTGGCGCCGCGTCTGCAGATCACCGAGATTCAAGTTGCTGACTTCTAGCGCCGTCGCCGCTGCGTAGAACATGGTCGCCAGCACCGCCACGTCGCGCAGGCCAAGCGGATCATCGCGATCCCCGTGGGCAAGCAGGTGCTCTACCTCTTCGGTAGACAGAACCTGTACCGGCACATCCATGGCGTCGGCTCCGGCTGAGCAGTATGAGGCGCGGCAAACTGTTCCGGGTGCTAGTTGAATGGCACTACCTGTGGCGAACCGTAAATTTTACCATGTGGTAGACAGTGCTTTGGTGGCACCGACGCATCGTGGCGGACACGATACTTGTCCCTCGAAAGGAGAACGCGCATGCCTGCCGAACCCGCAGAGGCGGCCCCCGCGCACCTCTTCGATCATCCGGATCTGAGCCGCCAATGGGTTCTGCGGCGACTCCAGCGGGCGCTTACAGCAGACCTTGCCGCTGCAGCGTTGCTGAGCGGCCTCGCGGCCAGCGTGCGGAAACGCCACCGACCCTTGCTGACCGACCTCGCTAGTGGCGCTGCGGCACGTGCCGCGAGGCTCCGCGAGGTCATCATCGAGCTCGGCAGCGCGCCCTACTCGTCGATCGGCCTGGGGCGAAGGCTCTCGATGGTCGGCGGCTTTGCGCTGGGCTGGACCGGCGCCGCGGTTTGGCGCCCTTGTATCCGACACCTCGTTGCACACATGCTCTCGGAATACGACTTGTTGATTGGCCTGACCGATGGAGCCGAGGGAGTAAGCTCCCGGCTTGTCGAGCGGCTGCGCCCGCTGCTCGTATCGGCTCAGCACCAGAACGAGTCGCTGGAGCCGCGATGAAGGTACAGCGCCGACGCACGACCACCCACCCGGCGGGCGCAGGCACAGAGACGAACCCGCAGGTCGAGACAGCCACCAGCCCGAATCAGCTGGGCCTGGATCAACGTCACTCCGCTGTAGTGTTGCTCTCCGGGGGACTGGATTCGGCTACCACTCTGGCAGTAGCGGTCTCGCAAGGCTTCGATTGCAACGCGTTAACGATTGACTACGGGCAACGACATCGTGTCGAGATCGATCGAGCTCGATCGATTGCTCTGTTCATGGCTGTTCCACACCGATGTGTCCGTGTAGACCTGGCGGCTTTCGGCGGCTCAGCTCTCACCGACGAGATTCCTGTACCGCATCCTGACTCGGAAACTGAGATCGGGTCCGGTGTCCCCACCACATATGTCCCCGCGCGTAACACTGTCCTGCTGTCCCTGGCGCTCGCGTGGGCCGAGACGTTGGAGGCGCGCGATCTGTTCATAGGAGCCAACGTACTCGACTTCTCCGGCTACCCGGACTGTCGCCCCGAGTTCCTCGAGGCGTTCGAGATCGTAGCCAACCTCGGTACTTGCGCCGGTAGCGAGCAGGGAGCCCATTTCAAGGTCCATGCACCGCTATTGCAGTCGACCAAGGCGGAGATCATCGAACGAGGGGCAGAGCTAGGTGTGCCGTTCCAGCTAACGCATTCCTGCTACGATCCGAACCCGCAGGGCTCGGCCTGCGGCTTGTGCGACGCTTGCATCCTGCGACGTCGAGGCTTCCAGCGGGCCGGTATCGAAGACCCCACCCCGTACGCCAGCTGAGCGAGCGCTCGTGCCCTCCGTGAGTCCCGCCGCCCCGTCGACACCGACGGTTACGATCAACGAGATCTTCGTCTCTATTCAGGGTGAGTCGACCTGGGCTGGACAACCGTGTGTGTTTCTCCGCACCACCGGCTGCCCACTCCGCTGTCACTGGTGCGACACGGAGTACGCATTTCACGAGGGGCAACCCTGGAGCGTAGACGACTTGGTTCGGGAAGCCTGCCGGCACGACATTCCCTTGGTCGAGATCACCGGCGGCGAGCCCCTGGTTCAGCCCGGCGTGCCAGCGCTAGCGGCACGCCTGCTGGATCGAGGCAAGACGGTGCTGGTGGAAACCTCGGGAGCCTATGACATCTCGGTGCTGCCCCCCGGGGTCAGGCGCATCATCGATCTCAAGTGCCCGGGCTCGGGCGAGTGCGATCGAAACGAGCTGCAGAACCTCACACGCCTGCGTGAGGGAGATGAGATCAAGTTCGTCTTGGCGGATCGAGCCGACTACGAGTGGGCCGTATCGATGCTCCGTGAACACCAGCTGACCGAGGGTTATCCGGTGCTCTTCTCACCGGTCTCGGACCAACTACAACCATCTGCTCTGGCCGCTTGGATCATCGAGGACGCGCTGCCGGTAACCCTACAACTGCAGCTGCACAAGGTGATCTGGCCCGGCGTGGAGCGGGGCATCTGATGACCGATCACCGGCCGCGCGTAGAGCTCAGCACGACCTTCCGCATCGAGGCATCGCACATATTGCCGGAGGCTCCGGAAACCAGTGTCTGCAGACGCCTGCATGGACACTCCTGGCGGATCGATATCGGTGTCGCCGGCGAGGTCGACCCTACCGTTGGTTGGTTAATCGACTACCACGATATCGAGGCGGCATGGGAGCCGATTCACGAGGCCCTTGACCACCGCCACCTAAACGACGTCGGCGGCCTGGAGAATCCCACCAGCGAACTGCTCGCGGTGTGGATTTGGAACGAGCTGGCCCCACGCCTGGCGGGGTTGTTCAGCGTAACCGTGCACGAAACATGTACCGCTCGTTGTACCTACTTCGGCCCGGGCGGATCACAGGAGTGAGGGCGTGACGGAACGATCGACGAAGAACCTCACGACCAAGGGCGGCTACACCGACGAGCACGCTGTGGCGGGACTGGACGTGTCCATGCCTGATCTCGCGACGTTTCCCAACCAGTTCCCCGGCTACTCGATTCTCATCGAACACCCGGAGTTCACTTCGATCTGCCCGAAGACAGGCTTGCCCGATTTCGGAACGGTCTGCGTCGAGTACGAGCCAGATGCCCAGTGCCTCGAGCTCAAGGCCTTGAAGCTCTACTTCAACGGATACCGCAACGTCGGCATCTTCCAGGAGAATGTCGTGAATCGCGTGCTGCGTGACGTGGTCGCCGCCTGCGCCCCGGTTCGGTGTGAGGTACGTGGCGAATTCGCAGCGCGGGGCGGCCTCACCACAACCGTGACGGCGCGCTTCGATCGCGACGCTCGAAGAGCATTCACTGGAGAGTAGCTGCGCGCGGCGCACCCATCAGCTACGGACGCAGAGCCGCCTCGATCCGCGGAAGCGACGCCAGCGTCACATCACCCACGATCTGAAACGAGCTGGCGCCGAGCTTGTCGAAAGTATCGAACGGCGAGTGCCAATAGCGGTTGCCGGGCCCGTAGTTGAAATCGATCAGATCGATCGCGTCGACACCAGCCTCGAGAAAGGGCAAGTGATCGTCGAGAATCTGATGGTAGGTGTTCGGAAAGTTGGCCTCGTGACCGAGCTCGCGCGCACTACTCCAGACGATGTCGGTGAGCCACGCTGTCGAGGCCATCTCCCGGGATATGCCCAGATCCTTGTCGCCGATCATGTCGAAGAGGATCATCGCCCCGATGCGCTCCAGTGTCCCATCGCCCGCGAAGCGCTCGACCAGATGGCGTGAGCCGTACGTACTGTCGTCGGCGGTCCACTCCACCACCGCTTCTTCGCCGTCGAAGAACACCAGCCAGACCGGGAGACCGATCGGGTCGGCGAGCAACGCTGGGGCCAGCGTCAGCAACATGGCCGCGCTGGACGCGCCGTCGTTCGCTCCGACGAACTCTACGCCGTCGAACCGCTTGGTGTCGTAGTGCCCGGAGAGCAAAATGATGGGACTGTCGGGGGATCCTTCCCGCGCTGGGACCTCGACCAGGATGTTGGCCATCGCCGACGGACCAAGCGGCGTGTCGGCGGTGAACTCGTCGCGCCACGGTTCCAGCCCGAGCGCTTCGAGCTCCTCTTCTATATAGGCACGGTTCTTTTCCAAGGCGTCACTGTTGAGCGGCCGCGGGCCGAGCGCCACCATCGCGGCGGCGTGTGCCAGCGCTCGCTCCCCATCGAACTCCACGGCCTGCGGCGCCGGCGCGACGGCCACGGCCACTAGCGTAGCCAGGGTCACGATGAGCATGTCGAACACTCCAGCACGACCCCGCCGATGCACGAAGCCCATCGGTTCCCTCCGCATGCCGCTGCTCGCCCGAGCGAGCACCAACGAAGCAATGAACGGTTACGGTATCCCTAGGCAGAATCCTAACCGCACAGCAGGACGAAAGCTCGCCCCGAGCGCGGCGCGAGCGCTCCTCCATGTCGCTTGAAACCACGTTCCAGCCCGCCGCCCTTGCACGCGGCGCACATCTCCAGACCATGTGGGCGAACTACGCGCCTCGCTCTCCTAGCGCCTCCGCCCTAGCCCGCGTCGCGGTGGCCTCGCCGCTGCCAACGCCTGACGGCGATCGCTTGAGAGTCCACTGGAACCGTGCAGAGCCTAGAGGGCGCTCGGTGCTCATCGTGTTACACGGCCTTACCGGCTGCGCGGCCTCACCACAGGTGATCGGAATCGCAGCCAAGGGCTGGGCGCGTGGCTTCGATGTGGTGCGCGTCGACCTACGCAACGCCTCCGGAGACACTCAGAGCACCGCCATTGGCCATGCCGGTCGCTCCGAGGACATCCGCACCGTCCTGGATCACGTCGTCGAGCGAGCTCCGAGATCGACGATCTGTATCGTCGGCTACTCGCTCGGGGGCAATGTTGCCCTCAAGGCGATGGGCGAGATGAGCCACTCAACTCCTGAGCAGCTGCGCGCCGTCGCAACGATCTCGGTACCCATCGACCTCGACGCCGCGTGCCGTCGAATCGATGCGGCGACCAACATCGTCTACCGCACCTACTTCGTGCGCCGGTTGCGTAGCATCGTCGCCCGGCGCGCCGAGCGGGTCGCCGGACGCTATAGGCAGATCAACCTCGCCGGGGTCCGCACGATCCGCGGCTTCGACGAGGCGGTTGTCGCTCCGCTCGGTGGGTTCGACAACGCCGCCGACTACTACGCGCGGTGCAGCGCCCTGCAGTTCATCGAGTCGATTCGTGTGCGCACGTTGCTCATCCAGGCGCAGGACGACCCCTTCATCCCATTTGACGCGTATCGTGACCCGCGCATCGGGTCGAACAGCGCGGTGACGTTGCTGGCGACCGCCCGAGGCGGTCACACCGGTTTCTATGCCTCGTCGCCGCATGACCGGGATGCCTTCTGGGCCGAGAATCGTGCCGTTGACTTCTGTGCCGCGGCAGCTGGTCTTCCCTAATACCGATGCTCCGCGATGTGCCCGAGAAGGTTGATCTCGACTCGCCTGTCGCGGATCTCACTGTGGTCAGCCGGCCTCCGATGCTGCGACAGCAACGGCCAGCGACGCACGGTAGCCACGCTCGCCACCGTCACCAGCCTCGATCGGCAGACCGGTGCCTTCCCACCCGGGGACGCGCAGACGCCCGAACAGGTCACGCTTGCCGTTGAAGCCCGCCTCGACGCTGAGCACGCGGGCGAACCCGGTACGCCTCAGCAGATTCCCGGCTTCTAGTGACCGCCCCCCGGTCGCACAACCGCACAGGATCGTGGCGTCGGGCTCGAGTACAGCAGCGACCACGAGGGCAAACTCCGGGTTGGGCCTCATCATGCCCATCATCCCACTCCGTAGCGCGTACGGAACGTTCCAAGCACCGGGCGGATGGCCGCGCTCGAACTCCTCGACTGTACGAACGTCGAGGTATACGGCTTCGCCTAGTCGCCGGAGCACATCGGCGGCCGCCTTTACGGAGATCTCATCGATCATCGGAGCTCCCGCTCCGTGTGGGCGCTAACTTCAGTACGGGGCCCTAGTATGATGGTTCCTCGATGCTTCCACCGACCGCCACGAGGTCTGGCAGGAGTTGGCTCGATGAGTGATCGCCCGGCGCCGGAAGAAAAGACGCACGAAATCAGCTGCCCTTGCTGTGCCACCAAGCTCACGGTTGATGCAGCCTCAGGAGCGATCCTGTTTGAAGAGCGACCCAAACGCCGCTCGCAAACATGGGACGGCGCCGTGGCCGCTGGGAAACGCCAGCAGGAGGATGCCGTGCGGCAGTTCGAGCAAGGTATCGAGCGCCAGCTGAACGCCGACGAATTGCTCGAGAAGAAGTTCCGCGAGGCTCTGAAGCGAGCCGATAAGAGCGACTCTCCGCCTCCCCGAATCTTCGATCTCGATTGAGTCGACAGGGCGCAGTTACCGGCGCACTCCTTGCTGGCCTCGCCATCAGCGGCGTGGCAGGAGCACAGGCAGGCTCTGGAAAGGGCGCCTCGTCAGCGACCGTCGTCGACATGCCAGCGGGCGTCGCACGCGTACTGGAGCATCCATCGCTGGCGGGGGCCCGCGTCGGCATTCAGGCTGCCGCGCTATCGACAGGTCAGCTCCTGGCGTCACACCGCGCTGATGAGCTCTTTGCCCCAGCTTCGGTGACCAAGCTGTTCACCACGGCAACCGCACTCTCACGGCTTGGGGCCCACTTCGTTTGGCGCACACCGATCGCGTATGCGGGCACTCGTCAGGGCGACGCGATCCACGGCGACCTGTGGGTGTTGGGAAGGGGCGCCCCCGATCTAGTCGAGGAGCGCCTTTGGATCGCCGCGAACTGGCTTGCCGAAGACGGCCTGGCGCGCATCACCGGGGACATTGTCGTCGACGATCGCTACTTCGACGCGGAGCGCTATGGCAACGGCTGGCCCGGCGGCCGGCAGGTGCGCGAGGCCTACCACGCGGCAATCAGCGCGACGATGGCCAATTTCAGCGCCCGACGCGTCAACAACGAGTGGGCCGCTGTCGATGATCCGGCACTCTATCTCGGGACGCGCTTGCAGGATCTGCTGGGCAAGGCAGGCGTAGAGCTCGCTGGCATGGCTCGCCGACCGACTCCAGAGGAGCTGAGTCGCGTTCCCGAACCGGCATTCGACGGTACCGATCTCGGCCGCTCGTCGGTACCGTCACCGTTGACGTGGCTCTACGACGTCGAATCCGAGCCGCTCGGACGCCTGGTGATGGACGTGAACAAGTTCAGCAACAACATCATGGCCGAGTCGCTGCTCAAGACCCTCGGCGCGGTGGAGCATGCGGCACCTGGAAGCGCGACCAAGGGGCTCGCCGTAGTGGCGCAATTCCTACAGGACGAGCTCGATCTGCCGGTCAATTCGTACGTCCAGGCCGACGGCTCGGGGCTCTCGCGGCTGAACCGCTTTGCGCCCTCGCAGGTGGTCGAGCTGCTGACTCTGGCTCAACGCGACTTCCATATCGGGCCGGAGCTCCTCGCCTCGCTGAAGCTGTCCGGACTTGATGGGTGGAATCCGGCGCCGTTCCGTAGCGGGCCCCTGCGAGGTGAGCTCCGCGTCAAGTCGGGCCACATTCGCGGCGTCAATACACTGAGCGGCTTGGTTCACTCGGATAGCGGCAAGACGCTGGTCTTCTGCGCCATGGTGAACGACCACCAGGCACAGCAGTGGGAAGTCGACCAGCGCATGGCAGAGATCGCATCCGCCCTGATGCGCGCCTACTAGCGGCGGAAGGCGATGCGCGTCGAGGTTCCAGAGTACGCCATCGCTGCCACGGTCTCGGTTGACCCGGCGCGCACCGGGCTAGTCATCGTCGACATGCAGAACGACTTCGTGCGACCCGACGGCAAGCTTCCCGTTCCCGGCGCCGAGGAGACAATCCCGAGGATACGAGAGCTAATGAGCTTCGCACGCCAGCATGGCCTCACCGTCATCTACACGCAGGACTCGCACGGCGCTGACGATCCCGAGTTCGAGGTATGGGGTGAACACGCTCGAATCGACACGCCGGGCTGGGAGATCATCGAGGAACTGCAGCCGCGATCAGACGGTGGCGACCTGGTATTCCGCAAGGATCGTTACGATGGTTTCTTCGGGACGGACCTGGAAGCCTCCCTCGAGCGACTGGGCATCGACACGCTGATCATCTGCGGCACGGTGGCTAACATCTGTGTGCTGTCCACCGCCGCCAGCGCCGCCATCCGTTGGCACCAGGTGATCCTGCCGCTCGATGCAGTATCGGCGATCACCGACTTCGACATGCAACTCACTATCAGGCAGGTCGCGTTCCTGTTCCAGGGAACCATCACCACCTCCGCCGCGCTGCAGACGGCGGCGCGCTAGCGTCGCCGGACGCCTGCGCCGATCACACGAAGAGCCGGGCACGCTCTCGAATGACCTCGTGGATGCCATTGACGAGCCGCTCGGTAGCACGCTCGCCGGCATCAATCGCCTCGCGCGGAGCCGAATAGTCGCTCCAATGTCGCAGTGCCCCGTGCGCGGGAATCACGACATCGGCGCGTCGTAGCTGCTCCTGTTCAAGCGCCTCCAGGCTGATCTCGCTCGATCGCATGGCCACTTCGACGGCGTTCTCCAACCCCCCGGTATCGCGACCCCGCTGGCTAACGTCTACGGCGATAACCACGTTTGCCCCAAGCATTTGGGCGGCATCAATCGGCACCGGACTCGTATAGCCGCCGTCGATGAGCTTGCGCCCCTCGATCACGACCGGTGGGAAGATGCCAGCGATCGCCGACGATGCGGCGACACCCCGGGCGATGGAGCCGTTGGCGACGATTACTTCACAGCCCTCCTCCACATCGACCGCCACAGCTGCGAACGGGATCGCCGTCTGGTCGAACGTGCGGCCTTCAAAGAGCCCTTCGAACACCTCGATCACCGCGGCGCCGTCCAGCACCGCCGGCCGCGTCAATGCTGCATGGGAGACGTACATCCTACGTAGCAGATGCTGCGCTCGCCCGAGAAGCCCGATGCGCGGCGTGTCGGCACCCTCCGAGCTCACCGGCGAGACGCCGCTGAGCTTGAGTATTCGATCGAGGTCGAGTCCTTGCATAGGTCCAGATCGCACCGTTTCAAGCACCCGGGCTTCGGTTGCCAGAGCGTTGCCGAGGCATGCGTAGATCCCACCTACCACCGACCCGATGCTGGTTCCGGCGACCAGATCAATCGGAACGCCCTCACGCTCGAGCACCTTCAGCACACCGAGCTGCGCCAGCCCGCGAGATCCCCCTCCCGACAGTGCGAGACCGACCCGAACGTGCCCGTGTACCGCATCTACAGCGCGCATCAGGTCAGCATACAAGCACTGCCTGGCGCTCTGCTGTCAGATGAGCCGCTCGGCTCCGGCATACGCAACCATGCTCGCTCCACGGACAAAGCCGACAAGCGTCATCGACTTGTCCCTGGCGAGCTCGATAGCCAAGCTCGAGGCCGCAGAAACGCCTCCTACTAACGGTACTTGCGCCACAGCAGCTTTCTGGACGATCTCGAACGACTGGCGGCCCGAAACCACCAGCATGTGCCCATTCAGCGGTAGCAGATCGTGGGTGTAGGCATAGCCAATCACCTTGTCGACGGCGTTGTGGCGTCCGACGTCCTCCCGTACCAGGATCAGCTCGCCGTCCCCCGAGAACAGCCCGGCGGCATGCAGACCACCGGTTGCCGAGAACACCGTCTGCATCCCACGGAGTGCCGGCACCGCGGCCGCGATGTGCTCACGCCGGAAGGTCGTCGGGTCCTTCAGAGCCGGCGCAAGCACGTGAATCGCATCAATACTTGCCTTGCCGCACACGCCACACGACGACGACGCATAGAAGTTACGGTCCCAATCGCCCGCCGGCTCCACCCCCGGCACCAGACGCACCTCGACGATATTCTCGGGATTCAGCACGTCAGGATCGGCACAGGCACGGATCGAACCGATATCCCCCGACTTCACAATCCCCTCGCTGAAGAGGAATCCGGCGGCGAGCTCGCGATCGTGCCCCGGAGTGCGCATGACTACTGCCACCGACTCGCCTCCGAGCCGAATCTCGCAGGGCTCCTCGACTGCGACGTGGTCGTCGATTTGTTCGACTAGACCCTCACTGCAGCGCTCTACAGGTACCGTGACCTTGGGCTCGTGCACGGCAGCTCAGGGCTCCGAGACGTCGGGTGAATGCGTCGCGCCGTCGGAGGTAGCTCGTGCCAATTCGAGCGCTGCGAGCAGGTCTTCAGGGCTCCAGGTATTGCCAACGAAGACCCGCACCACCGCCCCTTCCGGGTTGACCAGTGCGGTACGCAGGGAGTGCAGCAACTGGCCGGCGTCGGGCATGAAGCGCAGGCCGGTGAACTCTCCGATCTCCTTGAGCGCCGCAGGCGCAGCGCTAGCGAACTGCCATCGATCAAATCCGCTCGACGCAGCGGTCTCCAGGTAGCGTTCCCCATACTGCCGGAGCACTTCGGCAGTGTCGAAGTGTGGGTCGATGCTCAGCGACAGCAACCGCAGGTCGAGAAAGCGCTCCACATCGGCCTCGACGGCGTCGAAGAGCAACCGGAAGTTCTCTGACATCAAAGGGCAGAAGTCCGGCAGTGGGCAGCGAGTGTAGATGAATGTGAACGCAAAGTAGCTGCCGCGGTACTCGTCCAGCCCGAATCGAACACCATCCTGGTTGATCACCTCGATAGGCGGAACCGACTCGCCCGGTCGCGCCGCGCGGACCACGACGTCGGCGGCGGTGCCTTGAGCAGCCGGCCGGGTAATCACGATGTCCTCGAGCCAGCTCTCGGCACCCTGAACGACCAGCACTGCCCGGACCGCGGACCCGGGCGCTGCCGAGTCGAAGACCCACTCCTCGGGAACGTTGAATGGCATGGTCATCGCCGTCATGTAGTCGCCGACCATCTCATGTGCAATCGTCAGGATGTTGCGCTCCGCGTCCCCACTGACCACGGTTCCGACGAGCTCGTAACGCTCCGCTGCAACCGAAGCCGAGTCGGCTCCGTCGCAGGCGCACAGGAGCAGAGCGGCGATGCCGCCGAAGCACAATCGTTGTCTCATGCGGAAGGCTCCCGAACCTTCACAGCGAATCCAGCTTGTGCGGCCAGGCTTCAGAATAGAAAGGCTCGCCGCTCTCGAGCGCGCCAGCACATTCGAATCGGTCTCCCGCGCGGCGCGCCAGCTCCTCCATACTCGACCGGATCGCTGCGCTGCCAATAGCATCGGCGTATCGGAAGATACCACCACGGAATGGGGCGAACCCAGTGCCGAACACCAAGGCAAGGTCGGCAGCCTGGGGCGACGCGACGACCCCCTCTTCGAGGGCGCGCGCCGACTCGATCAACATCGTCAGCATGCACCGATCTACGATCGTCTTCGCGGTTTCGGGGACGCTCTCCCGCAGAACGAGGCGCTCGACCTCGGGGTCGGGCTGCGGGTGCATGCCGCTCGCGTATCGATAGAACCCAGCACCGCTCTTTCGTCCACGCCGACCGGTCTCATAGATCCGTGCCGCAGCTTCCGATCGGCGTCCGCCATCACCGACAACACCGGCGAGCTGCTCGGCCACCTTGGCGGCCACATCGAGACCGATCTCGTCGAGGAGACGCAACGGTCCCATCGGCATCCCGAACTCTTCCAGGGCCGTATCGATTTGAGCGATCGTCGTCCCTTCCTCGAGCAATAGCAGAGCTTCGTTCAGGTACGGCGTCAGCACGCGGTTCACGAAGAATCCCGGCGAATCCGCCACCACGACCGGCACCTTCCCCATCGCGACCGCGAAGTTGACCGCCCTCGCGATCGCCTCGTCCGACGAGTCCGGCCCGCGGACTACTTCCACCAACGGCATCCGATGCACGGGGTTGAAGAAGTGCAGCCCGACGAGGCGTGACGGATCGGCGAGTGCGGTGGCCATCGCAGCCACGGTAAGCGACGACGTATTGGTCGCCAGAACGGTGTGCGGCGACGATGCCCGCTCCGCGGCGGCAAGGACCTCATGCTTCACGCCGATGTTCTCGACCACCGCCTCGATAATCAGGTCGGCATGCCGAAACCCGGCATAGTCTAGCGTCGGCGAGATCAGGCCCATTCCGTGTCGCACCTGCCGGCGACTCACCTTGCGGCGGCAGCGGCGGTCGTCGAAGCGATCGAACGCCACCCCCATTGCGAGCCGCAACGAGTCCATCGAGATGTCTTTCATTCGTACGGAAACACCGCGGTATGAGGCAAGCTGCGCGATCCCGCCCCCCATCACCCCGGCACCCAATACGCCCAGCCGTCGCACCTGTCGGCGGTCCTTCTCCACGGTATCGGACTGCTCGCGCCGCGCCGCTTGCCGGAGAAAGAAGATCCCCACCAGGTTGCGGGTCACCTCGTGCACGACCAGCTCCCCGACTGCCTCGGCCTCGAGCTTGAGGCCTTGGTCGAGCGAGCCGCGAAGGCCGCGCCGCACTGCCGACAGCGCTGCCGGCGGTGCTGGGTACTGGCCCTTGGCGCGCCGGGCTAGGCTCGCAGACGCCTGCCGAAAGACCAGCGCCCGGCCCACTGGATTCCCCTCGAGGGCCCAGCGCCGCAGGCGTCGAAGCACCGGCCTGTCCTCCGGCACGGCTCGCCGTGGGCGTATGCGAGGCTGCTCGACGGCCCATTGGGTCGCCGTGGCGCGCAGCAACAGCGCCGGCACAACCGCGTCGACGAGACCGATGCGGCGAGCGCGCTTTGCGTCGGCGGAGCGACCTGTGAGGATCATCGGCAGCGCTCGCTCCAGCGACAGCAACCGTGGGAGCCGTTGTGTTCCGCCGAAACCGGGGATGATGCCTAGGTTTACTTCCGGGAATCCGATCTCAACGGCCGGGTCGTCCGCCACGACGCGATAGTGGCAGGCCAGCGCAAGTTCGATGCCACCGCCGAGGCAGGTGCCGTTGATCGCCGCCACCGTGGTAAACGGAAGGTCGGCAAGAGCCTGAAAGGCCAGCTGCCCCTGGCGGGCACCGGCCGCACCGGCGGCGGCGCTACGCACCCCACCGATTGCGCCCACATCAAGACCAGCGACGAACGAGCCAGGCTTGCCAGAGGCGACGACCAAACCCCGCACTCGCCCCTCCTCGGCGAGGCCGCGTACCTCGGCCACCAGCGCCACGAACCGCTCGATGAGCTCTGGCGTGAGACGGTTGTGCTGACTGTCGGGCTGGTCGAACTCGAGTATCGCCGTGCCGTTCACGTCGACATCGAGGCTGAGCCCGGCCCCGGCTACAGCGTCCTGCTTGCCGCTCACTGCCTGTTCCCTCGGTTCTCGTTCCGCTGTTTCATGCCAAGAGTGGTTGCGCTGCTCGTCAACGCTCGAGGACGATGGCGCCACCTTGACCACCGCCGATACACATCGTGGCCAAACCCCGAGCTACCTGCCGGCGCGCCATCTCGAGCAACATGGTAACGACCAGTCGGGCCCCGGTAGTCCCCACCGGGTGGCCAAGCGCAATCGCGCCCCCGTTGACATTCAATCGATCCATCGGAATGTCTCCGACAGCCTTGTCACGGCCCAGTTCCTGGCGCGCGAAGGCGCCGGACCGGAAACACAGCAGGCAAGCAAGGACCTGAGCTGCGAAAGCCTCGTTGAGCTCGACAAGGTCGATTTGATCAAGGCTGACGCCCGCGTCATCGAGCGCCCGAGGCGCGGCAAAGCACGGCCCGAGGCCCATACGCCGCGGCGACAGCCCGCCCCAGCCATAACCGGCAATGCGGCCCAAGGGCTCGTAGCCCAGGGTCGCGGCTACTCCCGCCTCCATGACCAACGTCACCGCCGCCCCATCAGTGACCATGCAGGAGTTGCCGGGGGTGACGGTTCCATGTCGTCGATCAAACGCCGGCCGTAGCTTTGCCAGCGCCTCCATGCTCTGGTTGGCGCGTGGCCCGACGTCAGCGTCGATCGTCGTGTCGAAGCGAGGCGGCACGTATACCGACATGCGCTCCTCGTCAAAGCGCCCCTCGGCCTCGGCCGCCACCGCCAACTGGTGGCTACGTAGGGCGAACTCATCCTGCTCCTCGCGCCCGATGCTGAACTCCTTGGCCAGCACCTCCGCAGTCTCCCCCATGTTGAGGCCGCACACCGGGTCAGTCAGGCCGGTTGCCAGCGCGATCTCGGGCCGCAAGTGGCGTGGCCGAAAGCGGGCCATGGCCGCCAGGCGGGCCAGCGGCGAGCGTGCCCGAAAGACATCCTCGAAAATGCGCGTGGCGGCACGCGAATAGAGCAGCGGATAACCGCTCATCGACTCCACGCCACCGGCCACGATCACCGCGGCGCGACCGCTCCGAATGCGCTCGGCGGCCGTCGTGATCGCCTCCAGGCCGGATCCGCAATTGCGCTGAACGGTCACTGCCGGGGTGTGCCGCGGAAGGTTGGCCCTGAGGCCGACTACCCGCGCAATGTTGGCGGCGTCGATGGGGTTGCCGGCACAGCCGAGAATCACCTCGTCGATCCGCTGCGGCTCAATATCGGCACGGGCGACCAGCTCGACAACTGCCTGGCGGCCCAGCTCGACGGCGGAAATCCGACGCAACGCGGTACCAGCCTTGGCGAAGACCGTTCGCAACCCGTGGGTTACGACCACCTCAGTGGACATACATCTCCTCGATCAGGTCGGCGAAATCCTCCTCCACCCTGTGGCGCACGAGCTTCATTGTCGGGGTCAAGTGACCCTCCGCCACAGTGAACGGACGATCGACCAATCGGAAGGCGCGGGCGCTCTCGTAACGCGCCATATTGGCCTGTAGCCGCTCAAGCTCCCCTGCGAACAACGCGCGCACCTCCTGGGATGCGCAGAGCGCAGCCCGGTCGCTGCCGAGGCCGCGCTCAGCGGCCCAGGCCTCGAGGCGAGCGAATACTGGCACGATCAACGCCGAGACGAAGCGACGATCGTTGCCGACAGCCATCACCTGCTCTACCCACGGGCTCCCCGACAGCACCGTCTCGACAGATTGGGGTGCCACGTTCTTGCCGGTCGACGTGACCAGGATGGCCTTTTTCCGATCGGTAATGCGCAAGTACCCGCCCGGCTCGATCGTGCCTACGTCGCCGGTGAACAGCCAGTCGTCGCGCAGCGCCTCAGCCGTGGCTTCCGGATCGTCGAGATAGCCCTTCATGATGCTAGGGCCCCGCGCCACGATCTCGTTGTCGTGGGCGAGCCGCACCTCGACGTTGTCGAGCGGCTTACCCACCGTTCCGATGCGGTTGTCGCCGAGAGTGTTGGTCGAGATGACCGGGGCACTCTCGGTTAGCCCGTAGCCTTGAACCAACTCCCAGCCCATCGCCGCGTACCACCAGTTCAGATCCGGATCGAGGGCGGCACCTCCAGCCGACATGAGCCGCATTCGACCACCCGTCGCCCCACGGATCCTGCTGAGCACGAGTCGCTCGACGACAGGATGCAGGAGCTTGTTGAGCAGCCCTTCTGGTTCGCCCGAGAGCGACGCCCGTGCCCGTTGCATGCCGATTCGAAGCGCCAGCACGTAGAGCCGTGACCCCTGGGCGCGGTCCTCGATTGCTTGCCGCAGCTTCTCATACAATCGCGGCACGCCGACCATCAACGTGGGACGTACGAGCATGAAATCTGTGCTCAGCTCGGACGGGTCGCTATAGGCGATGCGCGCCCCTGCCGCCAGGTAGCAATAGTCGAGAGTACGCTCGTAGACATGGCACAACGGCAGCAGTGACAGCGCCACGTCTGTCGCCTCCACCGGGGAGCGTTCCATCACTCCCTCGACGTTGGCAATGAGATTGCGGTGCGTCAGCATTACCCCTTTGGGTGGGCCGCTGGTGCCCGAAGTAAAGATGATGGTCGCGACGGAGTCGGCGCTTTCCGGACCGTCGAAATCGCCACTGCCAGTGGCGGGCAGAAAAGCGTTCCAGTTCACCGTGGGCATGTCGACCTGCTGGTCGCCTGTGCCGTCGAGGGCTACCAGCGTAGTGAGCTCTGGCGAATCATCTGCCGCCAACGCCACTTTCGCTGCCTGCTCCGGCGAGTCCACCACCACGACCCGGCACTTGCTTCGGCGAAAACAGTCGGCCACCTGAGCCGCGGCCAGGGTTGGGAACAGCGGTACCAGGGTCGCGCCTAGCCGATGACAGGCGAAATCGACGACATGCCATTCTGGCCGGTTGCTGCTGATCAGCCCCACCCGGCTTCCGCGACCAATGCCCAGATCACGCAGCCCGCTGGCGCACCGATCCACGTGCGCGAGCAGGTCGGCGGCGCCCCACGCGTCGAAGGCGTCGGCGCCCGGAGGGCGCACGTATAGAAGCTCGCTGCGCCCGTCAGCCGCAACCCGATCGAGGATGTCACAGAGCGTCTTCATCGTCAGGCGCGCGCGCCGTCGCTCCTGTTCGTTCCATGCGAGACAGAACCTTACCCCATCCCGCGGCGCCTGGGTCGCGAGTACCCGACACGTGTGCCATCGTGAGCGCCCTGGCTCGATCCGCCCTTTCGCTCACCGCCTCTCCGCACGAACTAGAGCCGTCGATGTTCAACTCCGGCGATCCCTTCTATGCGCCCATCCTCCTGCCCTCGGATCGCGATGCGCTTGCCGACTCACCGCCTCTGCAAGCCGCCGTGATGTCGGTCACCTACGCAATGAACCCGCGCAACACTCCCCTGTTCGAATTGGCGGGCGCCCGGGTCGAGCGGCTCCTCGTCGACCCACGGACCGCATTGTTCCAGTTCGAGGGTTACTTGAGCATGGAGGACTATCGCAAGGTTCCGTACAGCCCCGGACGAGTCACCCTGGGCACCTTGTGGGAGCCGCGCGACTTCGCGACGCGCCAGCAGCGAGCCCAGCTGATCGGGCCAGTGTGCGACGCGCAATCCGCCCTCGGGGCCAGTGTCGTGATCGCTCCCTACGTGCTCGTAACGGATGTCGGACATGCTTGGCTTCCGATCGCCGTCGACCTGGCTCGCGAGGCGCTGGCCAGCGATCGTCGCCATCCGATGGCGGTAGCGGTATGCGTAGACATCGACGCCGTGCTTACCGCGACTCATCGCCAAACGCTGTGCGATGCCTTCGGTCAGCTAAACCCTGAGCTGTTCCTGCTGATCGCGGTCAACTTCGACGAGGTAGAGGCAAGTCCGGAAGAGGCTCGATCAGTCGTCGACCTGGTCACGCGGTTGAGCGCCATTGCTCCGGTGGTGCAGATGTACGCGGGCCGGGCCGGCCTGTCGGCGATCGCGGCGGGCGCAGCGGGGTATGCGGGGGGTGGATTGGAGCTTGAATCGCACCCCAAGCGCTACTTTCGCGAGGGACTCGTGAACCTCCACGTCAACACTTACTACCTGCCGGGTTGCATGCTGCGGTTGCCGGTGCGACTCGCGGACACCGTGGCGCGTCAGGTACCGGCGGCACTTGGTGCCGACAAGGGGCTTCCGGCGACCAAGGTGCATCGCCGGCGATTGAGCGCTGCACTGGCGGCGAAGCACGCCGAGGTGCGGGCGCTTGGCGCGCTCGAGGGCACGGCGCGCGCCAGCTGGCTGCAAGCGCGGTTGGAAGACGCGCTCGAGATTTGCGAGCGGGCGCGTAGCGAGCTCGATGACGGCTCCGACGATCCGCCGTTGTCGAGCGGTGCCTTCCACTACCTCGAGGTTCTACGCGAGGTCGCCGGCGGACCCGCGGCTCGACATCCCGAGCACCCGGACTTCTGATTCAGCCGGCTACGAGCTCGGCGAGCGGGCCTACGGAGTCAAAGCGCAGATCGCACGGTCGGCGTATTCCGGTTTCGAGGCAGTACACACCGCAACTGCTGAAAGGCCGTGAGTACACGTGCAGGCTTACCGCCGGTTCCTGCCAATCGGCCAGGTTGGCGATGCGATGCACGCACGCACAGCGGTCCAGGTAAACGTCATCACCACCGCCCCCTACGACCTCGTCGTTCAGCAACGTTGGCGGACCCTCACCTTCCTTCCAGCGGTAGTCGGTGACTTGCAGTCGACCCTGTTCGACCACCATCCAGCAGCGCTGACCCGCATGATCGTGAACTGGGCTCACCTGGCCAATTCCCCAGCCCAGGAGAATCACCTGGTAGCGATCGTCTGCATACACGAGGTGTCGCGTATATCGCTCCTCGTCCCATACCACCGAGCGAGCAAGCTCGGCGGGCTCGATCCGACATTCGCGTAGCGCCTCCATCATGTCGGGATCGCAGGGATCCCCGTACGGAAGCGATGCGAGGGTCTCGACGAGCTCCGCGAAACTCACGTAGGTCATCGTCCCCCCCTTCCACCGACTAGGCCCCTTCAGGGCGCCTGACACGGCGACGAGTCTAGCAGGCACACAGGGGCCGGTGCTCACGGCGAGACCGAGCCTCCCCCGCCCCGTCGGCCTCCGCTCGTGCGATCATTCTGTCAGCTTGTGCAAGCCTGAGAAGGAGGTTCTGGTGGCGTTTATCAGGGTCATCGGTGAGGACGCAGCCACCGGTCGATTGCGGCGTGAGTACGACGCCGCCATAGGCCGGGCGGGGAAAGTCTTCAACGTTGTAAAGATCCAAGGAGTACGACCGCGTGTGCTCCGTTCCGGTATCGCGCTGTACTCGCAAATCATGCACGGCGAGTCCGAGCTATCGCGCGCCGAGCGCGAGATGCTCGCAGTAGTCGTCTCGCAAGAGAACGGCTGCCACTACTGAGTACGCGCCCACGCCGACGACCTCCGTGCCGAGGTTGATGACGCAGAGCTGGTCGAGAAGCTCGAACGCGATTGGCAGAGCGCACCGCTACAGCGTATCTCTACCCGTGCCGCCGTCCTCTGCGCACATGCCGCAAAGCTGACGCACAGCCCGGCTGCTATCGACGAACAGGACATCGGACGTTTGCGCGAGGCCGGCTGCGCCGACGATGCGATCCACGACCTGACCCAAGTCGTGGGGTTCTTCGCCTATTACAATCGCCTCGCCGACGGGCTCGGCATCGATCCCGAGCCGGACTGGTAGCCTGCTCCGTCGACTACCGTACGTTCACCGACATCTCGAATACGATGCGGCGACCGATGATGTCGCCATAGACGTGCTGCAGCACGTCCACGTTCGTGAGGTTCGTGGCCCGGATCGACGCGTCGGCGGTGCCGTCGAGGAACATGTATCCGAGAGACGCGTCGAGAGTTGTGTAGGCATCGGTGGTACCGAAGTATCGTGAATCCAGCACGTCGGTCCAGTACGCCTCACCCACGTGATTCACGGACGCGCCGTAGTACGTGTTGCCGGCCCAACCGTTCCACGCGATGTTGAGGCGATGCTCAGGCGGGATGCCGATATCCTCCGCCGGTATACCCGTGACCTCGGGCTCAGCCTGATACGAGTAGTTGACGATCAACGTGTTTCGCGAAACCGGCAGCACCCTGAGACCCACCTCGAACCCCTTGTTCACGGTCTCGGCTATGTTGCGATACGAGAACCGCGCTGGAAGCACTACGGGGCCGAAAGGCGGCAGCAGGAACGTCGGCAGCGACCATCCCGGCGGCGGATTGAACGCCGTGTACGTCTCGCTGGTGTAGAAGTCGATGTTGTTCTTGGTCTCGGTGCGGTAGGCAGCGATGTCCCAGGAGAACCTCCCGTTCGCCACCGAGCCACGGTAGCCGATCTCGAACTGATCCAGACGCTCTTCCACCAGGTCGGGATTGCCAACGACGATCGACGGAAAAATGATCTCGCCGATCGGCGGGCCCGCATCCACGGCGTTAAAGATGCCGGCATCGAGGAAGTTGTTGACCAACGAGGGGGCGCGGAATCCACGCCCGAACCCGACGCGGATTACGTGGTTCGACAAGCCGGTGGGATGAAACAACAAGGCCCCGCGCGGTGAGGTGACCGCTCCGTCGATGACGTCGAAGTAATCGACCCGGGCCCCAGCGTGGATCGTCACGTAGTCGTTGAGGTCGAGGTCGAAGTTGGCGAATCCGCCCCCTTCCGTGCGGCTGTCCTCATTGGGAGCGATCGACAGATCGAAGCCCAGCTTGCGGAAGTTGCCGCCGTACGTGACGGTGTGTTCCCCCAGAGTCGACCTGTTGGCGGCCGAGAAGTCGTAGGTCTGGCTCTTGAAAACGAACGGCAGACCGTTCAGCAGATTGATCGCATCCCCATCGATGATGTTGGCGTATACGCGGAAGTTCCAGTCGCGCCAGTTGTAGTCGGCGCGGCCGTACCAGAATTTCGTACCGTCGAAGATCGAGAAGGGGCCGATGCCGGTGTGGATCGTGCCTCCCGTGCCGGCAATACCGGCGGAGAACGACAGATACGCCTCGGGTCCCGTCTCGACGTCGACGCGAGCGTCGAGCTTGGGCTGCCGGGTGCTCTGATTCGGAAAGTCATCGCGGGCGATGCCGTTGGGCAACGGACCTGGCCGATCCCACGGATCCTGCGTGGAGTAGGCACCGGTAAGCCTGAATGATGTCTTGCCACGAATACCTGAGTACGTCATCGAGGCGAAGCCGGTACCGCGCTCACCGCCTCCCATACGGACCCGGAAAGCGTTGCCGTACTGCCTCGGGGTCTTGGTGATGATGTTGACCGTGCCGCTCAGCGCGTTGGCCCCCCATACGGCCGAGCCAGGCCCACGGACCACCTCTATCTGCTCGATCTCGGAGAAATCGAACGGCAACAGATCCCAGGCCACGAACCCGAAAAAGTCCAGATACACGGTCCGACCGTCGACCAACACCATCTGCGAGGCATCGAGCGTATTGGTAGACGAGCGCGAGGACATGCTGACATCGCGCGCGCTGGTCTGGATCACGTTCAGGCCGGGTACACCTCGCATCAGATCGGCGTAGTTTTGCGCCGGGCTCAGCGCGATGTCGGACGCGTCGATGACAGTAATTGCGGTAGGCGCCTCGAGCAGCAACTCGGCTGCGCCCGACGCCGTAACCACAACGACCTCGTCGATGTTCGGTATGGGGCGTTCCTGATCCTGCTGCTGGTCAGCTTCCTGTTCCTGAGTCTGCTGCCCCGCAGGATCCTG
>DASCOT010000224.1:0-8160 GCA_036012155.1 Acidobacteriota bacterium
CATGCAATCAGCGCCCGAAGATCGAGACAACGAATCCGCAAGAGACAGCCGATTAACTGGAGCAAGAGCATGAGCAACATCCCCATCGAGGCGGTTCCCCTGCTGGGCGGAATTGGCCTGGCAATCGCCATGGCCATCCTCCTGGTCATACGGCGCCGCGATGTTGGCACCGATCAAATGGCCGAGATTGCCGCTCAGATTCACCAGGGCGCGATGGTGTTCTTGCGTCGCGAATACAGCCGATTGGCCGTCTTCGTCGCGATCGTCGCAGGTCTGCTGGGCTATTTCGTGTCGACCTCGACCGCCGCGGCGTTTATTACCGGCGCGGCATGTTCGATCGTCGCCGGTTTCGCCGGGATGACGTCAGCGACCTCGGCCAACGTGCGTACAGCGGCGGCAGCGAAGAACGAAGGCCGTGACGCGGCGCTGATGGTGGCTTTCTTGGGCGGTTCTGTAATGGGGTTGTCGGTCGCTAGCCTCGGCTTGCTCGGCGTCGGAGTCTGGTATCTCTGGTATGGGAGTCCCGACACTGCCCACATCATCAACGGGTTCGCGATGGGTGCCTCCTCGATCGCACTGTTTGCCCGTGTCGGCGGCGGCATCTACACCAAGGCCGCCGACGTCGGCGCCGACCTCGTAGGCAAAGTCGAAGCCGGCATTCCGGAGGACGACCCGCGGAATCCCGGCGTTATTGCTGACAACGTTGGCGACAATGTGGGCGATGTCGCGGGCATGGGCGCCGACATTTTCGAATCCTACGTGGGCTCGATTATTGCCACGATCGCCCTCGGTGCGACGCTGTTCGGCGAGGAACTCATCGCCATGGCTGCCGACCCGATGGTCGAGGCGGCGCAGGTGAAGAGCTGGTTGATGAGCCTGCCGCTGATGCTGGCGTTCCTGGGCCTCATCTGTTCCCTGCTGGGGATCGCGTCGATGGCGATCCTGAAGCGGTTCGATGCGGCGGCTGCGCTGCGCTGGGCTACAATCGTTGCCGCCGCTCTCTTCGTCGGTGCGGCATACCTCTATATCGATGCCACCCCGCTGGCCAACGGCATCTGGGCGGCGATCTTCTGGGGAACCGCTGTAGGTCTGTTGATCTCCTTCATCACCGAGTACTACACGTCTGCAGCCCCGGTACGCCGCATTGCGGCGTCGTCGGAGACGGGTTCCGCGACCAACATCATCAATGGTCTGGCGGTAGGGTTCGAGTCGACAGCGCTGCCTGTGTTGGCTATCTGCGCCGCGATCTATTTTGCGTTCGACGCTGCCGGTCTGTACGGAATCGGTGTCGCGGCAGTGGGTATGCTGGCGACCGTGGGCATCACCATGAGCGTCGACGCGTACGGACCCGTAGCGGACAACGCCGGAGGCATCTCGGAGATGGCGGGTCTCGGGCCAGACGTCCGCAAGATCACCGACAGTCTCGACTCCGTCGGTAATACCACCGCCGCGATCGGCAAGGGGTTTGCGATCGGATCGGCGGCCCTCACGGCCCTGGCGTTGTTCGCTGCTTATGCGCAGTCGGTGTCGGATGCCATGCGCCAGGCCGGTGAGCCTGGCGGGCTCGTCATCCTGCTGACCAACCCCCACGTGGTCGTCGGGATGTTGATCGGCGGTGTGGTGCCCTATCTGGCCGCGGGCCTGACGATGACGGCAGTCGGGCGTGCCGCGGGGGAGCTGGTGGAGGAGATTCGTCGTCAGTTCCGGGAGATTCCCGGGATCATGGAGGGCACCGGGAAGCCGGATCCGGCCAGGTGTGTGTCGATTGCCGCCGATGCGGCGCTCCGGGAGATGGTGCTACCAGGTCTACTCGCCGTGATTGCGCCCGTGGTGGTCGGCTTTGGCCTGGGCGCCGAGGCACTCGGCGGGATGCTGGCGGGCGCGACCGTCGTCGGCGTGTTGCTGGCGTTGATGATGTCCAACGGCGGCGGCGCCTGGGACAACGCCAAGAAGTTCATCGAGGAAGGCCACCACGGAGGCAAGGGCTCCGATGCCCACAAGGCGGCTGTCGTGGGTGATACGGTCGGCGATCCGTTCAAGGATACGAGTGGTCCGTCCATGAACATCTTGATAAAGTTGATGTCTGTCGTATCGCTCGTTATCGCACCACTTCTGGTGTGAGAGGAGTCCCCCGCTAACTGGGCACTCTGAGCGAGCGCTCCTCGCCCCTCCGGGGGCCAAATTGTCCGAGAGGAGAACCATGGATAACTTCTACGAAATCCTGGTGATTGCGTCTCCCGACGAAACTGACGAGGGAATCGACGCGATCATCGGTGGCATGCGGCAGCAGCTCGCCGCGTCCAGTGGCGATGTCATCGACATCAACCGGTGGGGGCGTCGCAAGCTCGCGTATCCCATCCGTAAGCACACCGAGGGCGTCTACCTGCTGATCCATGTAGCGGGCCCCGCGGCGTTACCCGGGGAGTTCCGTAACTACACCAAGATTCGCGAATCGATTCTTCGAGAGATGGCGGTTCGTCTGAGCGATTTGCAGGTAGAAGCCGCGCGGCAGGCCATTGCCGAGAGGGGCCCGGTTGACGAGGGGCTGGCCGAATCGCAGATGGAGGCCGCTGACCAGCGCGCCGCCGCGAAGCGTGCCGAGGCGGAAACGTCGGTGTCCGAACGCGAAGAGGCGACGGAGTCCGATGACGCTGCCGCTACTGCCGATGACGCTGGCGCTACTGCCGCTGACGCTGGCGCTACTGCCGATGACGAGTCAGCGTCGGCCGACGAGACCGTGGCCGCCGATGACGACAACGCGTCGGTCGAAGAAGTAGTCGCCGAAACCGATGACGCTGATGCACCTGCGGAGGCGGTCGACGACGACACGGGCTCCGATGATTCCGACGACGAGTCGGCTGATTCTGATGACGAGCCGGCGGGCGAAGCGCCGCCGGCTGAAGACAGCTCCGATGGCGCCGCCGAAGGCGAGCCCCAAAAGGAGGACTGAACGATGCGCTCCTTTCGCCCCCGCCGTAAGAAGGTCAGCAAGCTCACGAAATCGAACGTCGACTACGTCGACTACAAAGACGTGGAGCTACTGAGGCAGTACATCGATCCCCGCGGCAAAATCATTCCGCGTCGCACGAACGGCAATTCTGCGCGCCATCAGCGCATGCTGAGTCGCGCCGTGAAGCGCGCGCGCTACATGGCACTGTTGCCGTACGTCTCTGAGTGAGGCCGCCGACGTCCGTGCCCCATGACTGCCGGGCGTCGGACTCATCGAGGACACGATCATGAAGCTGATTCTGAGAGCGAGCGTCACCCACTTGGGCGAGCCAGGTGACCTCGTAGAGGTCAAGAAAGGTTACGCTCGCAATTACCTTCTACCGAACCGACTGGCCATTCGAGCTACCGAGGCCAACCTCCGTTCGATCGACCATGAGCTCACGCGACTGCGCGCCGAGGCTGCCGAGAAGCGTGCCCAGGCCGAGATTCTCGCCAAGTCGCTGGCCGATGTGTCACTGACCTTCGCCCGCAAGGTTGCCGACGTCGGTGCCGGAACGCTCTATGGCTCGGTGAGCGTCGCCGATATCGGCGACGAGCTGACGGAGTTGGGATTCGGCATCCAAAGAGGCGAGATCCATCTCGAGCAGCCGATCAAGCAGCTCGGCGAGTACGATGTGCCCCTGTCGCTAGCGCACGGTGTGGCGGCGGCGGTGCATGTGAGCGTGTCCAGTGAGGACGGTGCGGCCGTGGAGGCTGCTCCGGCCCCCGTCGCCGATGAAGGAGTCGAGCCGATCGATTCTGCTGTCGCCGAGGACATCGATTCTGCTGTGGCCGAGGACGATGTGACCGCCGCCGACGTCGCCCCTGAGAACGAGGAAGGCTGAGCGGCGTCAAGCGAAGCGCGCGTAGCAGCGGTTCGGTCGCGCTGGCCGCCAACCGCAGCCTAACGCCTGGGTGAACGGTGCCGCGATGAACATCCTCGGGATCTCGGCTTTCTACCACGACTCAGCTGCCTGCTTGGTGCGTGATGACACGATCGTCGCGGCGGCCCAGGAGGAGCGCTTCACGCGCAAGAAGCACGACTTCCATTTTCCTGCGCGGGCGATCGAGTACTGCCTGAGAACGGGCGATCTCGACGCCTCCGAACTCGACGCCGTTGCCTTCTACGACAAGCCGTGGGCCAAGTTCGAGCGCCTCCTCGAGACGTACCTCGCATTTGCCCCCCAGGGACTCGATTCGTTCCTGAAGGCGATGCCGCTGTGGCTCAAACAGAAGCTCTGGATGGGGGAGCTGATCGCCAAGGAGACGGGTTTCGAGGGCGACATGCTCTACCCGGAACACCACCAGTCACACGCCGCCTCGGCGTTCTTTCCCTCGCCGTTCGAATCGGCCGCGATCCTCACGATGGACGGGGTCGGTGAATGGGCGACCGCCTCTTGGGGCGCTGGGGTGGACAACAGCATCGAGCTTGCCGCCGAGCTCAGGTTTCCTCACAGCCTGGGTCTGCTGTACACCGCCTTCACCTACTACACGGGCTTCCGGGTGAACTCCGGCGAGTACAAAGTCATGGGCCTCGCGCCCTACGGCGAGCCCAAGTATGTAGACCTGATTCTCGACGAGTTGATGGATCTGCGCGAAGACGGCTCCTTTCGGCTCGACATGAAGTACTTCAATTACTGTCAGGGCCTGACCATGACCTCGGAGGCGTTCCACGAGCTGTTCGGCGCGCCTCCCCGGCAGCCCGAGAGCGACCTCACTCAGCGTGAGATGGACCTGGCACGGTCGGTCCAGGAGGTTTGCGAGGAGGTGATGCTGCGGATGGCCAGGCATGTCCGCACCCAGACGGGTGAGCGCAACCTGGTCATGGCAGGTGGTGTCGCGTTGAACTGCGTAGGCAACGGCAAGATCCTGCGCGCCGGCATCTTCGACGACATTTGGATCCAGCCCGCTGCCGGTGACGCCGGCGGCGCCTTGGGAGCGGCGCTCTTTGCTGCCCACCAGGTGCACGCCGTGCCGCGTTACACTGCTGCCGGCGGTCGCGATCTGCAGAGCGGATCCTATCTGGGGCCGGCGTGGAGCGGTGACGAGGTCGAACAGTGGCTTGTCGAGCAGCGTTATCCGTATGAGCGTCACACGGCGGAAACCATTCCCGACGTCACGGCCGACATACTGGCGGAGGGAAACGTGGTGGGTTGGTTCAGCGGGCGGATGGAGTTCGGGCCGCGAGCGTTGGGCGCGCGAAGCATCATCGGCGACTCACGCGATCGCGAAATGCAGCGCAAGCTCAACCTGAAGATCAAGTACCGCGAGTCGTTTCGACCCTTTGCACCCAGCTGTCTGGTCGAGGACGTGTCGGAGTACTTCGAGCTCGATCGGCCGTCGCCCTACATGTTGTTGGTTGCCCCGGTTCGAGAGGAGCGCCGGGTCTCGATGACCGAAGAACAGACGCAGCTGTTCGGCATCAGCAAACTGAACGTACCGCGGTCCGATATCCCGGCGGTAACACACGTCGACTACTCCGCCCGGGTGCAGACGGTCGATTCGCGCGATCATCCGCAGTACCATCGACTGATCGAAGCGTTCAAGGAACGTACCGGCTACGGGATCATCGTCAACACCTCGTTCAACGTCCGCGGCGAGCCGATCGTTTGCACGCCCGAGGACGCGTATCTCTGCTTCATGCGTACGGAAATGGATGTGCTCGTGCTGCAGGACTGCGTGCTGAAGAAGTCGGACCAGCCGCCCCTCGGTGACGATGTCGATTGGCGCGATCTCTACGAGTTGGACTAGCCATGGCCCCGAAGAAACGGCAAACCGACGCGTCGCAGTTGCGCAAGTTCGGAATCGTGATGGCGGTGGCGTTTGCCTCCGTGGGGTCGTTGCTGTTGTGGAGGGAGCGACCGGCGGGGCCGTATCTCCTGTACGTGGGCGCGGCTTTCCTCGTGACCGGACTGGTCGTCCCGCGGGTTCTGGCACCCATCGAGCGTCTCTGGATGGCATTGGCCCGCGTTCTGCAAGTTGTCATGACGACGCTGATACTGACGCTGACCTTCTTTGTCGTGATGACCCCAATGGGCTTCTTGCTTCGGCTGTCAGGAAAGGACCTTCTGGACAAGCGACGAGACCCGGACGCGGAGAGCTATTGGGTACCGGTGGATCCAGACGGCCCCGTGGCACGTCCGGACAAGCCGTATTAGCGTCCACCGGTGGATTGCGGCGGTCCACAGAAGTCGAACCGAGAAAGCCACCAACGATGCTGGTATTGCTCCGTGAGCAATCGCTCGATGTCGGAGCAGGAGGTATAGGGATGTCGAGACTAGGGCTCATCTGGGGTTTCCTGAGATCCCGCAAGAAGTGGTGGCTGACGCCCATCGTGGTGTTCCTCGTCCTCCTCGGATTGTTGATCGTGCTCTCGGAAGGCTCTGCCGTCGCTCCGTTCATCTACGCGCTCTTCTAGCGAGCGGCGTAGCAGAGAATTCACGTTTACCGTCTCGTAGTGTCGGAGGCCAATCTTGCCGCAGGAGCTCACTACCGAGCGCTCGCTACCTCACAACGTAGAGGTAGAACGCTCCATTCTCGGGGCGGTGCTCCTGGACAATCAGGCGCTCAATGCCGCAGCCCAAGTCCTCGCCCCGGACGACTTCTTCGGTGACGCCAACCGTTTGATTTACGAGGCCATGACGTGGCTCTCGGAGCGTTCCGAGGCCATCGACACGGTGACCCTCCGCGAGGAGCTGGAGCGGCGTGATGTCTTGGAGCGTGCCGGCGGAGCCGCGTATATCTCGAGCCTGATCGATGGGTTGCCAGCGGCGGCGAACGTCGATCAATACGCGCGCATCATCAAAGACAAAGCAGCGCTCCGGAACCTCATCGGGGCGTCGAACTCCATCATCCGCATGGCGCTGGAGGGTGCCATTGAAACGGATGATTTGCTCGATCGAGCCGAGCACTCGATCTTTGCGATCAGCGAGAGCAAGATCCGCCGCGGGTTCCTCTCGGTGCGTGACGTCGCCTTCGATGCCATGAAGGAGATCGAGGAGCTCATGGAACGCGGTGACTATGTCACCGGGGTACCCACGGGATTCAAGCGACTCGATGCGCTGACCGCCGGCTTACAGCCAGGCGATCTGGTGATCGTCGCGGCGCGGCCTTCGATGGGCAAGACAGCTCTGGCGCTCAACGTCGCCCAGCATGTGGCACTCGAGGCGGGAGGCTGCGTCGGCGTGTTCTCGCTCGAGATGTCCGTACAACAGGTGATCCGGCGGCTGGTAACCGCCGTGGCTCAGGTCGATGCGCACAAGCTTGCTACGGGGTTCCTGTCTAGCGGTGACAAGGACCGGTTGCTCGACGGTCTGCACAAGCTCTCCGAGACAAAGATCTTCATCGATGACTCGGCCTCTCTAACGGCGCTCGAGATGCGTGCCAAGGCGCGCCGACTGAAGGCAGAACACGGCCTCGATCTCTTGGTGGTCGACTACCTGCAGCTGGTTCGAGGCAGTATTCGAACCGACAATCGCAACCTCGAGCTCGGAGAGATCTCACGCTCACTCAAAGCGCTTGCCAAGGAGTTGGAAGTGCCGGTGATGGCACTCTCTCAGCTCTCGCGAGCAACCGAGACGCGGTCGGGGCACCGACCGCAGCTGTCGGACCTGCGCGAGTCGGGCAACCTCGAGCAAGACGCCGACGTGGTGGCGTTCATCTTCCGTCCCGAGGTATACAACCAGGAGGATCCGGAGCTTGAGGGCCTCGCCGAGCTGATCATCGCCAAGCAGCGGAACGGACCGATCGGCAGCGTCCCTCTGGCCTTCCTCAAGCCCTACACTCTGTTCAGAGATCGCGCCGACAACGAAGACACGTTCTGACCGGTGTGCGGTTGAGCGCACGGCTAACATAGGGGCATGCGCGAACCTCCTCCGTCGATGTCGAGCCCCTGCCGGCCAACCGTGGCAGAGATCGACCTCGACGCCTGCGTGCACAATCTGCGGCGCCTCCGCGACAAAGTCGGCGCCATCGATGTCTGGCCGGTGGTCAAGGCTGACGCATACGGGCATGGAGCCGTGGCGGTGGCCGGCGCCCTGTGTGCCGAACGTATAGCCGGTTTCTGTGTGGCAACCGCGAGCGAGGGTCGCCAGCTGCGTCAGGCTGGAATTGAAGTGCCGGTATTGGTGATGGCCGGACTCTCCACTTCTGCGCCGGAGGACGCGTTCCGAA